>JAYVFJ010000428.1:0-3759 GCA_043773225.1 Chloracidobacterium sp.
TGATAGATTTGCCAATGCCTAAAAAAACGCAAACTTTGAAAACTAAATCAACCAAAAGGAGCGAGAGGATCGTGTCCTGAAACACTTGACCACCTCAGACTCTATTAAACCCGCATCAATCAATCCAAATCCACATGAAAAAATTATCCAACCCCATTCACGACGATTTCAGATTTGATCGAGTTCGCTATGTAGCAGCCTTCATGAGCACGATGATGAAGATCGGCAAGCTGTTCGTGTGTCGGTGCGTCGCCGATCCAAACGATCTGCGGGTCGAGCGTGATCTTTGCGAGCCACTGCCGGCCACCTTCCAAAGCTGCCATCTCGCCGACGGCGTTGTCGGTATATGATTCGATGTTGAATCCCGCCTTTGCCGCAAGCCACAGAAACGTCAGCATATGACACGACGAAGCCGACGCCACCAAAGCCTCCTCAGGATCAACCGCCGCCTCAACCGAAAACGGAACCCGCACCGCATGAGGCGAAGACGACGCCGGAACGTTCACCCCGCCGTCAAACTCCCAAGTATGCCCGCGTGTGTATTTATTCTTAGTGAACGACTCCGGCGAGTCGGTCTTCCATGTGATCGTCGCAGTGTGAGTAGCCATCATTATTCGCGCAACTACGCTCCTTTTATCTAATCAACCAATCCGAGAATTCCCAGGACTATAAGAAACATCCCGATCACAATTGCATTCACTCTTGGGAAATAGAGGCCACGAAGTGACGGGAAAGGATCAATTCTGTCAGCAAAAGCTCCAATCTGACGATTGAATACTATAAGTGTTGCACCAACCAGGCAGAAAATAGACCCTATTGCGATTGCATTGATGTTCACTAGTTATACCTAAGGTTTCAAACGATACAACACCCTCGGAAACGGAATGGTTTCGCGGACGTGTTCGATGCCGGCCATATTACCAATAGACCTCAACCAAATTCGACTCCGTGATCGCTACATCTTTGGTGATAAGCGGGAGGCCAAGCTCGACCGCCGTTGCAACAATTACTTTGTCGAAAGGGTCAGTGTGGATGCCGTAACCGACTCCGAGATGTATTGCATCGACAGTCAAAGGCATCTGTTCAAAACCATCCATCGACAAAACGCCGCTGGCCCAATAGTCAAACCTATCCTTTAATTTCACGTGTCCAAGTGAACTTATTATTGCGATTTCCCAAAGAGTTGCCGCGGAAATGTAGATGAGCGATTCATTATGTCTGGCTTTATCAAAAGCGCTGACTACCTTGTCGGTGAGTTCGAATGTTCTCCGCCGATATACCATACCAACGGATGTGTATCAGTAACAAACATCTCAGTTATTCAAATCTTTTACAGTATTCTCAATAGACTGCCGGAACAATTCTGCAATTTCTTCATTTGCCTTTTCAAGATCTCCGACGATTTCCAAACTTCCCATCAATTCGAAAGGCGGGTAATCTTCATCGGTTCTGTTCAGAATCAGCAAAGCGTCCTGTGTGCCGCGAAGTTTGACTTTATCCTTCAAAACGATGTTACCTGCGGAATCAATGGTGGCTTTTATTGTTTCAAGCATGATTTTGTCACCTCAACGTAATTCTAACCTTTTTTCATGGCAGGCCGAAAATTTATTTTATGGTCTCAATCTATAAAGCATCCGCGGAAACGGAATTGTCTCGCGGACGTGTTCGATGCCGGCCATCCAGGCGGTGCAGCGTTCGATGCCCATGCCGAAGCCGGCGTGCGGGACGCTGCCGTAGCGGCGGAGGTCGAGATACCATTCGAAGGTCGCCTGGTCGAGTCCGTGATGTTTGAGCTGCTCGATCAGGTAATCGAGATTCGAGGCGCGTTCGCCGCCGCCGATGATCTCGCCGTAGCCTTCGGGGGCGAGCAGGTCGATGCCGAGGGCGCATTCGGGCCGTTGCTTGTCCACCTCGAAGTAAAAACCTTTGATCGCGGCAGGGAAGTGATGGACGAAAACGGGCTTGCCGAATTGGCTCGATAGATACGTTTCATCAGGTGCTCCAAAATCGCCGCCCCATTCGAAATTGTTCTCAAGCTCGCCTTTTGCGTGGCCTTCCTGCAGCATTTTGACCGCGTCATCATAATGCAGACGCGGGAACGGGGAATTGATGGCTTCGAGGATCGTCGTGTCGCGTTCGAGCGTTTTCAGCTCTTCCTGACGGTCGTTGAGGACGCGTTCGACGATCGAGAGGATCATTGCCTCGCCGAGGTCCATCATGTCTTCATAACCGGCGTATGCGACCTCGGGCTCGACCATCCAGAACTCGGTCAGGTGGCGGCGGGTCTTTGATTTTTCCGCACGAAACGTCGGGCCGAATGCGTAAGATTTGCCAAAAGCCGCAGCGGTCGCTTCGTTGTAAAGCTGGCCGGATTGCGTCAGATATGCTTTGTCGTCGCCAAAATAATCGACCTCGAAAAGCGTCGTCGTCCCTTCGCACGCGGCAGGCGTAAAGATCGGCGTGTCGGCAAGCGTAAAGCCGTTGCCGTCAAAATAATCCCGAACCGCTTTGATGACGGTGTGCCGAATTTTCAAAACTGCATGCTGCTTCTTCGAGCGTATCCACAGATGGCGATTGTCCATTAGGAACTCGGTGCCGTGCTCCTTTGGCGTGATCGGGTAATCGTGGACGTTTTGCAGGACCTCAAGCCCTGTAACGTCAAGCTCGACGCCAAGCGATGAACGCGTGTCTTCCTTTACGGTGCCGGTGACGATGATCGAGCTTTCCTGCCCCAACGAATCTGCGAGGTCATACAACGCCTCGTCATTCGGCTTAAACACGACGCACTGCACAATACCCGTGCCGTCGCGAAACTGTAAAAAAACAAGCTTGCCGCTCGAACGCTTGTTATACAGCCAGCCCTTGAGCGTGACCGATTCACCGAGATGATCCTTTAATTGGTTAATGTATGTTTGCTTCATAAATAACAATAAAACTTGATTCTAAAGTAAACGGCCCCAGCAACAAAACATGCACGGCATGACGGCCCATGAACTTTGCCGCATTCATTGTTGCATGAATAACACCACTTGCAATTATAGCAACGGTGTGATAATGTTTCATTCTTAAGATACAAGTTTTTTTGTAGGGCAAAATTAAATGGAAATTTGTAAAAACACAACTTTTTGGGACAAATCGAATAACTCGTTCAGAGGCAGTGATTTACACATTTCAGAGCCGTTTCATGGCAGGAAATATCAGCAAAATTTCCGACTCCGGTAGCAAGAAGTATGATTTGTCCCAGCGTTAAAACCAAATTTGGAGGTAAAATTATGATCACAAAAATATCAATTTCGATGCCAAAATCGCTCGAGGAATTTGCCCGTTCGCGAGTGTGCCACGGCGGTTACGGTTCGATCAGCGAATACCTGAGAGAGCTTATCCGCCTCGATCAGCGATTTGAGATCGCAAAACGCGAGCCGGAGCTAATAAGCAGCGCCGAGCTTCTGCCCACTATAGCAACTAACAGGTTTGGCCCTTCTAAAGGCGCATACCGGTGATTAGTGTTCAGGTTGACATATTACCTCGCGGTTATCAGACTTGGAACTTAAAAGCATGGCAGACGAAAAGAAAAAGAAAGTCGATTATTCGAGCGCATGGGCCGAGGCTCGAAAGATCATTTGGAATGCGCGTTGGCGGCTGCTCGTTGGCAGCTTGCTGATGCTCATCTCACGGCTTGCGGGAATGGTTCTGCCCGCTTCGACCAAATATATCGGCGACGAGATATTTACAAACCGGCGTTTTGAACTGCTCAAATGG
>JAYVFJ010000429.1:0-3162 GCA_043773225.1 Chloracidobacterium sp.
GTCCGGGTTCCATAAGCGGCGTCCACGTAGAGCAACCGAAGAGACGTTTAGTGTCGTCGAAGCAAGGAACATTGATAAAGGACGAAATAGAAGTCAACGCCAGGAAATGAGACGTCGACGAACAAAGAGTCGCAGAAAGACGCGACTCCAAAAGTTGGTAATGCCGGAGAGTTCTCGACGGACGCATTACTTGACAAAACATCGATCGCAATAAATCGATGCAATAAAGCGATAGAACACCAAATCAGTGCTCATCGTCAAATATATTGATTAGTGATACTGGCAACAATTAATCAGATCGATTAAATGTCCAACACAAATGAAAGCAGCACAGAAGCATCAACACAACTTCCACCACACAACGATAAGATGAAAAACACCCCTCGACTATGTGCAACCCCAAAGGGTTTACCCGAAGCGTCAAACCAACCCCACCAAGCAGTCGCAGTGCGCCCGCCAACCGAACGATCGAGTGAGGTGAGTCGCGACAGGAACAGAGAGTCGACGAGCTCTCGCCCTCTCGAGATGTGAGAGGGACCCTCAAATAAGAGTAGAGGGTTTCCATCACCAAAGTCGAAGCGCCCGATCGACGAGCGCACGTTGACAATAGGTGAAATCAATACGAGGCAACGAGCCAATGCGTCGGTCGTGCGGCAGTTGAAGTGGCAGCCCGAAGGCGAATCCGTGGGGCCGGCAAATGTGTTGTTGCCGAATGTTGATGAATAATATTAACGACGATATTAGCGACGATATTAACGACGATATTGACGACGAAACGACGATTCCAATGACGATATTAACGTCGAACGACGAAATAGACGACGATGACGAACGTCGATGACGAGCAATGTCGGACGAAAGCGCAGATGGACGAGGCGCAGCCGACAATGACGAAAAAGTTTGATGTTGATGATATTGATCACAGGCGACAATTGATGACGACGCTGACGACGACGAGAGCCGAACAATTAATTTTCGATGATCGACGACGTCGAAGAGAACAATCGACGCCAAACAGCCGATTGATAATAAATCGACAACGAGATAAGCCAATAATCGCCCAAAGGTAACAGCCCAAAGTAACAAAGACAAAGTTTCGCACAATGTTTGCCAGAGAAAGTCAAGTTGTTGCGGACACAAACAACTAGACGAAAAGGCAAAAATAATAGAAAGAGCTCGAAAAATCGAGTAAATAATCAAAGAATTAAAACCTTTGACCATTCGCAGTTCGGCCCGAGAGCGCGAGCTCGTCGAAGCAGCTCGCTTTTGACACAATTGACCAGAACACTGGCCGTCATTCGCTCGCTTGCTTCGACTTGCTCTTCGGAGCCAAAACAAATAGCAGCAGCGCGGCGCCAAATCATGCGCTTCGCAATGACAGTCAAAACAAATGCGACTTTGAAGCAGCGATGGCGCGTAGGCGCAGCAAAATTCCACGCAGAGACAAAAGCCGTGCGCCGCGCATCGCGAACAGACAGCGTGCCAACGCTATAAAACCAAGCCAAGAGCTCGCGAAACACAACTTCCGCAAAAGGACAATCATGCACAGGGTGATCGCGAAAACGAGCATCAACGAGCGCATTGCAAACAGGACAGCGCGACAACGAGCCACGACCACCCGACAACTTCAAAAAAGGCGCAAACGGCAAATAATTATGCAGCACGCGCCAAACGAAATCAAAGTCGGCGCGCGCCAACAACGCACGATACTTGGCGAGATCACCGAAGCTGAAGCCAAAGCAGCTGACGTGACGCGCCAGGCGATCGGTCGGCATGCGCAGCCACATGAGTCGATGCGCAATGTCGGCCGATTTGATGTCGTCGAACGCAGTGAAGCTGACTTTGGCGACGCATTGCGATAAACGCTCACGCATGCGCAGCCGCTCGAGCATCACATGCAGCTCTGCAAAGTTGCCGAGCTCGATGCGACGGCGCGTGTGCGATGCAAGCCAGTCGAGCAGCGTGCCACGATGATAGGGCGACAGAGCTCGCAGCACCGGGTCGTCTCGCTTGGCAGCGGCCGACGAGCGCACGATGCACGACGTAGTCCAATTGAAGATTGACGGCTGAACAACAGGCAAAGCAACACAAGCCGAGAACGAAAAATTAAGGAAATCAGCGCAGCTTGCAGTACTTATAACATCAGTGCGCTGGAAGATTGTAGCTCGACGCAGGTTGTCCGTGCTCGCGACGTGTGACGGCAAGTGTTGACGACACCAAAGCACCAAGTTAGTGATTCGATCAATTTCCGAGTGACATACCTCGAACGTTGGCACCGTTAATTGAGGATGAAGCGAGGAGACCTTAGAATGAAGCTCATCAAAAGAAATATTAGAATTAATTTTCAGAGGCAACTTCGTCAGTTTCAAAAAGCCATCAGAATGTTGACTTGCAGCAAAGACATCACCACATTGTTGAGACGATTGAATACCTCGATTGACCTTGTAGACAATCATCTTATCAGCGTCAAACTTGCGGCAATCGGTCACGTGCAGATCGACAGCATTGGAGCGCGCATCGGTGAGCACAGCTCGCAGCTCAGGCCACCATTGCTGCAGAGCGTCAAAGTACTGATAGCCGGTCCATCTCGCGTTGAAACATCTTTGCCCAACGCGTCCGCGATCGACGGAATCGTCATCAAAAACATCACCGATAACTCTTACACGCTTATGAGGCTGCAGGGACGAGATGAGATTGGCGCCGAGCAACGGATTGCCGAAGAGCGGCATTGCCATGACGAAGTCGACGTCGCCAATGTAGCCGTCTTGCCAGGAGATGTCAATGAGACGCGACGCAGCAAGCACCGACTGCGAGTCAATCGCCGGATTGGAGCTGCCAATGCGTGCGAGACGACGACGGAGCTGGAGCGGCATGCCGACAATCGGCGACGGCTCCATGCCAGAGTCGCGCAGCACGATGTCGGCGTCACGCCACATCCAATAGTCGGTAGACGCGATCGCGCCGCGCCAGCGCAGCAGAGCTCGACGAGCGAGTTGCGCTAGACACATATCTGTGATCGAACAGCAACCATTCTTCGACAAACCTCCAAACTCCATTGGCGCGACAGCGGCGTCGAGAGCAACATGAAATCTCTTCTTCTTGAAAATAAATTGAGAGAACGCTTGATCACAGATCTTACCGATCTGGATAGGCAAAAGGAAT
>JAYVFJ010000430.1:0-5343 GCA_043773225.1 Chloracidobacterium sp.
GTGAGGCGGATCGAGCGGTTGCGTTCGTCGGCGATGAGCGACATGCGGCGAACGGCACGACTCATCTCGTCGAGGTCAAACGTGGCCGATTTGTCGTTGTCCTTTGGCATGACCATCTCGTAATTTGGAAATTGGCCGCTGAGCTTGCGTGTGATGAGCAGCCGGCCCTCGGTCTCAAAATAGATGTGGTTCTGGTCCTCGCCAAACGAGACCTCGCCGTCATTGCGGGCGAGCTTGACGAGTTCGAGCAGCGCCTTGCGCGGGACAAGCGTGTCCATCACGGCGTCTTTGTCGTCGATCGCACGCTCGACAAAGGCGAGGCGGTGGCCGTCGGTTGTGACCATCTTTGCTCGGCCGTCGCCGAGGATGAATTTGGCTCCGGAGAGCGTAAAGCGCGACTGCTCATTGGTGATCGCAAATGCCGTGTTGCGGATGAAGTAGCTAAACGTCTCGGCAGCGAGCTTTAATGGCGTGCTTTTGAAGGTCGGCAGTTCGGGAAACTGTTCTTTATTGACGCCGGCGAGACGGAAATTGGCATTGCCGCATTTCATCGTCACCCATTCGTTGTCCGCTTTCGTGAAATGCACGTCGCCGGCATCAAGTGCACGGACGATGTCAAACAGTTTGCGTGCCTGGACGCAGATCGCACCGGCCTTGATGATCTCGGCCTCGGCGTCGCAGCGGATCGTGCAGTCGAGATCGGTGCCAACGATGCGGATCTCTTTTTCGCCGATCGCTTCGATCAGGATGTTAGACAGCACGGGTATCGTCGTCTTGCGCTCGACAACGCCCTGGATAAATCCCAACTCTTCTTTTAAAACGCTCTGTTTAATTTTGAATTCCATGATTACTTCTCCTCGTACTCTCTTAAATCAATTTCATCGGTGAGATATTATATTACACTGTTTCATTTCTTTTCTACAACTAATAACTTTCAAAACAAGATAAAGAATTAGTAGTAGGAATAGTGCCTGTGTAAATGTGCAAAAGCGGCCTAAACTCTTATAAAACAAGCGGTTTTTCCTTCCACAGCCGCCTGTGGAAAACTTGTGGAAAACCTTAACCCCTGCGGATAACTTTCTTTGCCCCTGTTTTTCCACCGACATCCACAGCCTTGTTTTGACGACCCTTGCGGAAATGTGGAAAAACATTATTCAATTATAAGAAAACAAACAACTTACGTTAAAACAAGATCGCATTCGTTTATGGAAAAGCATAAAACCGTTTCAGCGTTAAAACAACTTTAATTAGCTGCAAAGATTATCAATTAACTCTTTTACTTCCTTGTGGAAATTTCTGTCGTCGCGTTCGAGGCCGGTGATTTTCTCGACCGAGTGCATAACGGTCGTGTGATGCTTGCCGCCGAACTCGCGGCCGATGTCGGGGAAGCTGTGTTTTGTCAGCCTTTTACAAAGATACATCGCCACCTGACGTGGGACGGCGACGGAGCGTGAATTGTTCTTGGATTTCAACTCCTCGACCGACATATCGTAATGCGAAGCAACAACCCGCGCGATCCGCTCCATCGTCAGGCCCGCAGGACGCTCACTGTCGAGGATGCTTTTCATTGACTCCTGAGCGAGCTGCTTTGAGATAGGCACGCCGCGCATTGACGATATTGCGAGCAGGCGTATAAGTGCTCCCTCAAGCTCGCGGACATTGCTTATCTTTCCGGCGATAAAGATCGCGATGTCGTCATCCAGGCCTATGCCGTCCATGTCTGCTTTGCGTTTGAGGATGGCGACTTTTGTTTCGAGATCGGGCGGTTCGAGATCGGCGATCAGTCCCCATTCAAAACGCGAGTGCAGACGCTCCTCGAGCGTCGGTATCTCGCGCGGCGGGCAATCGCTTGAAACAACGATCTGCTTCTGGCCGTTGTGTAGCGTGTTGAAAGTGTGAAAAAACTCTTCCTGCGTCCGCTCTTTCCCCGCCATGAATTGCACGTCGTCCATCAGCAGCACGTCTATCGAACGGTATTTGTCGCGAAACGCCGGGGTTTTGTTAAACCTGATCGCATTGATCAGCTCGTTCATAAACCGTTCGGACGTAATATAAGAGACGCGTGTGTGCGGGCTTCGGGATTTTATCGCATGGCCGATGGCGTGCATCAGATGCGTTTTGCCAAGCCCGACGCCGCCATAGATAAACAGCGGGTTGTATGTCGTTCCCGGCATCTCGGCCGCCGCCTTAGCTGCGGCATGCGCAAACTGATTAAATGACCCGACGACAAATTTTTCGAATGTATATTTTGGGTTGAGCGTTTCCTCGACCGGCTCGATGTCAATAAAATGAGCCGCCTCTTTTTTAGGGCTGACGGCAGCCGCACCGTTCTTCGGCGAAAAGAAAAGATCTGCGTCCGGCTCGTTCGCAAACAGCGGTTCGAGCGGTTGATCGGGATCGACTTGCCATTCTAGGCGGTGGTCCGCGATGTCCAGCTCGGCCATCACCTGTTCAAGCAATTCGGCGTAATATAGGCAAACCCAATCTTTGGTTATCTGGCCGGCCCGGACATTCAATAACTTTTGATCGCCATCTATGCTCTCGAATTTTATGGGGCGAAACCAGGTGTTATAAACG
The DNA here is from genome assembly GCA_043773225.1 of Chloracidobacterium sp. Classification (GTDB taxonomy): domain Bacteria; phylum Acidobacteriota; class Blastocatellia; order Pyrinomonadales; family Pyrinomonadaceae; genus OLB17. Next base: position 2,578 of record JAYVFJ010000430.1, read on the forward strand.
TCCTTATTAAGACGTGTTTTGACGACGCGGAGAATGTCGTTCCAAGAGGTAGATTTTTGCGAAACTGCTTTCAAAATAACATCCTTCGGCGGCGCTCGGACGGACGCCATTCGTTAACAATATTTGGTTCCGACGAAACACAACATCGGCCCCCTTGTTTTTGCCTTAGCGTCTGAGGACGACAAGGTTTTTGTTTTGGTGCTTTGCGGCGGTCAGCAGACGATGGCCGCGTTGGTTATTCACAGCTTTTCCACATCCATTGGAAAAAAAGACACAAAACCTAAAGTAAAGCATTAAGCCGTTTACCCTCAATAAGTTACGCAGGCCTAATATCTGTGAACGGGTAACAGACTAACACGAAAAAACGCGAAGCGCAAACCGAAATCCACAGGTTTTTTTTGGAGGTTTAACAGAGATTTAACTTGCTTTGCTGACAACAATTTCGAGTCGATTTGCGAATGTGTTAGACTAAGAAAACCGAAAAAAAACGCTCCAAAAATCGACAAAAAAATGCAATTTTTTTTTCAAAATGAAAATGAAAATACTCGTGAACTTTTTCATCAGATCGAACATGCGTGCGAAGGCTTGATCTACATCAGCGAAACCGATGCGCCGGTTCTCACTTTTGCCGGTCAACCAACCGACGCTGTCAACGCGGATGTCATTCTACAATATTCAGGCATGACCGCCGAAGAGCCGGTTGAGGAAAGAGAATTTGCTGAATTTTTTGACCGGTTGACGACGATCAGGGATTGGTATGGTGAAGCGGAAAAAGCGAGAGCGCAGAAATTTCTCGAGCTTCGAAAACTGCTCAAGGAAAATCTTAGCGAATTGAAAGTGTTTAGGATCGGTCGTATCCGACTGGATATCTTTGTCGTTGGGATCAACACGGACGGATGTTTGGTGGGAGTATCAACAAAAGCCGTTGAAACTTAAGTTCAGAGTTACGCGTTTACGCGTGATCTTCACACCTAAAGGCGTCACTCTAAACGATTACTTTTGAGAAACGCTGCCCGCGCCGCTCGTCTTTTTGTGGACTGCGGACGGAGTTCCCGAATAGACGACCTTGCTTGCTCCCGAAAGGTCGGCTGTAAGCTCGCCGGACACATTGATCTCGACATGGCTCGCGCCGCTGCCGTCAATACTCGCGTCAACGACACGCAGATCTTCGGCATCGATCTTTGAAGCGCCGCTTGTTTCGGCAGTTAATTTCGCGGTTTCGCCGGCGATCTTGACCTTTGAAGCACCGCTCGAATCAACTGCGAGGCCGGAATTTTTGAGGCCGTTCAGCGAGACATTGGCCGCGCCGGAAACATCGAGCTCATTGATGTCAGGCGCCGAAATGCGGACAATTATTTTTCCGGACGGCGAGATGCGCCCTTCTGACTCGATCTCCAAAACGTCACCATCTACCTCTGTTTTAATCAGCGGCAAAAGGTTGTCGTCGGTCTCGATTTCGACTTCAAAATCCTTGCCCGCCGTGATCTCGACATGGAAAACGCCACCGACCTCGACTCCTTTAAAGCCTTTGAGGTCACGTTTTTCCGTGACGATCTTTCCGGAGCCCTTTTCGCCGCTGAAATCGAACGAAAAATGGAAAAGCCCGTGCGCTGCATGGCCAAACGAGAATATATTAGAAACTACAAGGCCGATAACCAAAGCCACTGCAAATATGATAATTCCGATTTTTTTCATAAATCCCTCCAAAGGAAACTTGCTTGCCTGAGAGAGGAAACGAAAGGGCAAAGGGAAAAGTTCTAAGAAAATGACATTGTTGAAATAGAAAAGCGAGCCATGCAGCTCGCTTTCCAAAGAACCCGGTCGCTATCGCTCCGGTTCTGACTGCTGCTCTCGATTACTTTGTTTTTGGTGAAACGGAGGTTGCAGGTTTATCGTCGCGGTTTGTCTTTATGCCTTCCGGCGTGCGGGACGTTTGCGGCGACGCAGATTTGACCGGCGAAGCGCCCGGTTTTGGCGAACCGGTTGGTGAAGTCACGGGACTCGCCGATGGCGCAACGGTCGGGCTTGCGACCGGCGGTTTATTTGGCGGCGTATTGGTTTTTGGGTCGCAGGCACCCAGCACGGCGACGCTTGTCGCCAAAACTGTCGATAATATTAATGATCTTCTCATTGTTTTTCTCCCAAGTAATAGAAACACGCGGACGAAACGCCGTCCGCAGCACAGACACCCACAGCCGGACTGATGCCAAAGCCTCTTTCTGCGATGGTTGAGTGTATCGCCCTTACTCACGTGCGGGCTTGTGCAACCATCGCCGCTTCACATCAGCGCTGCGCGCGATAGAACGCTCAAGCCGTAAATACTTGCAAAAATTTTCAGAAAAATATCACCACAAAGACACGAAGGACACAAAGAAAATAATCCTTTTGTGTCCTTTGTGCCTTTGTGGTGAAAAAATGTCTCTATTCAACAACTTCGAAATCGACAGATTGGCTTGTTACGGAATTTTTTTCCTTAGCGAGCAGGTCGGTGATGATGATCTGGATGTTGTAATCACCGGGTGCCATCTGGGGTTTCAGCTGCAGATAGCTATAGTCGTTTATGCGTGTCCAGTCGGTTTGTTTTTCGAGCTGAGCGTTTTGCGGTTTTCCGTCCATGATAAGCTGGCCGTTGTGATAGAGCTTTGTTTGGATTGAGAGTTTTGGTTGACCGGTTGCCGGATCGAGTTGGGCGTTGTAAATCGTGTAGGCGTAAGCGATGATCGAACCGCGGCGAAAGCGCCGGATGGCCGGAACGGATTCCGATGC
>JAYVFJ010000431.1:0-8351 GCA_043773225.1 Chloracidobacterium sp.
CCGAGATCAACGCCCGTCGAACCGAGAGTGGTTGCAGCGCCGGTATTCAGATTGATGGTTATTAGACTGCTTGTGCTGTTGCCGCCTGTGATGCCATACATAATCCCGATCTGTTCGTTGTAAGCCAAGCCTGAGATCGGGCCTAAGCCGGTGTCTCCGATCAAGGTGGATGCTCCTGTCCACGGATTGAGAATTCTCAGGGACGAAGGGCCGTTTGTGGTGTCGATCGAGGCGCCGTAGAGCGTCGAGCCGACCCATTCGAGGCCGGTGAAGGTGTGGGCGTTCGGTATCTGGGCACCGATTGGTGCACCGTTTGAAAGATTAAATTCCTGGCCGAAGAACGCTACGCCGCCCGCCTGCGCAAATGCACGGCCCGTGATGCGGTCGTATTCGATCTCGGTCGTGGCTCCGGTCGGCAAATTGCCAACAAGTGAGCCGACGCCGGTGTTCGTGTTTAGAGTAAATAGCCTGCCGGTCGTGTCCGAGGCGTAAAGCGTGTTGTTGCAGTTTAGGGGCGTCGGTGTGAATGTCGGAGTTGCAGTTGCGGTGTTTGTCGGCGTTGCCGTGTTTGTCGCGGTCGGCGTATTGGTCGGCGTCGGATTGCCTGAGAATACGACGCGGAAAAGGCCGCTCGTGCGATGCAGATAATGAAGGCTGCCGTCGTTTGAGACGTGAATATCAACTGTTCCAAATCCAAGTCCGGTCGCAAAGTTCGGAGCCGCGCCGGTCGCGGGCGGGCTTGCAGGATCTAGATATTTTATCCAGCCGGCGCAGTAATCGGCGAAGAAAAATTTGCCGGAATACAATGCGGGAAATGTCGCGTTTGTCGGATTATAAAAATCGCCGCCGATGATCGTGCACTCGCTGCCGGCAGAAGACGAGTATGAATATACGGGGTTGGTAAAATTGGGATTAGTGCATGGTGTGCTCGTCCCTTGCAGAAAACCGCCTTCGCATGTCGGCCAACCGTAATTTAAGCCAACCAGCCCATCGTCGATCTCTTCCCATGTGTTCTGGCCGACGTCGTTGATATACATGCGGCCCGTGCCGGGCTGAATCGCGAACGTATAAGGATTGCGCAGGCCGACCGACCAGATCGCCTGATTTAAGCCCGTTGGCGAACCGGCGATGCCCGGAAATGTGGTTGGATTGTCACCCGGAATTGTGCCGTCGGAATTGATGCGGAGCATTTTTCCCAAACGGTTGTTCAGCGACGTTGCGTTTGCTGAGGAGGCGTTGTCCCCGACCGCCACATAGAGTTTTCCGTCAAGGCCAAAATGTATCGCACCGCCGTTGTGATTGGTCGCGCCGCTAAGGTTGTCGAGATCGAGGATCACAAGTTCGCTGCCCGCAAGCGCCACGTCCTCGTTTGCCGGATCGGCCGTAAAGCGGCTGACGCGGTTGTGCGTCGCCGGCGTCAGAGCCGTGTAATAAACATAAATGTAGCGATTTACAGCGTAGTTTGGGTCAAAGGCAATGCCGAGCAGCCCACGCTCACCGCTGCCCGTCGTGGTCACGGTCGTAAACGGAGTCGGCAGCAGCGCGCCGTTTTTTACCACACGCAACGCGCCGCCCTGCTGCGTGACAAAGATACGTCCGTCAGGGTGAATAGCAAACGCAGTCGGGCTCGAAAATCCCGTTATCGAAGTCTCGGTAAAACCGGCAGGCAAAGTAGCGGCTGAGATCGACGCTGTCATGCCTGCGAAAAAAAGCATTAAAGCAAGAAGTGAATATTTGATAGAGGTTTTGAATGGCATTTTACCTTGTCTCCTTGTTCGTTCGGTCGGGTGCGGATGATTAAGTATAGCGAATGGCTTTCAGAATTGTCCACAAGGAGTTAGCCCGCGAAACACGCGAAAGACGCGAAAAAGGCTAAAACTAATAACTCTTTTTTTGCTTGTTTCGCGTGTTTCGCGGGCAAAAAAAAACATTTTCCTTCTAGGTGATAGCTGCAAGCTTTTAGCTTTTAGCCGGAAAAAAAGGCGGCCCGGAGGCCGCCTTAAGAGTAGAAATGCGAGCCTCAGGTTATTCCTGAGGATCGGCGGTGAAGTCGGCGTCGGCTACATTATCAACCAAGCTGATAACGCGGCTCGGCGTGGTGAAGGTGTAACGCTGCGAATTGACGGTTACAACATAAGTCTCGCCGGTCGGCAGGCCGTCGAACGAGAAGTAGCCGAACGACCCGGTCGTAAAGACACGCGGCTCGGCAAGCGAATTGCCGGTGATGACGACGCCGGCATTGCGAATGCCGTTGCCTTCAGCCGTTGTAACGCGGCCTGAAATCGAGGCCTGAGCCGCGGTCGAACCGACGAACTCGAGTCCCCAACCGCCGGCGACATTGCCGATCGGCCCGCCGGCGATCTGTGTTCCCGCATCGGTGATAAAGAGCCGCCAGACGCCATTGGAGTTGCTTCCGATAAAGTTTCCGCCGAGCGTCTGCGTGCCCGAACCGCCGACAGTGCTGCCGGGAAAATTATACGGACCCTGAGGCGCGGGTGCCGGGAACGGCCCTACCGGTCCCCATGACGTCGGCTCAAAATCGCCGGTCGTCAGCGGGCCGCTGTCGGGCACGACTTGTCCTGCCGTGTCGGTAAAGGTCAGCGTGGCGGGGCCGCCGGGATTTAAGCCACCGGCGTTTGCCATAAGGATGAACTGCCGTCCGCCCGGATTGACAAGCAGGTAGGCGGCCGTATCGGGGATACTGATCGACAGGTCATAGAGCGTGACGCGCATCGAGCCGATGATGTTTGGCCCGCCAAATACGGTGATCGTTGACGGATACGGGTCGCCCGTGGCGCCGCCGATGATGGCGATGTTTGTCGGGTTACGGAACGATGTCGCCGTATCGTTGATCCTCAGAACGCCCGCTGCCGGTGAGCCAAGATTGGGTCCCGTCAACAAGAGAATGACCGTTTCGTCAGACTCTATTATTCCATCTCCGCACAGCATGACATTTACCGTCTTGGACGTGTCATTCGGATTGAACAACACCGATTGGCCCGACACTCTGATGTAATCGACGCCAGCGGTACACGCCGCACCGCCCGTCGCCGTGTCGTTTCCATTAAAGAACAAAACGGTGTCAGTACCCGACAGATTGCCGGTCCGCGTTATGGTGAGGGCCGCTGTCTGCGATTCGTCATCAATATACGTCGCCGAACTGAACTGGATGGACGTCGTTGCCGGCGTATTGGTCGCCGTCGGCGTTGCTCCGCCGACCGTGACGCTGCCGTTTGTGGTCAAAGCAGGCGGCATCCCTTCGTTGAACGAGAAATCGGGGTGGAAACCCTGATTAGGATCGGTGTAATCCGCAAAAGTGAGCGGCGACGTTGTTCCGTTCGCACCCACGACGGTGAACTTCAGATTCAACAGCGTACCAGAGCCGGACAGCTCAGTTGCCTGGAATGCCGAAATGATAAAGTGTCCCGGATTCGCATTATTCGGCGTGATAGACATCGTGCTGCTCAGCGTTCCGGTTTGCTCGAACGCCGGCGAGGCCGGCTGAATGACCGCCTGATTATAATCAATGTTGAAGTCATACGAAATGACGCCGAGGCCGGTCAGGCTTCCGACCGTAACCGGAACCGTAATAACCGATCCCTGTGCCGCGTTGATATTCGGCACTGAGACGGGAACAACGCCCGGGCTGGGAGATGCGGTCGGGGTTGCCGTATTGGTCGCTGTCAAAGTCGGGCTGCCCATCGGGGTTCCTCCGGTGGCCATTACGCTTCCGTTTGTCGTAGATGCCGGCGGGTCGCCCTCGTTCCACTGGAACGCGGGATGGAATCCCATGCCCGGATCGGTGTAATCTGCAAAAGTCAATGCGCTCGATTGTCCGCCGGTGCCGACAATGTTGAATTTTAGAATTATTAATGTTCCGGATCCGGATAATTCCGACGCCTGGAAAGCCGAGATGATAAAGTGTCCCGAATTCCCGGTATTTGGCGTGATAGACATCGTGCTGCTCAGTGTTCCCGTTTGATCGAAAGCAGGCGTCGCAGGCTGCACGATGGCGGGGTTATAGTCAATGTTCAAGTCATACGAAATAATCCCGCGTCCTGTCGTATTGCCGACAGTGATCGGAACCATTACAACTGAGCCCGGCGCACCGCTTACGTTTGCAAGAGCGACCGTTACCGGCGGAGTTCCCGATGCAGTCGCAGTGGCGGTTGGACTTGGGCTCATGGGTGTCATAAACGCGGTCGGCGTTGACGTCGGCGTATTTGTCGCTGTCGGCGTGAATGTCGGCGTCGGCGATGGGCCGCCGAGTGCACAATTGTAATCGGCAGTCTCAAAAATAAGCGACCAGCCGCCGTTAACTGAGCCGACGTTGACGGCAGTATCGTCAACTATGAATAGATTCCATGTGCCGTTCATGGCCGCGCCGTCCGAGCCGTAAGCGGAGGCGAGAGTTGCACTGCCGCCAGGGGCGGGAAGCAGATATGTCGGCGGCGGAGCAGGTGCCACGAAAGCGTCCTGTCCGGGGTCGGCCGTCGCCTTGAACTCGCCCGTGACTAACGTTGCCCCAACACCCGATACTGCCGCGTCGGCCAATGTCAGATTGACGCCGGTTATGGCGTTGGCTCCGCCCTGATCGGACAATATTTCCATCTTTTGTCCGCCCGGTCCGACGAGCAGAATGTCTATGTTATTTGGTGAAGTATGCGACAGGCCGTTAAACCTGACTTTGACGATCTTGTTTCCGGTCAAACCGGTAACTGCTATGCTGCTCGGATACGGCGTCGAAGGGCCGTTTGTCGTCGCCGGAGCGCCGGACGGTATAGTGATCGCAGCTGAATTTGTAAATGTCTGCGGAGCTACGCTCGGCACACCCAGCCTAAACACTCGCTGCGTAGTGTTTGTCCCAGTCGGGTTAACTACGTTGATAAAAACACTGTGCAGACTGCCGCACGGTGCATTTGCCGGGACCGTGTAGGGAACAGTATTTATAACTGTTTGGCCGGGGCCGATGGCGCCAAAGTTGACACTGATGCCGCCATTCGCGTTTACGAAAACATCTTCCACGCCCGCGGCCGTAGGATTATTCACTGCAACACTCAAGAGCAATGCTTCGCCGGGTTCGGGGAATCCGTCATTGTCGCCTGTGGAATCGCTTACAGAGAACGGATTGACGGACACTGCTCCCGGAGCTAGGAAGGATTCGACAACGGTAGTGCCGTTATCCGTTGCGCCGGTTCCCATGCCGCGCAGAGCCATTCCCGTCCAAACGTCGGCGACGTCCAAAGCTGCTTCAGGCGCTAAAGAGCTGGCCTGTGCCGCAGCGAGAAGAGCGTCACGCTCCTGCTGGAAATTTGGATTGAGCGGCGAACCTTTCATGCCGTCAACGACAAGCTGAAGCATTTTTTGATTGCCGGCAGTATGGCCGAGACGGGTGATGAGCTGAGCACGAACCTCATGCAACATAGACGACCAGATTTCTCCGGTGTTATGAACCTGGTTACAAGCGTTGCCCCCGAGCGGCGGAAATGCGCCGTCGTTAATGACGCAACCCGTATTCACGTCGGCAGCAGTCAGCGGATTGAATGGACGGTTTTGCGGCCCGCCGGTAAACCTAATCGGAGCATAGGGCAGGCGGCGGATGCCGTAATATCCGTTATTAGCGCCTATGCCGAAGGCGGCTACCTGAAATGTATCATAAGAACCAATCGTGTAAATGCCGTTAATCGGGTCGGTCGGCTCGGAAAGTAGGCAGGTGGCTACAAAATCAGACCAACCTTCGCCCATGCCGCCGGAACGGTTTGCTCCGAGCCCGCCGCCGTTGCCTATCAAACGATTTGAAATGCCGTGTGTAAATTCGTGAAAGACCACGTCGCCATCGAGATCGCCGTCGCGGTTAACCGGTGCATTTGTAAATACGAACATCTGCATTCTTCCGCGTCCGCCGTCAGCGGGCGTCGAAAAGTTTGCGTTGTTTGTCCCTGCCGAATCCTGTGCCTCGGCCGAAACTCTGTCCGAACCTAAACCGCCACGCCCGAAATTGTTAGTCTGAAAATTTCGTGCCAACTCAGTAAATCCAAGCAGATACAGCGCATCATGGTAACGGTTGTTCAAATAGAAGATGTGCGTTGCAGTTCCGTTTCTCAGAACGGCATTGGTTGGAGCGTCGCCGGGAGCCGGATTTCCGGGCGGCGGATTATAATCAAAGCTGAAAACGCGGTTTGTTCCTAATACCGGTGCGTCAACTCCGTTGCTGCCGTCGATGTCAAGTCCGGCCTCGATGGCGTTGCCGTCCGTCAAACCGTTTGTGCCATTTGAACCGTCGGTCATCCAGCCTAAGGTGTTGAACGACAGCGGGCCTTCGTTTCCGATAAGCGTGACATTTGTGCGTGTTTGAAATACACCCTGAGTGCCGGGCGTCGGACTAAGCGGGCCGGGCGTTATTGGCTGCGGGCTGTCGAGCGAGCTAACCATGCTCGTGGTATTGGCATAAACATTATAAGTTGCAGGCTGTGTCTGGTCGTTTGTAATGTTCTTACGCCAAAGCATCGTGCCGCTGTGAGCGTCAACGATGACGTAGTATGCATTTACCGGCTTCCAGATTAATACCCGCCATGCCGGAACGGCAATGCCCGGTTCGGTCGGGAAATACATTTTTTCAGCCGTGATGTCCCAGTCGCCGCCGGCACCGAATGTGACCTTTAAATTTGTCGAAGCATCTGCGTTAGGAACGGCCTCGCCATTTTTTAAATGATAATTGGCAAGCGGCGCGGCAAAGCGAACCGCATCGATCGGGTCACCGAAATCTGTCGAAACGCGATCGTAATCTAGCCCCGGAGCGATGTTGTTGATAATGCGAAACAGTTCGCCCGAGCGTGTAAAACCGGCCTTTACGCCACCGCGGAAAACGGGGATGCCGTGAATATACTGCTCAAGCTCAACGAACGAAAGATTGCCGTCCGGATTTGTGTAATCTGCAAAAACTTTGAGAGCGTCAATCTGTTGGTGCGTCGCGCCTACCAAAGAGTTGCTGCCTTTTAGAAAGTTGATTAAAACATCGGCGTGCTTTCTGCCCGCTGGCCGCGTCGGAGCCGTTAAAAAAGCTCTGCCGCGTTCGACGTCTGTTCCAATCACTTCGGGGATGCGTATGTCTGTGTTGTATTCGATCTTTAGCGTCGGAATGCGGGTTTTAAGATCGTTCTCGCCGGTTACGAACGCGTCGCGCACGTTTGCCACCGCCGAAGCGTCTTTGCCCGACGCCTGCCGATAGCCGACCAGAAGATCCTCTATCCCGTTGTCCTCTTGCTCGCGTATGTCGTAATTTGGAAATGCTTCCTCATCGCTCACCGTTTTTTGGACAAGCCCTTTGCTTTTCCCTGTCGAAGCCTTGCTTCCATATTGATATGGCACAACGATGGCCGCCGTCAACAAACCCAACACAAACAAACACAAAAGAAGACTCCTGCGAGCTTCCGCTTTAGATCTTTTCAACATTAAAACAACTCCTCCAAAAGGTATTAAAACTGAATGAAATTCCGACTTCGATAACTGCCGTCAAATTAAAAAAGACAGCTAACTTCGAAACCTTCGCTGACAAAGCCGCAGTGATGCCGATACTCTTCCCGCAATCCGTTGGCACCTTGGCGTTCAACGATAAATTCAAAAGAGGCTGATCAGAATTGAACAGTATTCTATTGTTTTATAACAGTTTTACACACCGTCGTCAATCAACAGCGACACAACCGATGATTTTTGCCTGCGAAACACGCAAAACACGCGAAAACAAATATCGCCCTTTTTGCGTGTTTCGCGTGTTTCGCGGGCAAAAAAAATATTTATTCTAGCTGCTAGCTGCTAGCTTCCAGCCGGAAAAAAAAGGCGGCCCGAAGGCCGCCTTTAAGGTTAAGATGCGAGCCTCAGTTATTCCTGAGGATCGGCGGTAAAGTCAGCGTCAACGACATTGTCAATGAGGCTTATCACGCGGCTCGGCGTGCTAAACGTGTAACGCTGCGAATTGACAGTTACAACGTAAGTTTCGCCGGTCGCAAGGCCGTCGACCGTAAAGTAGCCGAACGAACCGGTTGTCGCAATGATCGGCGAGACGAGTGAATTGCCCGTGATCACAACCTTCGCATTGCGGATGCCGTTTCCGTCCGATGTAATTACTCGTCCTGAGATCGAAGCGTTCGCCGCAGTCGAGCCGAGAACTTCGAGACCCCAGCCGCCGTTCAAGCAGCCCGTGATCGCATTGACCAACGAACCCGCGTCATCACGCATGTAGAGACTCCAAACGCCGTTCGAGTTAGTCGTCGCAAAGTTGCCTAACAGCGTCTGCGTTCCCGCGCCGCCAACCGTGCTGCCCGGTTCGTTATACGGTGCCGGTGGTGCCGGTG
>JAYVFJ010000432.1:0-2085 GCA_043773225.1 Chloracidobacterium sp.
CATCCGAATGTGCGCCAAACGAGCCGTCGGCTGTAGAAAGGGAATTGACCGCGCTGCCAAGTATCGTATCGGACGAGACCGGAAATTGAATGTCGCGGATGACATCATCCGCCGCTTCGTCGCCAAAAGCTTTCCAACCGACAAGCTGCTCGTTCTTGATGATAAAGAACGCGCCGCGGGGTGCAAATTTTTCCGCCTGATCGACAAGCGTTTTTAATATCGTCGCCTGCGATTTCTGTTGGCTTATATCTTTGATCGCATCGCGAAGGCCTTTGTAATCGGCAGGAGCGGCAACGGCCTTGTCCATTTCCGCGGCTTCGTCCATTGCGCTCGCCGTGAGAGCAGCGCCCTCGTCGCGTGCTTGCCGCAGATGCTCGATAACCGAAGCCTTAAAGCCCTCGTCGAGTCCCTGCTCGGAATCACAACGCGCGGCAAAAGACTGAAACGCCTGGTCGAGCAGCGAGCGGTGTTTTTCCATCTCGGCTTCGATCTGACGGTGCAATTCGGCGGCCTGCTCACGCATCTCAGCGCGAAAACTTTTGAGATAACTTTCGAACTCAGTTCTTAGACTTAATTCGAGTTCTTCACTATTCACTATGGTTCTCCTCCAACTTAGAAAAAGCGGTTATAACGGGAATTTGTGCGGACGGGCGATTCTGTGAGAAAACAGATTCGGTGGATGCGACGGCACGTCTAAACAAATTGCCGTCTTTTTGATTATGACGAATCCGGCGCAGTATTGTCAACAAATTTTAAACTGCAACGACCGTGATGTCCGGATCGATCTCTTCCTTGATCATATTCTCGATCGCCATCAGCGTTCCGGTCAACGAACTCGGGCAGCTTCCGCATGCTCCTTCGTAACGTATCTTCAGCGTGCTGTCTTCAAGCTCAAGCACCTCAAGCCATCCGCCGTCGCCCGCGAGATACGGCCTGATGCGCTCGTCGAGCAGATCGTTGATAAGGCCAAGTTTCGGGTCGTCGCTTGCTGCCGCGGCTATAGCGCCGCCGACCGCAGCGGCAGCCTTTTTGCTGTTTCCGTTCGACGATGCAACTGCTTCCGCCGCCCTGATCGGCACAGCCAAAACGGGCAGCAACTCATCCCATTCCGCATCGTCGGTCTTTTCGACCGTGAGCATCTTGTCCATATAAAAAACGGACACGACCTCGCCGATGTCGAACAGAGATCTCGCTAGAGGATCGTCAACACCATCCGCCGCCGTCTTGAACGAATGCGAAGTGCCGTGCGAAACCGGCTCCTTCAAAATAAATTTCACCGCGTTCGGATTCGGCGTTTCCTGTATGTCTGCTATCTTTGGCATTGCTCGTATTTCATCAACAAAATGTAATCATTACATTTTAGTCAACATTATATAGCATTGCCGACAGAAACGCGAAATGTAAACGAGGAGGCTCTTGCTGAGTGTCTTGGGCAGCTAATCAAAGATCAGTTCAAAATCACGTTTAACATTCAGCAACCGCAAAATTTTTACAATCTTGTTTTCAGACGAAGGAAGATAAACAACCACGTAATTTTCAAAGCCTTTGATTCGCCAAATACGCAATTCGTTCAGTTTCTTGTTTTCAAAAAGCCGTTTACTTCCAATCATCGGATGGGCCGACAATATTTCTAGAGAGTCTTCGACAGCAACAAGGAAATAGACTGCACTGTCCAGATTGTCTTCAGCAATATAGACAAATGCTTCTTCTATATCTCTTAGTGATTGAACGCTCCTCTCAATCGTATAGCTCATTGCTATTTGTTTTTAGCGCGTTCCTTCAAGCGTTTCAACCCGCGTTCTTTAATGGCTTCAAAATCAGACTTTGCCAACGGAGCAAATTTGTTATTTTCGACTGCTTCCAATAGCATCGCTTCGAGACGGCGCTCTTGTCGTTTTTTTAAATAGTCACGCACAAGGTCACGGAAAAACTCGCTAGTATTGCCATAGCCTTCCGTTGCGATTGCTTCATCAACCTCAGCCTTTAGCGAATCAGGAATTGAAATATTGATAGTTGCGGTTGCCATAAAAATCCTCTCAACTTAAGATACCATTATGGCAATAGATGTCAATAGATATTATATTG
>JAYVFJ010000433.1:0-34264 GCA_043773225.1 Chloracidobacterium sp.
CCAGTAACGGTTCGAGAGTTTTTGGTTGTTGCTGTCGAAATTGAGGCCGACGACCTCGCCTTTGCGATTGATGACGGGCGAGCCGCTGTTGCCGCCGATGGTGTCGGCGGTGTAAACGAAATTGAGCGGCGTCGAGAGGTCTATCTTGTCGCGGCGTACCTTTAAGCTCGGTGCGAGGTTGAACGGCGATGATTCATTAAAACTCAACGCACGATCATACAGGCCGAAGAATGTCGTCTTGTAGGGCACTAGCGTCGTGTCTTCTTCGTAGCCTTGGACGACGCCGTATTCGATGCGGAGCTGCGAATTTGCGTCGGGCGGCATTGTCTTACCGTAAACCGCAAAACGGGCCGAAGCGATCTTTGTTCCGTTGGCGGTCTCGACGTTTTGAATGTTCTTTTCGTTCCATGCTCTAAGCTCGCGGACAACCGGATCGATGCGGCGGGCGAGCGTGATCATTGGATCGGTCGAAGCGTTGACGGCCGCCGCACCGCCGTCGAGCAGAGCTTTGCGCGCCGCAGGGTCGATCAATTTGGTTTCTCGTATCGCGCGGCCGACGACTTCAGCAGGTTCAGCGTCACCGAGCGCGGCTTTGACAAAAGGATCGTCGGAGCCAAGAACCTTTCTTGCTTCGACGAACCATGCGGTGAGCGCGGCTTCTTCCATCTCAGAATAGATCGGCGCGGGCGAGAGGAGTGACGTTTTGAATGCTTCGAGACGGGCGTCGCGGTATTCCGGATAACGCTCGCCATTTGGCTTTGCGGTCTCGGTCGTGTAGGTGACGATTTGCCGCGCCATCGTGGCAAGCTGTGACGAACTGAGGCTTGAGAACGCGATCTGTTTTGCTTTTGCGGGCAGTTGGGCATAGGTATCGGCAATCGCTTTCCACGCCGGCGCGTATTGTTTGTCGAGCTCGGGCTTGGCGGCGAGCTTGTCGCGGAGGTCTTTTTCCTCCGCTTCCTTCCGCTTAAAATTGCGTGGACTGAGAAGTCCGTTTTGCTGGCCTTCGAGACGTTTTAGCGAATTTGCAAACGAACGCATTCCCGGATTTGCCTGACGTAATTGCTCGGCTCCGCGCTTTGAATATTCTTCCAACGCTTTACGGCGGGTTTTCCAAACTAACTCCTGTAAAGGATTTCCGACATCACGTTGATAAGTAAGCTGGGCAATCGTCAACAGACGCGCCGTCGAGCCGGGATAGCCGGACACGAGAATGAATTCACCATCTGCAGCACCGGTTGCCGACCATTTCATATACTGCGGCGTATTTGCAGGCTTGCCGTCCTCGTATGCGCGCAAGAAAGTGAAATCAAGATCGTGTCGCGGATAGACGAAGTTGTCGTAATCGCCGCCGAAGAAAGCCGCCTGTTCTTCGGGTGCCATAACAAGCCGAATGTCGGTGTATCGTTTGAAACGATAAAGCCAATACTCGCCGCCGCTATAAAGCGCGACGACCTCGCATCTCAGACCGACGGGACAATCTTTTTCAATTGCGGTGATCTCAGTGCTTCGTTTTGCGGCCATCTCGGCATCGGTCGCTCCGGTTTTCGCCGCGTTGTGAACTCGTGTCGTGACATTGTCGAACGAAAACAAAACAGAGGCGCTCGCGTCTGGAATTTTCAACTCGTCAGCCTGAGTTTTTGCATAGTAACCGATCATCAAAAGATCGCGTTCCTTGCTTGAAACCTTTTCTATATAGCCGGCCGCAACGTGATGATTGGTCGCGATCAAACCGTTCGGCGAGACGAATACAGCCGAAGAGCCATTAACCTTTGGCGATGCAAGGCGCACTCTATCGAGCCACTCTTTTGAGGGCTCGAAATTGTAGCGCTCCTTCCACTGTTTCAACGGCGGATTGTCAAACGTCCACATCCCCTCGTCGGCAAGGGCAAATGAGATAAGCAAATTGATAGAGAGTATAAGGGCAAGAATTCGTTTCATAATTACACTATTGGCATTACCTGAGGATACGTTGCACGATGATTAGTTATGGTGTGAAGTTGTACGAGATCGTACCCATTACCTTCACGGGTTGGCCGCCGACGGTTGTTGGCGAATAGCGAGCTTTACAGGCGGTTTCAACTGCCGTTTGAATCAGATCCGGGTGACCGGAAATTGCGCCGGCCGCGACAATACTGCCGTCTTCCCCTATGGAGATAGATACCTCAACTACGCCTGTAGTATGGTTAGCTTTAGCTAAGTCAGGATAGGACGGTTTGGGCAACGAGATAGCTTTCCCATTATGAACGCGGCCTAGAATTGGTTTTTTTTCTTCGTCGGGGACCAGTCTGGATCGAAGCCTGTAGGTAATCGTAAGATCCGCTTTAATAAACTTGCCATCTTTAGGGGCTGGTTCAAAAACAAACTTCTTGGCTGCAGCAATAGCAGCTTCTTGAATCTGGTTGACCACCGGGTCCGTAAGGTTCGAGCACGGAGCTAACGGTCCAAAAGCGCGCGCTCCTTTCACTACTCCCTTCTCATCGAAGGTCACCGCAACTCGGATAGATTCACCATAAATCTGGTTCTTAGCTTCAGTGGGAAATACCGGATCGATCGATGGGACCATCCTTATTCCTGGTAACTGTTCCTGTGTGAGGGCGACGGTGGGAATCGTCAAGAGAAAGAATGCAAGTTTGAGAATCCTGTTCATATAATTTCTAGGAAAGAACGTCTCGGAGCTTTTCCATCGCGCCTTCGAGCATCGTGTCTTCGCGGGCGATGCAGATGCGGACGAAAGCATCCCAATCATCGCTGTCGGCGAAGGCACTGCCCGGCGTCATACCGACACCGGCGTCGCGCATCAGCATTTCGTTAAACGCAATTGCGTCGTTGAAGGTTTCCGGTATGCGTGCCCAGAGATAGAACGCAGAGCCGGAATTGTAGATCTTAAATCCCAGATCTGTAATGCCTTCTGAAAAGCTGCGGCGTTTTGCATCAAACTTCTCTTTTAGTTGCGGATAATAGCTGTCATCGGCCATCAGAACCTTTGACAGTGCGGCCTGCAACGGCGTCGCCGGACAAACGTAGATAACATTTGCGGCGTTGTTTATGCCCGAGATCAGTTCGCCTTTGCCGTAGGCGTAGCCGAGACGCCAGCCGGAGATGTTCCATGATTTTGAGAAAGAGTTGACGGTGATCGTCCGTTCCCACATATCGGGCAGTCCGGCGATCGAAACGTGCGGGTTTTCGCCGGTGACGTAATGCTCGTAAACCTCGTCGGAAATGACGAGTAAGTCGAGCTGCTTTGCTACGTCGGCGACGGCTTCGAGTTCTGTTTGAGTCATCACCTTGCCGCTCGGGTTTGCGGGTGTGCACACGATGATTGCTCGTAGCGGAAATTCAGAGCGGTCTTTTAGCTCTTTGCATCGAGAAAGCAAAGCATCTTTTTCGAATGTCAGGTTTTCGTCTAGTTCGAATGTTTCGGTCTTACCGCCAAATTCTTCAAGAATGCGACGGTGATATGGATAATACGGTTCGAAAACGAGCGCCGACTTATTCCGAAGGTAACTCTGGGCAATGCCGATCAATGCACCCGTTCCGCCGTTGGTTATCATCACTTCAAACGGACGGGCGTTAACATCGATCTCGATACCGTTGTATTTGGCGATCTTCTCGGCGACTGCCGCACGCAATCCGACGTCGCCCTCGCTGCCGCCGTAGTGATTTTGGCTGGCGGAGATAATTGCGGCTGCTTCCGCAGCAAGCTGCGGGTCGATCGGCAGTTCCGACTGGCCCTGGACAAGATTCCCGCTCGCCGGAACGAGCCGCGTGATCGCCCGAATATCAGGCTTGACTTTCTTAACTCTTGCTTCTGACATAAACTTATAAAATAGCAGTTTTCAGGCGAAATTTCTAAGTGCCTGAACGTAAAAGCAGGCGGACACAGTGGAATAATTATGAAAAAGTTCATATTGATATTCTTGGCGGCACTAACTGCAATTTCGTGCAACAGGCATCAGCAGGACGTTAGTTCCCCGAAGAACATTTCATCTCCAGAACAAGTAGCGATGACTGAGCCGACTGGAAAAGAGGTTTTTACTATATATAGAAAGACAGAAAATGTATTTCATATCGCTAGAGCAATTACAACGACCTCTGACAATTTTGATTTGCATTTATACGAAGTAAATACCTCAAGACCAGAAGCCGCAGAGCAAACTTTTGTATCTGTAGAGCATTTGAGCCAACAACAACTCACGATTAGGAAAAACGAATTGCGAGTGGTTTACAACTGGACCCGATTTAGAAGTTATGAGGTTTTGTTTGTTCAAATTCAGCCTACAGATGTCAAAAACGAAATTGAACTTTTAGATAAGTCTCACAAGATAGAAACAGAGTTGAACAATGCTTTAGAAAGCAAAAAACTCGGCGAATGGCTCGCTAGTGATGTTGGGCCGGGCGGAGGGAACATTCTTTACAAAGTGATTGACGTTGACAGATCATTAGAAACAGTACTTGCCGTTTGCAGACAAAACAAACTTGATGAGGATGTTTTAATCGGCAGACGAGTTTTTGTCACGGAGGATGATTGGTTTTATGAAGTAATTTATCCCACAAACTTTACTGGTATCTTCAATACAATGTAGAAATCTCTTAGTCTTACTTCTTACTTACTTTCTACTCACAAACTTGTTGTCCTTCACCCAAAACCGCCAGGGCTTTTCGGCATCTTCGCCGGCGTAGTCTATGCCAATGCGTTTACCAACAGCGATCTCGTCGCCGGTAAATGAACGATGATCTTCCAGCCAGATGCGTTTTCCGAGCAGGTTTTCGCCGTTCAGGGTGCGGTCGATAGCGAGGGCGATGCAGAGTTTGCCGGGGCCGGAGGTTAGGTTTTTGTCTTTTCTGTGCTTAAAGAGCCCAGTCGCTACCGCTCCCGGTTCTGACCAGCGACGCTGACGCATAATTTCGATGCCTTCGACGGGTTCGACGGCGCGGATTAGAACGACGTGCGGATGTTCAGCGGGACATGTGACGACGTTTAGCTGGTAATACATGCCGTAAATAAAGAAGACGTATGCGTGGCCGCCGATGCCGTAAGTGACTTCGTTTCGCGGCGTGCGTTTGCCGGCGTAGCTGTGCGCTCCTCGATCCGTCACGCCGAGATAGGCCTCGGTCTCGACGATCATTCCAGAAACGCGGCGGCCTTTTTCGTCAGGCACGACAATAAGCTTTCCCAGCAGCTCTTTCGCGACTGAGATCGTGTCTTCGCGAAGATAAAAATCAGTCGGCAGCTTTTTTCCCATACTTTAATTATGATTGATTCTAGCATCTGACGTTGGGCGGACGTTGAATGTATCGCCCTTGCTTACGCGCGGGCCTGTGCATTTTGGTAAAATCTTGAGAGCGGCAGCAGAACTGTAATTTTATGAAACTGATCTACGCTTTTCTTTTTATTTGTGTCTTTGTGTTTGTGACCTTCGCGCAAAAGCCCGACGACATTTTGGCGACGGCGAAAGGGCACACTATCAAGCTGCGCGATCTGTCGGCGGAGATTCAAAAGCTGGTCGCCGACTTCCCTGTGAGTTTGCCAAAGACCCGCTCAGAACTGTTCGACCAGATGATAAATGAACGCGTATCAGACTTTGAGGCTAAGGCACGCGGAATTACTTCGGGGAAACTGATCGCTGACGAAAGAGCAAAACTGCCTGCTCCGACTGAGGTCGAGATCAAGGCGATCTATACCGCCAACCGAAACGCTCTTGGCAACAAAACGCTTGACGAGGTGAGAAAACCGATCATTGATTACCTGCGTGGCCAGGCCGCGCAGAAAATGATCGGCGAGTTATTAACGCGATTGAAAGCTAAATACAAATTCTCTGTCGGCAAAGATGTAAATGCCGTCGGCCTCGCCCCGACCGATGGCATTGCGACCATAAACGGCCAACCTGTCACCGCCAAAGAGTTTGAAGATTTTGCCCGCATTCCACTTTATGAAGATAGAGCCGACCTCGCCGATGCGATACTCAGCGAGGTTGATAATGCTCTCTATGTCGCCCTGCTTGCCGACGAGGCCAAATCGTTCGGCATTGACCCGGGCATGTTGATCGGACGCGAAATCACTGACAGGATGAAGGAATTTTCCGACGCGGAACGCTTTGCTCTGACGGACGATCTTGCCAAACGGCTATATGCAAAATATCAAGTAAAGATCCTCTACGCCGCGCCGGAACCGATGATGCAAAATATTTCGCTCGGCAATTCGCCGACGACCGGGCCGGCGAATGCACCTGTTACGATCGTCATGTTTAGCGATTTTCAATGCAAAGCATGTGCGGCCACGCATCCGGTATTAAAAAAAGCGATGGACGCATATCCGGGCAAGATACGGTTTGTCGTTCGCAGCTTCCCGCTCGAGGCCGTCCATGCAAATGCCTGGCGAGCCGCCCTTGCCGCCGGAGCTGCGAATGCACAGGGCAAATTCTTTGAGTATATCGATGTTTTATATACTCATCAGGACGCGCTGGACGACGCGTCTCTAAAAAAATACGCGGCCGATTTGGGTTTAAATGTCAAACAATTTGAGTTAGACTTTAACTCCGAAAAGACTGCTGCGTTTGTAAGAAAAGACATGGCTGACGGCGAATCATACGACATTAGCCGGACGCCGACAATATTTGTAAACGGCGTGAGCGTGCGTCGCCTGTCTGCCGAAGGCTTCAAGACAGCTATTGATAAAGCATTGGGAAATAAGTAATTATGCGTTTTTTGATGATATTTTTTGCGGTCGGCTTGATGTTTGGCTGTTCGGACAGCGTAAATTCCGCAAAGCCGAATGTAAACACTGCCAATACGAATACAGCCAAATCCTCGTCGGTTCCGGTTGACACTTACATCGTGGTCAAAACCTATCCGCACGACCCGAAAGCGTTTACCCAAGGGCTTTTTTACCACGACGGTTTTCTATATGAAAGCACCGGCCAAAATGGCAGATCTTCGCTTCGCAAGGTCGAGCTGGAAACTGGCAAAGTTGTTAAAAAATTCGATCTGCCCCCCGAAGATTTCGGCGAGGGCATCGCTATGATCGGCGACAAGATATACATGCTGACGTGGCAGCAGGGCTTAGGCCGCGTGCTCGATGCAAAGACATTCAAGGTTCTGAAGGAATTCAATTATCAAGGCGAAGGCTGGGGTTTGACGACAGACGGCTCAGCACTCTATATGTCGCAGGGGACGCATGTATTGAAAGTTTTGGACGCCGAGACATTCAAACAGGCGCAGACGCTTCCCGTTATGCGCGACGACGGCAGACCTCTGATGAAAGTCAACGAGCTCGAATGGATAAAAGGCGAGATATGGGCAAACATCTGGCACTCTGAACAGCCGGAAACTTTAGGCAAACCAAATTACATTGCTCGTATTGATCCTGCCACAGGTAAAATCCTCGGCTGGGTGGATCTGGCAAATATTTCGCCGGACGATCAGCCAAAGACCAATGACCCATACGATCCAAAAGTCGAAAATACGCTCAACGGCATCGCCTATGACCGCGAAAAAGACCGCATTTTTGTGACCGGTAAAAATTGGAAGAATCTCTACGAGATCAAGTTAAAATAGACAAGCCCCATGACGGATCAGGACAGAAAATTTATGATGCGGGCGATCGAGCTTGCGAAAATGGGTGTTGAAATGAATCTCGGCGGCCCATTTGGCTGTGTCATCGTCAAAGATGACATTATTGTCGGCGAGGGTAACAACCGGGTAACTACCACCAATGACCCGACTGCTCACGCCGAAATCATTGCCATCCGCGACGCATGCGAACAGTTGAAATCGTTCCAACTCGACGGCTGCACGATCTACACTTCGTGCGAGCCATGCCCGATGTGCCTCGGCGCGATCTACTGGGCCCGCCCGGAGCGTGTATTCTATGCCTGCACTCGTGAAGATGCGGCGAATATCGGGTTTGATGACGATTTTATCTACAAGGAGCTTGAGAAAGGCAATGAGGCTCGTGAAATGGTTCTTGTTAATCTGATGCGTGACGAGGCTCTCGAAGTATTTAATGGATGGACAGCAAAGCCCGATAAGATCGAGTATTAACTTTTTACTTTCCACCTATCACTTATCACTTATTTCGGGAGTACCTTCGGAATAAGTTATAGGTGATAAGTTATATGTGATAAGCGAATGATAAACTTCATTCTCAACAACGATGACATTTCGACAGATCAGCCGCCAGGCTCGACGGTGCTCGATTTTGTGCGTTATCACAAGAACCTGAAAGGCACAAAGATCGGCTGCCGCGAAGGCGATTGCGGTGCATGCACGATTTTGGTCGGCGAACTTGTCGGTGAAGTGGTCAAATATCGCTCAATGACCTCATGCCTGATGCCCCTCGCCAACGCCTCCTGCAAACACATCGTCACCATCGAAGGCATCAACCCAACGGATCGAGGCCTAACGCCCGTCCAGCAAGCAATGATCGACGAAAGTGGCACGCAATGCGGATTCTGCACGGTTGGATTTGTGATGTCGCTGACGGGATTCTGCATTGATGAAACAGCAAAAACCCGCGAAATGGCAGTGTCGGCGGTTGACGGAAATATCTGCCGCTGCACGGGTTATAAGTCGATAGAGCGTGCCGCGTACCGCGTGTCAGAACCACCTGCGGTAGCGGGTGGTTTAAGATCAGCTATCGACAAGCAGATCATTCCTGAGTACTTTTCCGCGATTTCTAAACGGCTCGCGTCTATCCAATCTGGTAATAACGATGCCTACAACCACCCGCTACCGCCGGTGGTTCCGACTGTGGCCGCCTTCGTAGGCGGCGGTACTGACGTCTATGTTCAAAAACCTGACGCAATGGCCGAAACAGAAGCGACACCGCTCTTCTACGATGAGGCGCTTCGCGGTATCCGCGACACTGGCGTATATATAGAGATCGGGGCATCTGCTACAGTCACTGATCTACTAGTGTCACCGGTAATGCAGTCGATTTTTCCGAATCTCTATAAGCATCTAAAGCTCGTTTCATCAACGCCGATACGCAATATGGCGACGCTCGCCGGCAATTTCGTCAACGCCTCGCCCATCGGCGATATGACCGTATGGTTCCTCGCCCTCAACGCTCAGATTGTGTTGGAAGCGGGTGTCAGAACCGGGAGCGGTAGCGACCGGGTTCTTCCGTTGCGTAATCTCTATCTCGGCTACAAGCAACTCGCAAAACAGCCCGACGAGATCATCACGACAATACGTTTCAATAAACCATCTGGCGATTTCAGATTCAATTTTGAAAAGGTATCTAAACGCACCTATCTCGACATCTCAACGGCAAATACCGCGATCTCGCTTCACCTGGATGAGAATATAATTCGGGATCCCCATGTTTCCGCTGGGGGCGTAGCACCGATACCACTTTATCTAAAGGAAACTTCCGCGTTCCTCAGAGAGAAAGAAGTCAACGCTGAGACAGTCGCTGAGGCTATTGAAGTAATGCAGTCTGAGATCTCGCCGATCTCAGATGTGCGAGGAACGGAACAATACAAACGGCTGCTGTTAAGGCAGCTTTTCCGCGCGCATTTTGTGGAGATGTTCAATGTTTGATCTAAATGCGAGCGAGTGGCAAACAATGGATGGCGGTTACCGACGTCCTTACGATGCTTCGGAAATAATTCGTTCCTTACAGGTTTCAGTCCAACCAAAACAAGATTTTTGGGACGAGGTTTGGAACAACCTTTACCACCAGCACGACGTTGGAGTTGCGAGTTATGCGGTGATGCCTTGGCTTCTGAAAATCTATAAAGAAAAGAACTGGGTCGATTATCAACTCCCAAATTATGCTTTCGCCGTCGAGCAGGCACGATTGATGGGACACAACCCTACGCTTCCGAACCTTTGGGCGAAGGAATATCAAGAATCAATTGAAGGAATAAATGACTACTGTCTTCGGAAAAGACTTGAGTGCAATGACGCAAATTTCAAGAAGGCTGTCGTGCTGTTAACCGCAACTTTGGTCGGCGCAACAGGTATAGCAGAACTAGTCGATTTCGTATCCATTGGAGACGAGCAGCGAGCACTAGAGCTTTACGCCGCCTAACGAATGAAAAACATCGACTCAAAATCACACGTTCGGGGCGAGTCCATTTATCTGGATGACATTCCTGTCGTTCATGGGACGCTGTTTGCGTGTGTTTTTGATTCTTCGGTTGCTCACGGAAAGTTGAAGTCTATAGATACATCCGAAGCCGAAAAGTCGGAAGGTGTTTTTAAGGTCATCACAGCCAGAGATATTATTGGCGAAAACCAAATCGGCGGTATTGTGCCTGATGAGCCGTTGCTCGCCGATGGCGAAGTGCATTTTCAGGGAATGCCGATAGCGATCGTCGTCGCGACGAGCGAAGAACTCGCCCGCAAAGCCGCGAAGAAGATCAACGTCGAGATTCACGAACTCGAACCCGTTACCGATCCGCGTGTTGCCGCCGCAAAAGGCGACTTGATCGTTCCGCCAAAGAAATTTTTGCTTGGCGACACGGGCTCTGCCTTTCAAAACTGCGAGCACGTTTTCGAAGGCCGCACGGAACAGAACGGCCAGGAACATTTATATATCGAAACGCAGGGTGCTTATGCCGTGCCGACCGAGAATGGAGGCCTGAAAGTTTATTCATCAACACAGGGGCCGACTGCGGTTCAGCGTGCGGTTTGTCGAGTTACGGGTTTAGCAATGCACCAAGTCGAAGTTGACGTTCAACGGCTCGGCGGCGGTTTTGGCGGCAAGGAAGATCAGGCAAATTGCTGGGCGTCGATCTGTGCGGTCGCAACGCAGCTAACTGGCCGTCCAGTTAAATATGCACTGCACCGCATGGAAGACATGCGGATGACCGGCAAGCGGCATCCGTATTCATCGGATTACAAGATCGGCCTCGATAAGGATCTTAAGATCGTCGCTTACGAGGCTTCGTTTTATCAGAACGCCGGCGCATCGTGCGACCTCTCGCCGCCGGTGCTCGAACGCACTTTGTTTCACTGCACAAATTCGTATTTCATTCCAAATGTGACGGCGACGGCATATTGCTGCCGAACGAATTTGCCGCCGAACACGGCGTTTCGCGGCTTCGGCGGGCCACAAGGTATGTTCGTTATCGAATCTGCTATCGCTCACGCGGCGGAGAAACTTGCCGTGTCAGCGAGCGAAATCCAGCAACGTAATCTGCTCGCAAACGGCGACGAATTCCCTTACGGGCAAAAAGCAGAAAGCGAAGCAATCAATTCTTGGGCGCAAGCTGATGCGAAATTCGATTTTGCTTCATTACAAAACGAAGCCGATGAATTTAACGCCTCATCAAAATATTTCAAAAAAAGCGTCGCTCTGATGCCGGTTTGTTTTGGAATCTCTTTCACCAAAACTCCGATGAATCAGGCTCGCTCGCTTGTGCATGTTTACACTGACGGCTCGGTTGCAGTTTCGACCGGAGCTGTTGAAATGGGTCAAGGTGTGAATACAAAAATGGCACAGGTCGCTGCGAAGATGTTTGGTCTGCCCATTGAACAGATCAAGGTTCACACAACCAACACTTTACGCATCGCAAACACTTCGCCGACCGCTGCGTCAGCCGCCGCTGATCTTAACGGCAAGGCGACGCAACTCGCTTGTGAAACTATTCGTGATCGGCTGTTCGAAGTTGCAAAAGATCTGGTCGAAGCAGTAAGTATCGAAGACCTTTCGCTGGAAAACGGTTACGTTTACCGCAACGGCGAAAAGACTAGCCTCGAATGGCAGACGCTCGTAATGGAATCTCATCTACAGCGTGTAAATCTCAGCGAACATTCACACTATGCAACCGCCGGAATTGGGTTTGATTGGAGCATAGCGAAAGGGCACCCTTTCGCATATCACGTTTACGGAACTGCGATCATCGGCGTGACGGTCGATTGTCTTCGCGGCCGATATGAGGTCGATTATGTAAAATGCTGTCACGATTTTGGCTCGTCAATGAATACGGCAGTCGATAACGGTCAGATCGAAGGCGGCATCGTCCAAGGCCTCGGCTGGGTCACAATGGAAGAGGTCGTTTATGATGCTGCGGGCAAACTCCGCTCGAATGCACTCTCGACCTACAAGGTGCCCGACATCTATTCCGTTCCAAAAGATATCTCGATCCTGCCACTCGCAACCAACCGCGAAAACCTTGCGATCTTCAATTCAAAAGCCGTCGGCGAACCGCCACTGATGTACGGCATCGCCGCGTACTTTGCGATAAGAAACGCAGTCAAAGCTTTTGCCGATTGCTCACCCGCATTCGATCTGCCGTTCACGCCTGAGAAAGTGCTGATGAACCTATATGGTTCTGACATTCTCACAAAAACGGCGGAAATTTAGCCGCAGATAAACGCCGATGTATACGCAGGTCAGAACATTAAAATCCTGCCTATCCTGCTCATCCTGTAAAAATTTCGCTCCGCGTCTCTGCTTCTCTGCGGTAAACTTCACTTGATGAGTAAAGAAATTGAACTCTGGCAATTTATCGCCTCGCGATTGAACAACAGCGAGTCAGTGATGTTACTCGTTGTCGCCGAAAGTTCGGGCAGCAGTCCCGGACGAGCTGGATACAAAATGGCTGTTGCAGCGGACGGCGAGCTAACGGGAAGCATCGGCGGCGGCGTGATGGAAGTGCGGCTTGTTGAACAGGCAAAATTAAAATCTGCAATCTCAAATCCGAAATCTGAAATCTTTCAGCAGGTTCATCAAAAAAATTCACCGCACTCGAGCGGGATGATCTGCTCGGGTAAACAGACCGTCATCATTTCAACATTATTTCCTGCCGATCTTGTAACAGTTCAACAGATAATCGAGTGCCTGGCGAAACACGACCCGGTCTTATTTGAAATCTCAAATTTGAGATTTGAAATTATGCAAAATACTGAGGAAAATACAGCAATTTCTTTTACAAAGACGAATGAAACGGAATTCGTTTATCGGGAACGTCTTGGCTATAAACACAAACTTTTCATCATCGGAGGCGGGCATTGTGCTCTGGCATTGAGCGAACTGATGTCGAAGATGGACTTTTGTATTCATATATTCGACGACCGAAATGAGTTAAACACTATCGACAAAAACCGTTTTGCCGACCAGATTGAAATAGTCAAAAGCTACGAAGAAATTGCCGATCACATTCCCTCTGCGGCCAATTCGTATGTTGTAGTGATGACGCTCGGCTATGCCTTCGACAAGATCGTTATTCAACAACTCTTAGACAAAGACTTTAAATATTTTGGCGTTCTTGGCAGCAAAGCCAAGATGGCGACGCTGATGAAAGAGTTGAAAGCCGAAGGTTTTGATGACGCAAAACTAAATCAAATACATACGCCTATCGGCCTGCCAATTAACAGTCGTACTCCTGAAGAGATCGCCGTCAGCATCGCTGCTGAGATCATCGCGGTCAAAAACGCGTGACCGGATGCAAAACTATCCGGCACTGACTGTTCTTATGGTAAAATCGCTTTTCGCATTACGGCGGTGTCGGAGCAATGAGCAATAACAGCGTCCCTAAACCACATAAACGAAGCTATTTACGCAGTCTCGCCGGACGCGAATATTATGTTCTAAAGCGTCGTCTGAAGTGGCTCTCTCAATTACGGAACTTTGCCAGGCCTAATCCAAGAACCAATCTCGAACATTCTATTTTCAAACATCGATCCTTTCTGCTTCGGCCTCTGAAAGACGTTGAGGTGTATCTTCAGCACAACAAGATCACAAATCTGCAGATAGCCATCGCACCGATAAACAATGTCGTTATTTTGCCCGGTCAGACTTTTTCTATCTGGCGACTCGTCGGGCGTCCGAAGGCGGCAAAAGGCTATCTCGAAGGACTCGTTCTTTCGAATGGCCGTATCGAAAAAGGCATCGGCGGCGGGCTTTGTCAGCTTGGCAATCTGTTGTATTGGATGGCTTTACACTCGCCGCTCACAATTACCGAACGCTACCGGCATGGCTTTGACGTGTTTCCCGACATCAATCGCAAGATACCTTTTGCATGTGGAGCAACGCTCGCCTACAACTATATCGATCTGCAACTGCGAAACGATACCGACGATACATTTCAAATAAATCTCTGGCTCGACGACGAGTATCTAAACGGCGAAATTAGGTCGGACCGCGAACCTGAATTTGAATATGAGGTCTTTGAAACCGACCATCTGATAAAGATGCAGCCATGGGGCGGCTACACGCGCCACAACCGTATCTGGCGTCGGCAAACGAGCAGGATAGACGGTCTCACTTCCGAACAATTGATCACAGAAAATCATGCCATTATGATGTATAACCCGTTACTGACCGCCTAGTTTCTTCATGCCCTTTTTTTATCGGGAACAAAATCCTCCGAGCGGTGTCTAAGTAATCGAACGCTTGGCACCGGCGTTTAGGAGGATAAAAAATGTTTGACAAATTGATCGTATCTGAACCAACGGGTTCGGACATTAAAAATCGGCGGAATTATTTTATGGTGTCATCGTTCGCCGTCGGCGTGCTGTTTTTGGCAGCGGTTGTATTTAGTATCTATGCTGCTGATTTTGGACTGGGCAAAGAGAGTTTTGAATTATCAATGCTAATGGCGCCGGCCGAAATCGCTACGGTAGAACCTCAGCCACAGAAGCAACAACCACAGCCATCTCAATCCGTGACTCGAGAGGATAAACCGACACGGATAGTGGACATGCCTCGCATTGAAGAGACCGGCCCCATACCTAACGAGGTCTCGACCGCGCCAAATGTCGTTGAGGCCAGGCCAGTTGGAGAGTTCCAGATCGGCGAGACGGATACAAATACTGAGACCGGAACGCTACCCGGCCCTCCAAGTGTTGCTCCAGCCGTCGTTGAACAACCGTCAATAGTTGTTCCAAAGCCTGAACCGAAACCTGAACCTGTAAAACCTGATCCGCCGAAACCGCGTCCTGTCATTTCGGGTGGCGTAGTAAATGGCGCGGCGAAGAACCTTCCAACACCTGCCTATCCGGCCGCCGCAAAGCAACTGGGCATTTCCGGAGCCGTGCAGGTTCAGGTTCTGATCGACGAGTCGGGTAGGGTCATTTCAGCAAACGCCGTCAACGGCAATGCTCTACTCAAACCCGCAGCAGAAAAAGCGGCATGGGGAGCACGTTTTAGCCCGACCTATTTGACCGGCGTCGCGGTAAAGGTAAGCGGCGTGATCGTTTACAACTTTAAAAAATAACTTGCCGACCGGCTTTAATTGTCAATTGGTAATTGGGAAATTGTAAATTGGAAGTAGAGATTTCTTCTACCAATTTACAATCACCAATTAACAATTGACAATTCTTTTTACCGGACAAGCCAATCAATCAAGCCTTGCGTATCGAAGTCATAGATCGGAACCGGGAATTGCCGTTTCAATTCGTCGTATGACATTCCGTCGAGAAATATCGGCTCGTCCGATTTGATTGTGCTTTTTGGAATGATGACGAAGTCGCCCACAATTCTAGTTCTAATTGCGAGCAAGTCCTGTCCGGTCAGCAATCCCGCGACGGCGACGTCACCGCCAAAATAAGTGTTCGGAACCGAGAGCACATTCAGCCGCGAGCCATTTAGCAAGTTGTATTTGTCCATCTGTTCGCGCAGTATCGGGGCGAACATTTCGCCGGTCAGGATCGTGCCGAACAAGTCAGAACCACCTGCGGTAGCGGGTGGTTGAGCATTCGCTATACCGAAGTTTACAGGGACGAGCGCAGCCGGATGCGTCCTTGGATTTGTCTTGAGCAGCGAGCTAGTTAAACCACCCGCTACCGCAGGTGGTTCTGACAATTTTTCAAACGCATTCAAAAACGATCGGACCATACCGACGCCGTCTTCGATCTGCGGGTAATTGCCGTAGTGCCGCCGCGACGGTATTTCTGCATCGGCTTTTATGTAAATCTCATCACCCAGAAACGCAAAAGTCACGCCAAGCGTGCGGCGAAATTCTTTTTGCAGCTTTTCAACTTCGTTGATCGTCCGGCGGCAAAATTCTGGCGTAACACGAGTCAGGCGTTCGTCGGTGTTGTAGCGGGTCAGTGCAACCGGCACGACGGCCGTGCTGACGACTTTGGGATAATGTGAAGCTAGGTCACGCAGGGTCTTTTCAAGAATTGCTCCGTCATTTATTTCTGGGCACAAAACGACTTGCGCATGGAGTTCAATATCGGCGGCAAGCAACCGCTCCAATTTATCTGAAATATCGGCTCTCGATTCGTCAACACCAAGCAAATACGCCCTGGTTTTCAAGTCGGTCGCATGAACGGACACATACTGCGGCGAGAGGCGTTGCTCGATGATGCGGTTCATTTCATCTTCGGTGATCGAACTCAGCGTTGTGTAGTTGCCGTAGAGAAATGAGAGGCGAATGTCCTCGTCACGAACAAAAAGCGACGGTCGTGCGTCTTCGGGATTGCCTTTGCAAAAGCAGAAGATGCACTCGTTGGCGCATTGTCGCGGCACGATCTGTTCAAACATCAAGCCGAGGTCTTCGCCTTCTTCGCGGTCGAATTCGATGTCGTGCGTTTCGCCGTTCGTTTTCTTTACTCGAAATGTCAGTTCTGTCTCGCCAGCGGTTTGAAAGCGAAAATCCAGATAATCGCGCACAGAACGTCCGTTGACCTTAACAATGCGGTCATTCGGCGCAAGTTCCAATTCCTCCGCCAAACTGTCCGGGGTGACTTCGGTAATAATCACGCCCGGACGGCGAAGCTGAGTAATGGCTGGTTCTACTGCAAACTCATACATAAAATTATTTGCCCGCGAAACACGCGAAACATACGAAAAAAAGATTTTCTTCTTTCGCGTTTTTCGCGTGTTTCGCGGGCAATCTTCTTAAAACCGCGCTTAAGCCGCTGCTGACTTTAGATCGAGCACGCTGTCGAGCGGCGTGTATTCGAGTTTTTGCGACGTTGCTACTGCCTCGTATGTCAGTTTTCCGGCATAAGTATTTACGCCCTCGAGGAGGCCTGCGTCGTCGGCTATTGCTTTCTCAAAACCTTTGCCGGCGAGGGCCTGTGCATACGGCAATGTTGCATTAGTCAATGCGAACGTCGAAGTCCTCGGCACCGCTCCCGGCATGTTGGCGACACAATAATGGAGAACGCCTTCCTCGTAGTAGGTCGGGTTCGAGTGCGTCGTCGCGTGTGTCGTCTCAAAGCATCCGCCCTGATCGACGGCGACGTCAACGAGCACCGAGCCTTGCGGGACAAGGTGCAGCATTTCGCGTGTTACCAGTTTCGGAGCGGCCGCGCCGACGACGAGCACCGCACCGATAACAAGATCGGCGTGCGAGATTGCTTCTTCAATAGAGTAACGCGACGACGCGACCGTCTGGACCTTGGAAAGGAAAATATCGTCGAGTTGACGCAGGCGATCGAGATCGCGGTCGATGATGGTAACTTTCGCACCGAGCCCGACAGCCATTTTAGCTGCCTCGGTGCCGACGATGCCGCCGCCGATGATGACGACGTTCGCTGCCGGAACTCCGGGAACGCCGCCGAGCAGAATTCCCTTTCCGCCGTTCATTTTTTCGAGATAGGTCGCACCGACCTGCACGGACATTCGACCGGCAACCTCGGACATAGGCGTCAGCAGCGGCAAGCGTCCGTTAGCCGTGATCGTCTCGTATGCGACGCCGGTCACTTTGCGATCGAGCATCTGTTTGGTCAATTCGAGTTCCGGCGCGAGATGCAGATAGGTGAACAGCAATTGATTCTCACGCATTCGCGGATATTCCGGAGCGACAGGCTCTTTGACCTTGACGATCATATCGCCGGTCTGCCAGATCTCGTCCGCTGTATCCAAAAGCTGCCCGCCGGCCTTCACATACTGCTCGTCCTTAAACCCCGAGCCCTCGCCCGCCGTCTTTTGCACATAAACCGTGTGCCCGTCACCAACCAACGCCTGCACGCCAGCCGGCGTCAACCCGACGCGGTATTCGTTGTCTTTAATTTCCTTCGGTAAACCGATCTTCATAAGTAATCTCTCCAAAAATATTCTATTAAAGCGTAATTGTGCATTTTACGTTGTTTTTGCAAATATTGAAAAGGGCTGATGATTATTTTTAATCGCAACCGCAAAGGCTGAACCGCCTGCGTGAGCAGGTGGCATGGCCATGGTCATTTCGCGAGTTGATTTCTGGCTCGGCGCTCCGCTACCCGCTCACGCGGGCGGTTCTGCCTTAATCTGTCCCAACGTCGTCCCAAGCCCTTATGGGACAGCCTAACTGTTGCTAACAATAAGGTTACAGCTCGATTTTAGCCTTGTCCCACGATTTTTGCGAAAAAAGTTTGAAAAAATTAAATTATTGAAAACATTGAGCTTATCGTTTTTAAACCGCTGTGAAGCGTGGGACAAGCCTCTTGCGTTTCAAGCCAAGCGACGCGCGCCTATCTGCCGGTTTTGGTATGTCAAATATCTATTAATAAGCGATCCGATCATAGCAGATATTTTCACAGAAGTCAATATATTTTATGTGTGCAACAAAATCGGAAATGTTGTTAATATCGGGATCCATCACCGTGGCTTTGCCACTCTATTTGCGGAAAAGCTACGCTTTTCCGGCAGCGTTCTAAAGATTTTGCGGCTAAGCCGCCGGGCGGATAGTCGGAAACATATCGATAACCAAGTCATCGCATATGGTTTCCGAGCCATCCGAGCCACGCCAATATCGACAGAACGATTGTTGCAATCATCCAATTCTTAGCTTGATCCGCGCGCAAATTTGCCTTGTCATAGTCTCCTTTACTCTTTGCAGAAAGTGCGAGAATTGAATAAATAACGCCAATGAGGGAAGGTAAGAAGCACCCGAGGAAACAGAGGATTATGTTTGGGATGAGGTAGTTCGGAACATATGCCGATTCTTTGTCAAGAGGTGGCAGCGATTTCGGATCAACGGAAATAGGCCCGCATTTATAACATGTCACTGGACGGTAACGCGTTGACACTTGATCGCCACATTTTGGACATTGGACGAAATCCATAAACCGCTACCCTTTTTATTTCACCGATATTCCAATCGAGCTAAAAAAACGGTTCGACAAGGCCGGGCTAAATCTCTTTCTTTCTCCAACCGTGATAAAAAGATAGCTCCGTTTTTTTGTTACAAATATTTGCGCCAAGCCTATGTGTGTTGGCGATTCCACACTGAATTCGCGCCCACCGAAACCGGAGCGGATTATATTGCGAACAAAGATTATCCTTGTAGCTTCTGTTTCAAATTCCTTTCTGAAACCTTTTTCTGAGAAGTCTAGAGCATAACGCTCCCTTGCCTTCGTCAGCATACCGGCCGGAAGTTCACCTTTCGTCAAGATCACATAACTGGTCGCTCCGTCATACGAGCTATATGTTGTTTCAGTAATGGCCATAGGCTGCACCATGACTTCTTGTGTCTCAACCTCAATTCGCCCTGGAACCAGCGCTTGAAACTCACCCTTTACTGAGGTGAGTTTTCTCCACCCCGTTTCGGCGTCGAGAATTCCATCAATATACTCCGTTTTTCCTGGATTCAATTTTCGAACTGGATCGAATCCTCCCGTGCATCCATCAAAAACACGAAAAGAATCAAGAAAATAGTTCATCACTGCTTGTGAGCGAGAATCATTCTTGAGAGCTTTAACCGAAATCATGAATAGACGCTGACCGGAGTTGAAAAAACGTACACGAGAAGATTTGTAGATGACTCCCTCTCCGGTATATTCACGACCCGAACAACCATTACTTATGACAGGTTTATTAGACAAGATGGCTTGCTTCATAGATAGGAAAGCACCTTTGGCCATAACATCGAATTCACCTTTTAATTGATCGTCTGTTAAACCACGAAATTCCACATAAGAAGCACCGAAATCAAATTCCATGCCTCTTCCGTAGGAGTATGTATTTGTTGTAAAGGTTCCGTCCAAGATGGTGTCCGTCTCGAATTTAGGCTTTTGGGGAAATTTAATCGAAAATCCACCGTCTTTTGAATCCAACGAATACCATGCCGGAGCCTTAGTCTTCTGTCCGTAAACCACTGCTGACAATGCCGCAAAGAGAAAAATAATGCGAAAGGTGGACGAAGAAAGAATATGTTGCATATCGCGGTAAAATATCACTGAACAAAGGCTCTGTAAAGGCATCATTCTAACAATTATTTTGAATTTTACGTTAAAATGAAAATGGTTCACAATGTAAATCCGACAATCGAAGAACGTCCCTAATGTAAAATAACGCCATGGCCGACTTATACTTAAAGAAAGTCGAAATTGAAAACTACCGTTGCTTCGCTCAACAAGCAATTGCACTTGGTTGTCCGGATGGCATAAATCCGGGCAGTGGCCTAAACATATTGATTGGAGAGAACGGCAACGGAAAGACTACGATACTTGAGGCCATAAACCTACTTTCACAGAGTTCATACGCCGTAGAAAATAAACTCGCAATCGGTGATTTTCAAGTCAAGGACAATTCAATAGTTGTAAAGGGATTCACCAACGATTTTCAATGCAAGATGCCCTATGCGGGAAACTATTTCGATTGCAACGGAATAGAAGTATCGGCAAAAAACAGGGATCGCAAATCACCCGGACGATTATTGTCATCACCGTTTCAAGTTAGCGCGTCTTTTATCAATAAGACGGTCAACTATAAAAATAGCAAAGGCGTCGATTCAACAAAACCAATTGAAGGACTCCATAAGTTATTTCGCAACGAAAACATTATTGCTGGCGAATTTAGCATCTTCTTTTTTGACAAGAATCGAAGTCGACAAATTTCTACTGGAACATTTACAACCACTTTTGAACGAATATGCGAGGATCTGAATTGGAGGTTTGCTAAAAGCCTTGACACGGCAAACACGGCTGCTATGGTCAAGAACATTAGCGGCGACTACTTCACTGCGGTTCTTGATTCCGCGCAAAAGGGTATTGGAACAAAACTAGCAGCAGACCTTTGCACTTTTTTTGGCACGACTGAATACAACAACCTAAAGATTGACCTCTTAGACCTTCTTCATCCATTCTCACAATCATTTTTTGCCATACGAGACGATTCAGAGTTAAAACAGATCAAAACTAAAGCCCTAGGTTCGGGAATCGAGATGATTTTGACAATACTACTTTTAAAGAGTGTTGCGGGAGCATCAAAAGGAAGCATTATTTATCTGATAGACGAGCCGGAATTGCATTTGCATCCTAAGGCTCAGGATAAATTTTTGAGTTTACTGTTGGACGAGTCAAAAGATAAACAAATTATTGTATCGACCCATTCACCCTATATTTTCAAGAACGCAATCAGTGGTCCTTCAAAAATGATTATCCTGAAACGTGATGCTGCTAACAAAGTTGCTCTTGAATACCCAAATACCGCCGGATGGGGCAAGTTTCCATGGAGCCCAAGTTGGGGCGAAATCAATTACCATGCGTTCGATTTACCAACTGTTGAGTTTCACAACGAACTATTTGGTTATATCCAAGAACGGAATCTAATTCCTTCAATCGTTGGAGTAGATGCTCATTTAGCTGCCAACGGAGTCGCCCAGACGAAGAACTGGATCAGATTAGATCACGGCGTTGCTCAACCAGCCCAACCCGCAACTTTGCCGTACTATGTTCGGAACTCGATTCATCATCCCGAGAACCAATACAATGTGCGATATACCGATACTGAATTGAAGGATTCGATTGCCCTGATGCTACCGTTGGCGTAAATGGTTGCGCACGGAACGTTGCAACCATACTTCAATCAACGCCAGTCTTTTGACAGCTTGATGGGAAGCACCTAAATGATGCATATTAATGGTGCATGAGAATAACGCTTGTTATCGACGATGATCTCCTTGAACGCGCAAAAGCGTTGACGGGCATTGAAGACATAAATGCCTTGGTCGAGGCCGCATTGGAGACATTGATCGAGAAAGCGACACGCATGCAACCCCCGAACTAAATCTCAACCGCATCGATCTGCGCTTTTTGCAGTTTGCCGGAGTAGTCGATGTAGAGCGACTTCCACTCGGTGAAGATGTCGAGGACCTGCGTGCCGGCTTCGCGGTGGCCGTTGCCGGTATTTTTTGTGCCGCCGAACGGCAGGTGAACCTCGGCTCCGATGGTCGCAGAGTTGACATAGCAAATGCCGGTGTAGAGTTCCTGCATCGCGTAGAACGCGTGGTTTACGTCCTGCGTGTAGATCGCCGACGAGAGGCCGTATGCGACCCCGTTGACGATGTTGATCGCTTCGTCGAGTGTTGAAAACGGAATGACGCACGTCACCGGGCCAAAGATCTCTTCCTGGCCGATACGCATCTTTGGGCTGACGTCGGTAAAGACGGTCGGCTCGATGAAATAGCCCTTTGCATAGTCGCCTTTTGTCAGTTGTTTGCCGCCGCATGCCAAGGTGGCTTTGTCCTGATTCTTTCCGATGTGAATGTAGCCGAGGATCTTGTCCATCGCCTGCTGGTTGATGACCGGCCCGACCTCGGTTTTTGGATCGAGGCCGTTGCCGACGCGGAGTTTTTTAACTTTCTCGACCAGCTTTTCACAGAATTTCTTGTAGATCTTTTTGTGAACGATGAGCCGCGACGAAGCCGTGCAACGCTGGCCGCTTGTTCCAAATGCTCCCCAAAGCGAGCCTTCGACGGCGTTGTCCACATCGGCGTCATCCATCACGATGATCGCGTTTTTGCCGCCCATTTCGAGGCTGACGATCTTGTTGTCGCGGGCACAGGCCTCGGCGATCAGGCGACCGGTCGAGGTCGAACCGGTGAACGAGATAAGCCGCACATCTTTGTGGTTAACAAGAGCAGCACCCGGTTCGCCAAAGCCGTTGACGACGTTGACCACGCCCTTTGGAATGCCTGCTTCTTCGCAAGATTTGATGAGGTTTATTGTCGAGAGCGGCACGTCCTCGCCCGATTTGATGACGACGGTATTGCCGCAAACGAGCGCAGGTATCAACTTCCACGAAGGTATCGCCATTGGGAAATTGAACGGCGTGATAAGCCCGCAGATGCCGACCGGCTGGCGGACGCACATCGCGAATTTATTCGGCATCTCGGCCGGGGTCGTAAAGCCGTGCAGACGGCGGCCTTCGCCGGCGGTGTAGTAGGTGCAGTCGATCGCTTCCTGAACGTCGCCGCCCGCTTCTTTTAACACCTTGCCCATTTCGCGGGTCATCTGGTGCGTAAATTCGTCCTTGTTTTTGCGAAGTATCTCACCAAGCGTAAAGAGAATTTCGGCACGTTTGGGTGCAGGAGTTCGTCGCCAGCGAGTCGCGGCCTTTTTCGCCGCCTCGACGGCTGCATTGACATCGTCTTCATTCGACGCCGGAAAACGCCCGACGATATCCGACGTATCCGCCGGATTTACATTGTCAAACCATTCGCCCGACGAAGATTTGACCCATTCGCCGCCGATGTAGTTGTGATATTTCCTGACCGACGGCTTCGCCGACTTCTTTACTTTTGCCATTTTTGCTTTTGCCATATGTATAAGTTCAAAGTGTAAAGTTCAAAGTTCAAAGTAAACTTTAAGTGTAAGGCGTTGGCGAAAAGTCAGCAACCTTCGACTTTGAACTTTGAACTTTAAACTTATTACCTGACCGTAAACTGCACGATCTTTAACTGCACTGCCTGTGTTCTGAGATCGTAGGCTTTGATATGCAGGACGACGGCGTCGCCGACTTTTAATTTCGATACGATGTCATTAAACGTTTTCAGATCAGTAACAGCCACGCGGTTGATCCGTTGGATGAGATCGCCTTCGCCGAGGGCCACGCCGCCCGTTGAATTCTTAACGTCGGCAATAAAACTCGCGGGGTTGATCTCTTTTACCACGAGGCCTTTTAGCCCTTCGAGTTTGTATTTCGCTGCGAGTATCGGCGTCAGCTCGGTCAGGGTCAATCCGAAAGGCTTTTGCTCCGTCTTTACATCATTGATCGGCACGGTTCGGCGGTCGCCGTCATTGGCCGAAACGCGGTTGCGCGAAGGCCTTTCGCCAAGTTTGATCGAAGCTGCGGTACGGACAAGATTTGCGCCGGTTTCACGCAGATAAATAAGCGAAATTGCCTGATCGGGCTGTGCCGCGGCAACCTTTGAGATCAGGTCGCGGGCGTTCTCGACCTTTTGGCCGTTGAACTCGACGACAATGTCGCCGATCTGTAATCCGGCGGTTGCAGCCGGACTTAGCTTATCCCGAATGTCCGTCACAATCGCGCCTTTGGCCTCGTTCATGCCGTAAACACGGGCAAACTCGGTCTTGACCGAATCAAGATATGCTCCCAAATATCCACGCCTGACTTTGCCGTTTTTGACGATCTGGGCGTAAACATTTGCCGACTCGTTTGACGGCAAAGCAAAGCCGACACCGCTGTATTCGCCTGTCCCGGTCGCTATTTGTGAATTTACGCCGATCACATCGCCGTCCATATTGACGAGCGGGCCGCCGGAATTGCCGGGATTGATAACGGCGTCCGTCTGTATAAATTTTTGAAACGCAGATGAATTTGGCGTTTCACGCCGGGTCTGCGAGATTATTCCGGCAGAGACCGATTTTGACAAACCGAACGGCGAACCTATCGCAAGCACCCAATCACCAACCTCGGCCTTTTCCGAATCACCAAATTTAAGGAACGGCAATTCACGCCGTGCGTCTATCTTTAGTATCGCAAGATCGGTCTCTTCCCTTCCATCCGAGCCAACTACTGTCGCTGTAAATTCTTCGCCCGAATCGAGCCGGACGATGATCCTCTCAGCCTC
The DNA here is from genome assembly GCA_043773225.1 of Chloracidobacterium sp. Taxonomy (GTDB): domain Bacteria; phylum Acidobacteriota; class Blastocatellia; order Pyrinomonadales; family Pyrinomonadaceae; genus OLB17. The sequence continues at coordinate 24,705 of JAYVFJ010000433.1, forward strand.
ATCAATTACATGTGAATTTGTAATTATGTAGCCACGCTTATCAACAATAAAACCGCTGCCGACCGCATAAACCGGACGCTGCGGCAATTGCCGACGAAAGAAATCCATTATGTCGTCCGGATCGCCCGGCTCAGGCGTTTCCCTTGCCGCCGCCTGGTTGACCTTGCTTTTTGTGTCAATACTGACGACAGCCGGCCCCACCTTTTTCGCTATGTCGGCAAACGTCCTCGACAACCTGTCAGGCTGCGCATTTATGTCGCTGACGGCAAGAGCCACTACTAAGGAAAGAAATAATATGATTCGAGATAAGGGTGAAGAAATCATCTTTTTGTATTATATCAAATCGTCCCTTTTTCATTTCAAAAACTATCCACTGAAAGAAAACGATTTGATTCAGTGGATAGTGGTTAGTTAATAGTGGATAGTTTCAATTTGGCGAGAGGAGTACTTTCAAAATTCCTTTTTCGGCTGCTCGCTGCATTGCTACGACACCTTTTGAAAGTGCAAACTCTTCGTCAATCAGGTCTTCCACATTTACGGAGCCGTTCTCTAGCAGAGCTAGGGCCGGTGCCATTCGTCCACAGCGCGAACCGACGATCGTGATCTCATCAACGACAACCCGCGATGCTGCCCACGTCGGAGTGCCGTGAAATGTGGATTTGAGCACTACTTTGCCGCGCGGTTTGACCAGGTCGAGCGCGGTCGCAAAGCCGGATTCTGAGCCGCTGGCTTCGACAACAACGTCAAATCTACTCGACATCGACGGTGTTATGTTGTTGAGCAAGAGGCCCTCGACGCCGCTCTTTTCGGCAATGGCGATCTTTGCCGGATGTTTGCCGATGATCGTGACTTTTTGTGATCTCAAAGCGAGGCTCATCGCACACAATAGGCCGAGTTTTCCGTCGCCGATGACTGCAACCTCAGTCTCAGGGCTTATCTCAATTTGCTCGGTTATTCCATATGCCGCGGCAAGCGGTTCGGTAAAGACTGCTTGTTCGTCGGACACATTATCAGGAACTTCGATAAGATTTCGTGAAGGCAATTGCAGAAATTCGGCGTGTGCTCCGTCGCGTTTGACGATGCCAAGAACTGTTCGCGCAGGACAATGTCTCGGATCATTTGAAAGGCATCGTTCACACTCGCCGCAGCCGGCATTGATCTCGCCGGCGACGCGTTTCCCGATCAATTCCGGTGCGTCATCGGCTCGTTCGACGACACCGACAAACTCATGCCCGAGCGTTCCTTCAAACCCGGCGTAACCGCGAACTATCTCGAGGTCGGTATTGCAAATGCCCGATTTTATGACGCGAACCAATGCTTCGGACTCGTTGTCAGGTATGAGAATTTCAGCCAACTCAATCCGATTATTTATAAATCTCAACGCTTTCATTAGTTGGAAATAATTTTACCGCGTGAAATAAACCTTTAGATCTTTTTCGGCCGTTATCAACCACTGATCGTTGATTTTTCTCATTTTTATCAACTGCTTGACCTTGCCTGAGGAATTTTTATCTCCTTCAAAATTCCATTCCTTGTCGAGCGTTACGGTCGCCTCTTGTTCCGGCTGACCGACGGAAATAGAAATATTTGTAAGTTTGATTTGTATCGAGTTGTAGCGAGAAAATGCCTTGATTTTATCGGCGCGGATAAATGCCACGCTCGCCGCTTCTTTTTTATAATAATCCACAATTTCGGCATAATGTGCGATGTTTTCGTCCAGATCAAGAGACTCGGCGCTGGATTTCCAACTGATGAGCCTTTGGGAAACTTCGTTTCGCGTCTGTGATTGATCGGCTGTGTTTGCCGGAACTGATGCATTCGCAGTTCGCGTTGGCGAGGGCGTAGTCTGTGGAGACGAAATCGTCCGAGTGTTGGCGTTTGGTAATTGAACAGCAGCGTTGGGTTTATCAGTTGTGTTCTTAGCTGTCTCAGTCTGCGGATTTCTAAAATAAAGCCATGCACCAATACCCACGGCGCCGAACACCACAAACATCACCAAAACTGTCGCCGCGATGACGATAAACGTCTTTGACCCTTTTTTTTGTGATGGAGTTGCAGAAACGCTGGTAATCTGGCTTGGCTGCCACGACGGCGGCTCGTTCAGAACAAGCGTCGGCGTGCGTGTCTGACTTGCAAAAGCCAGCGGCGTCCCGTCCTGAAGACAGAATTGCAGCGTGTCGTCGGTATATTGAGTTTGACAAGCGGGGCAAATCTTCATCTTTTAACTGCGATCATTGAGCATTGTTTTGATGATAGGTCAGTCAGGGAAATTAGTAAATCGCACACCGGTCATGTCTCGATGGATTCAGGCCGGACTTTTATTCTAGCTGCTAGCTGCCAGCTTCTAGCTGCTGGCTTTTCGCTAGCAGCTGGCAGCTAGGAGCTAGGAGCTAGCAAAAATTGGTTTTCTTGCTGCTCAGTAATATACTCTTTTTATGCTTAGAGTTATTTTGTTACTGGCTTTTCTTCTTGTTGTTGGTTTTGTTTTTGCGTGCAATGGAGTGTCAGGCGGCGCGACGCCTACTGAAGCATACAAGCTGCTTTATGCCGCAGTTAAGAGCAAAAATATTGAATCAATCAAAAAGCAGCTCACTAAGAAAACGGTCGAATTTGGCGCGATAGCCGCGCAGCGTAACAACACGCCTATCGAAAAAGTCTATGAGAACGGATTTACGGCCACGACCTTTGCCGAAAAACTGCCGACGATGCGGGACGAACGCATAAACGGCGATATGGGAGCGCTTGAAGTATGGAATTCCAAAGACAGCCGATGGGAAGATTTGCCTTTTATCAAAGAAGACGGTGCATGGAAACTCGCCATCGGCGAAATGTTTGGGGGAACGTATAAATCGCCCGGTCCGGGCATTGATCAACGTGAAAAAGAAGCCGCAAACGCTGCGGCAAACTCTGACTTTACAACTTCAAATGCGAACTCGCCTATACAGGTCACAAACATGGCACCGGCAGCTAACAAAAAAGACGACAAACGAAAATGATCGACGCGCAGGCAGTTGCTGAGATCATTGCCACTTATCAAAAATACGGCTGGATATTGCGTCGGGTTTTGCTTTCTACCGCGTCTAATAAGGCGTTCGACAAGGTTAGGCAAACAATTTTCGGCGACGCCGTAATAAACGTTTCTGAATTTGATGCCGCATGGTTCTCTCGTCCGCCAATAAAGGGCAGCGTTGCATGGGAGCTGCGTTATCTGGGAGAGATGCCTTATGCTCTGCTCGAAAGTGTTGATGAAAGCGATCCGGAGTTTGAAAATATCCTGCGGCAAACTGAAGAGCGTCTTCTCGAATCTGTCGCCCGGAACAAAACAGCTTGACAACTACACTTTGTGATAGCAAACTTAAGCAATTGACATGATGATAAAGGAATTCGGCGGAAGGGTTGCTAGTGTTTGGGACGGTTTGCGGCCCATGACAAAAAACATGCTTGTCAGAGCATTGCAATCCAGCAACCCAACCCAGCACAATAACAAATCTCCTAAATTCTCATACGACGCTCACGCCGATTGGGAAGTGAGCCGTTTGCTTGACGCTCTCGATGAGCAGTCGAAAATCAAAGAGGTTCGTTCAGATCAGGCAAAATTTACCGAGATAGCGCAGCTTGCAGACGCCTGCGCCCGCGTTCTCGAATCTCAGTCAGCATCGGCGGAAGTATTTATTCAGCTTGCCGAACGCGTTATTAAAGAGAACAACTACGACCGACTCGACAAACTCGCCGACCGTCTTGCCGAACGATTTTCTGCCGGCGAGATAGCCGAGATCGTCCGTCAGACCGAGCTTCCGCAAATTCGAGCAATCGCCTACGAAACTCTGGCGATGCTGCCTATCCCGTCGATTCTGCCGCTCCTTGATGACCCGCTGTATGCAGATATCGCGATATGTTCTCTCGAACAAAAGGCCTACGAATTCGACTCCGACGAAGCCCGCGACATCCTCGATCAACTCGACGCCGAAGACCGCATCATGTCAGAACCGCCTGCGTAAGCGGGCGGCAAAGACACTTACGCAGGCGGTGCTGACATCTGATACATCGGAAACTTTGCCGTGATCTCGGCGACTTCTCTCCGGACTCGCGTTTTCACTTCTTCAGATTCCGGTTCGTGGATGATCGCGGCAATCATTTCGCCGATAAGGTTCATTTCCGCTTCTTTCATGCCGCGTGTTGTTAGCGCTGGTGTTCCAAGACGTATGCCTGACGCAACGAATGGCTTATTTGTGTCGAACGGGATCGTATTCTTATTGACCGTGATGTGCACTTCGTCAAGAGCTTTTTCGGCAACCTTGCCGGTGATGCCTTTGCCGTCCATAAAGACGTCAACGAGCAGCAAATGATTGTCAGTTCCGCCCGAAACGAGCCTTAAACCTGCATTTGAAAGTGTCTCGGCAAGCACGCTCGCATTTGCGACGATCTGTTGCTGATAAGTTTTGAAATCTTCGCGCAGAGCCTCACCAAACGACACGGCTTTTGCCGCAATGATGTGCACCAGTGGCCCGCCCTGCACACCGGGAAAGACACGCTTGTTGAGATCTGCCGCAAATTCCTCGCGGCATAAGACCATTCCGCCACGCGGCCCGCGCAAAGTCTTATGCGTGGTCGTAGTAACAAATTCACAATGCGGCACCGGCGACGGATGCAGCCCAGTCGCAACCAACCCTGCAATATGCGCAATGTCTGCCATTACCTTTGCCCCGGCGCCTCGCGCGATCTCGCCGATGCGCGCAAAATCAATCGTTCGGGGATAGGCTGACGCACCGCATATCAAAAGTTTTGGCTTATGTTCTTCGGCGAGTTTTTGTAATTCGTCGTAATCAATTTGTTCCGTGTCTTTGTTAACGCCGTAATCCGCGACCTTATAATTAATACCTGAAAAATTTAGCGGATGCCCGTGCGTGAGATGCCCTCCGTGCGAGAGATTCATACCCAATATCTGATCGCCATGATCTAGAGCCGTCATCAACACCGCCATATTCGCCTGCGCTCCGCTGTGCGGCTGAACATTGGCATGTTCTGCTCCAAAAATTTGCTTTGCTCGATCAATTGCGAGATTTTCTACTACATCAGCAAACTCGCACCCGCCGTAATACCGCTTGCCCGGATAACCCTCGGCATACTTGTTCGTAAAAACAGTGCCCATAGCCTGCAAAACGGCCTCGGAAACAAAATTCTCCGACGCAATAAGCTCAAGCCCATTCGTCTGCCGCCGAACCTCGCCGTCGATCGCTTCGCTAACCATCGGGTCAACGTCTGATATATTCGCTGTAAAAAAATCGTTCATAAAAGGTAAAATATATTGTTTACACTAAGTTTATGGAATAATCATAATGCGAATCGCCAGACAATGGAAATCCTCAAAAAAGTTGAACAACTAAAAGCAGAACTCGACAGCCTTCGGCCGCTAGATGCCGAGGTCGAAGCGCGGATCATGCAGAAACTGCGCCTCGATTGGAATTACCACTCGAATAACATCGAGGGCAATTCGCTCACCTTTGGCGAAACGAAGGCATTGATATTGTTCGGCATTACCGCTCAAGGCAAACCGTTAAAGGATCACTTTGAAATCACCGGCCACAACGAAGCAATAAATTGGGTTCTTGATCTGGTAAAGGGCGAGGCTGAATTAACCGAAGTCTTTATCCGTGAGCTGCATACGCTGATTCTAAAAGAATCTTATTTTGTTGAAGCAATAACGCCTGACGGCAAACCAACGCGAAGAAAGATCGAGGTCGGCAAATATAAAACTCAACCCAATCATGTAATCACATCAACCGGCGAGACCTTCTACTTCGCCACGCCTGAAGAAACGCCCGCAAAGATGCAGGAACTTGTCGATTGGTTTAGACAGGAGAAACTAAAGGCAGAGGTAAATCCAATAATTCTTGCCGCACTTTTCCATTATAAATTTATTCGTATTCATCCCTTCGACGATGGCAATGGACGCGTCGCCCGCATCTTGATGAATTTTATTCTTATGCAGTTCGACTATCCACCGGTGATTATCAAAACTGAGGACAAAGAAAATTATTACCGAGTGCTGACCCTCGCCGATGCAGATCAACTCGAACCATTTATCGAGTATATTGCGGCTACTCTTAAAGACTCGCTTGAAACAATGATCGCAGGTGTAAAAGGAAAGGATTTGGTAACAGAATTGCCGGAGATCGACTAAATTCTATCTAGTTTTCTTTGTTCCTATCAAAGCTCCGATTCACTCAGTTTGTCGACGAGTTCTGTGTAAGGGTCATTCATTTTACCATCTCCTTGAATTGTAGTTCATCAATCACGGTCACGCCCAGACTTTCAGCCTTTGTGAGTTTCGACCCCGCATCGCTGCCGGCGACGACGAAATCGGTGTTTTTGCTGACTGATGACGAGACGCGGCCGCCGCGGTCTTCGATAAGGCGAGCGGCTTCGTCGCGGGTGTAGTTTTCGAGTTTGCCGGTGAGGACGAAAGTTTTGCCGACAAAGCGTTCGTCGAGCATCGCAGTGCTTGCAGCGTCGGTTTCGGTCTTGACGCCGGCGCCTTTAAGCCGCGCAACAAGGTCGATATTTCGCGGATCGCGAAACCATTCATAAACGCTTTCGGCGACAGCGAGTCCGACCTCGTGAATGCTATCGAGTTCCTCTACCGAAGCCTCGGCCAAGCGGTCAATGCTGCGGGAATGATTTGCCAATATTTTTGCGTAACGCTCACCAACGTGCCGTATATCAATGCCGTACAGAAGTCTTTGCAGCCCGCGAGTTTTGCTCGCCTCGATCTGCTCGATAAGTTTTGCGCCGGATTTTTCACCTTTTCGCTCAAGATTTGAAATATCCTTTTGTCTGATCGTGTAAAGATCGGCGACGTCTTTTACCATTCCATTATCGACAAGGGTGTTTATCAGCACATCTCCCAATCCCTCGATGTCCATTGCCCGCCGCGATGCAAAATATCCAAGACGGCCTTTTATCTTTGCCGGACAGTCGTTGTTTATGCAGCGGCGAACTGCTTCGCCTTCGGGACGAACGGCGTCGAAACCGCATACGGGACAAACGTGGGGAAACTCAAATTCCGTCTCGCTTCCTTCGCGTTTTGTCGCCACAACCGATAATACCTGAGGAATGATCTCGCCGCTTTTTTCGATCATCACCCAGTCGCCGATCTTGAGATCGAGTCGTCTTATTTCGTCCTCGTTATGCAGCGACGCACGCCCAACGGTCGTTCCGGCGAGCAGGATCGGTTCGAGGATTGCAATTGGAGTCAACGCTCCGGTGCGACCTACGCTGACTTCTATAGCAAGCAGTTTCGTCGTAGCCTGACGAGCCGGATACTTATATGCAATCGCCCAACGCGGTGCTTTTGAAGTTGCTCCGAATTCATCCTGTAGCGCGGTAGAATTTACTTTTACAACCACGCCATCGATCTCGTAATCCAGACCGTCGCGCTTTGTTTCCATCTCGGCGATGAAAGCGGCTATTTCATCAAAATTCGCACAAAGTTTGTGGTTTGGGTTGACGTTAAAACCATTGCGTTTGCACCAGGCAAATACCTCCAGATGCGTCGCAAACATCTTCTGATTTCCTGTAAAAGCGTCATACGGAAACATATCGAGCCGCCGCGATGCAACGATTGCAGAGTCGAGCATCCTTAGTGTTCCTGAAGCGCTGTTGCGCGCATTTGCAAAAGTCTTTTCGCCCTGCATTTCAAGCTCGGCGTTGATGCGGGCGAATTGAGTTCGCGATAAAAACACTTCCCCGCGCACCTCTGCATGTGCTGGCGCGTCAACTTTCAAACGCAGCGGAATTGTCTTGATCGTTTTTACGTTTTGAGTTACTTCGTCACCGGTTTGCCCGTCGCCGCGTGTCGCACCCGTCACAAGAATGCCATTCTCATAATGCAGCGAAACGCTCAGGCCGTCGATCTTGAGTTCTGCAACATATTCGAGTTTTCTTCCCTCCGCCAATTTTTCACACCGCTCGGTAAAAGCCCTTAACTCATCAAGATCATACGAATTATCAAGCGACATAAGCGGCACCGTATGCGTAAACGACTTCAAACTCGCCGCCTTGCCGCCCACCCGCTGCGTCGGGCTGTCGGGCGTGATGAGTTCGGGATGTTCGGTTTCGAGGGCTTTCAGTTTTTCGAGCAGTTGATCAAATTCGAAATCGGAAATTTCCGGTGCGTCGGATTGATAATAGAGATCATTGTGCCGTTCGATCTCGACACGCAACTGTTCAATTTCGGTCTTTATGTCCAATTTCATCTCTTTGGCTGACAGTCATCCCAACTCTTATCGTTCCACCAACTAACATCGATTCCTGGGTGATCCTTAAAAAACTTATTAAGGGACGCAGTGATCTCTGAACCTGGCCGTTGATGGTCCATTGTCATTTTTCTAATTGCTTTAACTATGAATTTCTTCTTGGACATCTTCAAATTTTTCGCAGCAATCAGAACTTCCTTATGTAAACTCTCTGATAGTTCAATATTAATTTTCATCTATATAGTACTGTGCAAAACATTTAGCAAACTCAGCATTCAACCCTGAAAAATATTTTCTCATCTTGAAATTAAATGATTTTGAAGAAACCGCACAACTTTTGCATTCCAAAATGGAAAGAACACAAGCGAGGTTGTGCTATCTTCTTGCCACTCTTCGTCCCGATAAAATTCAACTGTCCATCGATAGGGTAGGCTTCCCCTTGAATATTCTTTCAGCCTGCACTCTTCGGAAAGTCCAAATGCAAAACAATCAAAAGCTTCCGAGTCACTGGAAAAATTTTCATGCCAACCGTTAAAATGAACTTCGTAAGCATCTTGTTTCCCGACATAAAGCGCAACTTCGAATCCGTCATCTGAAAATGGCAGGACTGTTATTGAACCTTCCCGCTCCTCAAACTTGACATGAGGATATTTTTTTAGCTTCTCCTTAATCTTTTCAATAATTTCAATCATTTAAGAAATTCAGCAATAAGTCTGTGGAAATGATGCGTTCCCTGCTCGCGTTTCGGTGAATAACGGCCATGTGAATAAAAGCGCGAGCGAATGCCGCGCTGAACACTCTCGACAACGGCTTCGTCTTCTATCTCAACGGAATGTAGATCGGCTCCGGCGCCTTTGTCCATAAGCGATTCGTCCCGAACATAGGTTAAAAACTCAACCACGCTTTTCGACGGTGAAACTGGCCGAACAACATTGACCGAAATTCCCCACGGGTAAAAATTGAACATCAGGTTTGGAAAGATGAATAAATATCTCGCCGCAACTTTTCCTGCATCGTCGAAACCGGTTTGCAGGCTCGAATAATGAAACGTCTCGGTGGTGTAGCTGCCGTAATCGACGATCTCGTTCAAACCGTGATGGACATACGGAATATGAAAGCCCTCAAGGTAATTCTCGCAATACAACGCCCAATGTGCGTTGATCTCGTATTCACGAGTAGCCGTCAGTCGCAAACCTTCCGTTTCAAAATCGAGTCGCGGCGCGGCGTCATCAACAAACTTCTCAAACGTATCAACCGGATCGACCGAGGCAAACATAAAATCTTGCCATGTCGTAAACGGAAGTT
>JAYVFJ010000434.1:0-2317 GCA_043773225.1 Chloracidobacterium sp.
GAGCACAGGTTGTGCCGACGCCGTTTTACAAACGGCAAAAATAACTTTTGGATCAAACTAAAGATTCACCGATAAATTTATGTCAAACATTCCAGAAAATTTACGTTACACAAAAGACCACGAATGGGTCGCGGTGGATGATGATGTAGCCACTGTCGGCATCACGGATTATGCTCAGCATTCGCTCGGCGACGTTGTTTATATTGATATGCCTCGTTCGGGCGACAAGTTTTCGACACATGAGGCTTTTGGCTCGGTCGAATCGGTCAAGGCCGTCTCGGAAATCTTTATGCCGATAGCCGGCGAGATCGTCGAGGTCAACGACGGCATCAACGACGCCCCCGAAAATGTAAATAACGACCCTTATTCCGCCGGTTGGATGGTCAAGGTCAAAATGAACAACCCGCTCGAAGCCGACGCGATGCTGTCGTCAATTGAATACGAAGAATACCTTTCTGCAAGTGAACAGTGAATAGTGAAAAATTAGTAAATTTCTTTCACTGTTCACTTTTCATTTTTCACTATTCACTGTTTTATGCGTTATATTCCAAACTCGCCCGAAGAGCGTGGCGAAATGCTGGCCTTAGTTGGCCTCGATTCTGCCGAAGAACTTTTTCGCTCAATCCCGAAGGAAGTCCAGCTTGGACGCAAGCTGAACATCACCGATCCGCTCGCCGAAAGCGAGGTCATTGCCTCAATGGAAGCGATGGCGGCAAAAAATACCGCCGCGACGAAACCGTCATTTCTTGGCGCGGGAGTTTATTCCCATTTTTCGCCGACAATCGTTGACCACCTTATCCAGCGTTCCGAATTCTTCACTTCATACACGCCATATCAACCTGAGATCTCACAGGGTACGCTGCAATATATTTTTGAATTCCAAACGCTCGTCTGCCAACTGACCGGAATGGAAGTCGCAAACGCCTCGATGTATGACGGCTCGACCGCTATGGCCGAGGCTTACTTAATGGCACAACGCGTAACACGACGCGACAAGATCGTCGTCGCCAAAAGCGTTCACCCCGAATACCGCGAGGTTGCTCGAACTTACACGCAGCACGGTGCCGCAGAAATTGTCGAGATCGATTTTGACGAATCAACAGGTCGCCTTGCTGATCTGTCAGCCCTTGATGACAAGACTGCAGCGCTAGTAGTTCAGTCTCCAAATTTCTTTGGCTGTATCGAGGACCTCGTTGCATTGGCTGATGCGGCTCATGCTGTTGGTGCTTTGTTCGTCGTTGTCGTAACCGAGGCAATCTCCTTCGGCCTGCTAAAATCGCCCGGAGCCTGCGGAGCCGACATCGTCGTCGGCGAAGGCCAATCGTGGGGAATCCCGATGGGCTTTGGCGGCCCGCATGTTGGTTTATTTGCTACACAAGAAAAATACGTCCGTCAAATGCCCGGACGCTTGTGCGGCGTGGCTTACGACAAAAACGGAAATCGCGGTTTTGTATTAACCCTATCAACTCGCGAGCAGCACATCCGCCGCGAAAAAGCGACCTCAAACATCTGCACAAACCAAGGCCTCATCGCCCTCGCCGCAACCATCTACATGGAAACAATGGGCAAAAAAGGCCTGCAGGAAGTCGCTTTGCAGAACGCTCAAAAAACTGCCTATGCCAAGCAGAAAATCGCGGAGATCGACGGATTCTCTTCCGCGTTTGACGCGCCGACATTCAATGAATTTGTGATCCGCGGCAAGCGTCCGGCTAAAGAGGTTCTTGATAGACTTCGAAATACGAACGGAGTGATCGGCGGCCTTCCGCTCTCAAAATATTATGACGGACACGATAACGACATTCTCGTTTGCGTGACCGAAACGAACAACCGCGAGCAGATTGACACGCTGGTTGCGGGATTGTCAACGCACGCCTAAACGAATGAGCATCAAAAAAGTAACTTCACATCCGACACAGAACGAGGCGTTGATCTTTGAGCGGTCGCAGACCGGTCGCGTCGGTTATCGGCTGCCGAAGCTCGATGTCGAGGAAACGAACATTGACGATCTATTGCCAAAAGAGTTGCGTCGTGACGACGAACTCGACGGCGTGCCTGAGGTGTCTGAGGTTGATGTCGTGCGGCATTTTACGCGTATCTCGACTTGGAATTATTCGATCGATCTCGGCATGTATCCGCTCGGGTCGTGCACGATGAAATATAATTCGCGGCTTAACGAAAAGGTCGCGCGGATAGGCGGTTTTGCGGGTCTGCATCCGCTTGCTCCGGAAGAAGAAACCCAAGGATCTCTTGAACTAATTTACAGACTACAAAACGATCTTTGCGAGATCACAGGTTTGCCCGGTATTTCGCTTCAGCC
>JAYVFJ010000435.1:0-3820 GCA_043773225.1 Chloracidobacterium sp.
GCGAGAGCAAATTCGTAAAAACTCGATGCCGGGTCCTGGCTCAGATTTTGAAACGGCAAAATGGCGACGCTTTTTTTCTCGACGCCGGTTGACGTGACGGAAATGTCGGGTGCAAATGACGGCGTGCTGCCAACCGAAGGTGTTCGTCCGACCGAGGTTTGTTCGGGCGTAGATTTGCCGGTAAACCAGTTGAGCACGCGTTTGACAGCGCTGCCGTCAACATGGCTAGGTGCGAACGTATCGCCCGGCATGATCTGCGCTCCGGCGACCTGCTGCATAACGGCGCGAAGCTCGTCGCGCATTGCAGCGATCTTTTGATAGCGATCTTTTGGGTCTTTTGCCAGAGCCTTATCAACGATTTGCTGCAACTGCGGTGGCAGAGGCTCTTTGCGCATGTCAGCGAGAGGCTTTGGCGTTCCGTATAGAACCTGATGGCGGACATCGATAACAGTCTTGCCTTGAAAAGCCCAAATGCCTGTGAGCATCTCGTAGATCAGAACACCTGTCGAGAAGATGTCAGAACGATGATCGGCACGCTCGCCCTTTGCTTGTTCGGGCGCGGCATAGGTTGCAGTTCCATAAGGAATGCCAAGCTCGGTTATCTGCGTTTTGTCCAGCCCCTGCGTTGCTTCAGCCTGTTCGTCTTCGAGCAATTTAGCGAGGCCGAAATCGAGTATCTTGACCTGACCCGTGTCGGTCACCATTATGTTGCCGGCCTTGATGTCGCGGTGAATGATATTTTTCGAGTGAGCGTAAGCAAGAGCGTCAGTGACCTGGATAGCGATAGACAGAACGCTCTTTAGTTCGAGAGGCCGACCGGCGACGAGTTGTCGGACATTTTTGCCCTCGACATACTGCATCGCGATGTAAAAAACGCCGTCTGCGCTGTGAAAATCGTAGATCGTGCAGATGTTTGGGTGATCGAGCTGCGAACAGAGCTGTGCTTCGCGCTCGAAGCGTTTGAAATTCGCCGTCTTTTGAGTGAGTTCAGGAGGAAGAACTTTGATGACGACGGTTCGATTGAGCTTCGTGTCGAGAGCCTTATAAACCGTCCCCTGTCCGCCCGAGCCGATCTTTTCGAGGATCTTGTATTGGTTAATCTGCGAACCAACCATAAAAAATGCAAAGTGAACAATGCACGATGCAGAATGGAAAACTGGATATTATCTACTTGTCGCTAATAAGTCTATAACGGAAAACTAAAGTTTCACAATCGCCGTTGTGCACTGTGCATTTTCCATTTTGCATTGTCTCAGTTCGGCTAACTGCCGATCAATTCGGTCGGATCGTTCAGCCGCGTGGCGGGTCGCCCCAGCCTGACCCTATATATGCCCCATTCTCGACAATGCACGGAACGGTCAGATCGCCGCCGGAATATTCAAGCATTTCACGCTGACGCAGCTTATCATTCTGCGCGTCGTATTCGGTAAATTCGATGCCGTGCTCATTGTAATGATCCATTGCCCGCCGACAATACGGACAGTCCGGTTTTGTATAGATAGCTAATGCCATTGTTCAAAATTACACCTTTTCGATAAGATAATCTAGCAAAACTGACATCATTATTGAATTAGACGCAATTTTAAATTTATGACCCTGCCAGATATATTCCAGCCTTACAAAAAATTGATCGAGATCGAGATACTCGGCACGCTTTGCATGGTTCCCGAGAATAATTCGCTTCTCAGGTGTTTTCAATATCTCGCAATGGAAAATATCAGCTACGGTGATTTTTGCTGGAATGGCGAATGTCTCAACTGTCAGGTGTGGCTGCAAAACGGGGATAAGGAAAAGGCTGTCATGGCCTGTCGCACGATCGTCGCCGAGAACATGAAGATCGTGCGAATCGCAGAGGGTATCGACCTCACACAGGTTTAATACTTAGGCACGCTTGGATCGACCTCATTCGACCATGCCGTAATTCCTCCGGCCAGATTTTTCATTGTGCCCTTAAAACCCGCTTGCTGCAAAGCCTCGATAGCGCGGGCGCTGCGGCCGCCCATTTTGCAGTGAACGACAATCTCTTTGGTTTCGTCAAGCTCGTTCATGCGCGACATTATCTCGCCGAGCGGTATTAACTTTGCACCGTCTATTTTGGCAAACGCGTATTCGTCAGGCTGACGAACGTCTATTAATTGAATATCTTCTCCGGCGTCTATTCGCGTCTTTAGTTCCGACGCAGTTATTTCTTGCATATATAAGAATTTTTACCACAAAGACACAAAGGACACAAAAAGGCTGCCGGTGTTAATCCGACGCCTGGATAGTATCAGCTTAGCTGAAATTTAGATCTTAAATCCGCCGCGGGTCAGCATCGTTTCAAAACCGGTCTTATCAACCGACTTGATGTATGCATCGAGCGGTTCGACGGCACCGCTTTCGACGTGTGCGTAGAGAGCTTCGTTCAGCATGACCATTCCGTGATTTTTGCCGGTCTGCATCGCCGACGGTATTTGGAAAGTCTTTCCTTCGCGGATCAGATTGCTGATAGCTGGTGTGACGATCAGGACTTCGAGAGCGGCAACGCGACCGCCGCCTTTCTTTGGCAATAGAGTTTGCGCGATCACGCCTTTGAGCGATTCCGAGAGCATCACTCGAATTTGCTGCTGCCGGTCGGCAGGGAATTGGTCTATGATGCGGTCAACGGTCGAGGCGGCAGTCGTGGTGTGCAGAGTGCCAAATACCAAATGGCCTGTTTCGGCTGTTTCTATTGCGATTGAGATCGTTTCAAGGTCGCGCATTTCGCCTACGAGAACGATGTCCGGGTCTTCGCGAAGCGCGGCCCGCAGAGCGTCTTTGAACGAGTCAGTATGGTTATGCACCTCGCGTTGATTTACGAGACACTTGTGATTTTCGTGGACAAATTCGATCGGGTCTTCGATCGTGATAATGTGTTCCTCGCGGGTCAGGTTGATCTCGTTGACCATCGCGCAGAGAGTTGTTGATTTGCCGGAGCCGGTCGGGCCGGTGACGACCACAAGCCCTTTTGAAAGGCCGCACAGACTGAGAATTGCCTCTGACAGCCCGATCTGCGAGGCCGTTGTCATCTTTGACGGAATAATGCGGAAGACCGCACCCATGCCCTTGCGATCCATAAAGACGTTGCAGCGAAAACGAGCTAATCCCGGTATTTCGTAAGCAAAATCCGTGTCGCTGCGCTGAGCAAATTCTTCCTGGTTTCGTGACGGCATTATAGACGTCAGCAGGGCACGCATCGCGTCGGCGGTCAAAGCTTCTTTTCCATCCTCCAACGGCTGTATCTTGCCATCTTTGCGGATTAGTGGCGGCATACTGACAGTGAGGTGGAGATCTGACGCCCCAAGTTCAGCCATCTTGTTAAAGAGGGCGTCCATTTTTGCCGTCTCAGCCGCATTGGCCTGTGCTGCAACAAATGATGTCTGCTGAGCCGGAGCAGGTGGCGGTTGAATGATAGGAGCGGCCGGCGGCGGCTCAAATGCAGGCTCTGGCTGAGTGTGCGTCAGCGGATCGTAGGCAGGTGCGGGCTGCGAGGCAGGATTTTCTTCCCAAACGGCCGGTTCCGTGTCTATTGCAACTAATTCGCTCAGGTCAAAATCATCGCGCTGCCCGGGCGGTTCGTAAGTCGAAGTTTCAGAAAACACTGTTTGAAATTCCGGATCGTTTACGGCAACAACCTCGATCTCAGGCTCTTGCTCATCCGCAAAGTATTCGTGCGTTTCATCAACGATCAACTCTGAAACGGCGGCGGTCTCGACCGCTTCAGACGCATTGAGGTCATAGGCTGCCGAAGAGTTTTCAAGTTCAAAGGAAATATCTTCAGCCGGCTGAGGTTCGGGAACGG
>JAYVFJ010000436.1:0-2314 GCA_043773225.1 Chloracidobacterium sp.
CCCTGATTAGCTAAACCTGCAAGAATGTGGGCGAACGGCCGAAAACGTCCTCCCTCGACCTTATTGTCCTTAAATTGAATACCGCCTAGAATTTGAGTAGTGCGAAACCGAGCTCGGTCAGTGCCGTCGCTTTCCGATTTTTGATGAAATGAGAAATCGCCCTTAATGCCGATGTAGCGGTGCGGATTGCCGGTGATCGAAGCATTGATGCCGTTTGACCCGAGGCGGTTATCGAAGTCCGAGTCAATGTCTTCGAGACCCGTGTCAGTACTCAGATAAGAGTAGCCAATATAGGTTTCGACCTTGTTTCGCTCATCCTGTGCCGGCGCGATGACTGAAAATGTCAGAAGCGTCGCAATAGATAAAATAATTGTTCTAAATTTCATATTTTTAAGTCTCCTCAAAAGAAGTAGTCTGCAGACAAAAACCGATACTCCACCGACGCTCGAATGCGGCATGACTTTCTCTGTAAGAGAAGACAAACGCAATCATGCGAAACAAAAGCCCACTAACCAATCCTGTAGATGATTTAGGAAGTAATTTGCACGGTTGGAGGAACCGGTTAAGGACAGTTTACTATCGAGAGCAGAAAAGTCAAGTATTTTTTTGCTAGTATGCCCAAGCCCGCGCGTAAGCAAGGGCGATTCACTCACGCTGGATTTATCGCCCTTGCTTACGCGCAGGCTTGTGCATCGTGTTAAACCGTTGACCAGGTAAGGGTGAATGCGGGCGGGACGTTCTTTATTACAAGCGGGCTGCGGCGCGATTTGCCGTAGCGGTTTTTCAACATTTCACGAAGCTTGATGGCGGGCGGCAAAAAATAACCGTGTGCATACTGAAAGATGCGAAGCTCGCAGCCCTCGTCCATAAACTTCTCGATCTCGGCCAGAACATCTTCGCTAATGTCTTTTGGGAGAGTAACAAAAGGAATGCAGCAAACAACATAGCGAACCTTGCCGAGGCCCGAATTTTGATGGATCGCATACGCATCAGCGGCGCTGCCGCAGACGATATTCATGTCAGGGAAATTACTGTTGAGCGTTTTGACGAGATCGCTGTCTAATTCTATGCCAAGATACGAATCCTTGCTGGGCACGGCGTCACGCAGAAATTTTGTCAGAGCTCCGGTGCCGACGCCCAGTTCGAGAACGATATTATGATCGTCCGGCGTTATTCCCAAAAGCATTTCGGCGGCAAGCTCGGGCGAGCTCGGCGTTATGGCGCCAACCTTCAGAGGATTTTTAAGAAATGCCTGTAGAAATTGGAGGTTTTCTTTCATGCCAATACTAAGATGTTACAAACGCGTTATCGAATGCCATTTTATAATCACATCGCTCATTTTGGCAACAGCGCAAAGTGCCATCATGCCAATATACGTCGTCAAACCTGAGTTTGTTCGACCATGTCTCTACCCTTTCTTCTTCACGGTTTTCCTGGCAGGTGCCTTTTTAGCTGAAGCCCGCGTCTTTTTGGCGAACGCGTCCGGCAGTTCGGCTTCAATAAGTTTTTTTACCTGTTCCAATGTCAGCGCTGCCGCATCTTCAGCAGTCGCGCGCGCGCCGTCGGCTTTTTTGGGAACTGATATGATCTTTTTGCCAAATTTAATAACAGGTCCCCAACGGGCATTCTCGACGGATATTTTTTCGTCTTCCCAGCGTTGTATGTAGCGATTTGCTTCCTTATCGCGCTTTGCCTCTATCAGTTCGTTCATCTCGGACTGGGCCAGATTGTCAAAGTCATAACGCCGCGGCACGTTGATGAACAGGCCATCCCACTTGATAAAGGGCCCGAAGCGGCCTGTTCCTTTTGTGATCGGTTTACCGTCATACTCACCAACGGGAGCGTCCGCCACCTGTTTAGCTTTTATAAATTCGATCGCTTTTTCCGTGTCCACCGTCGCAAGGTCGGTTCCGCGTGGTATAGAGATAAATTCATCGCCCCATTTTACATAAGGCCCAAAGCGGCCCACGGCTGCGGACAGATCCTTGCCCTCATAGGTGCCCATTGCGGCCTGCAATTTGAACAGGGCCATCGCCTCGTCAAACGTGATGGTCTCGATGCTCTGTCCTGTCGGGACTTTTGCAAATCTCGGCTTTTCATCTTCCGAGACGCTGCCGATCTGTATAATTGGGCCGTAGCGCGCCATGCGGGCGACCACCGGTTTGCCGCTTTCGGGGTCGGTGCCTAGCACCCTTTCGCCTTTCACACGCTCGGCATTTTCGAGGGTGTTGTCAACGTCTTTTTTGAAGGGGCTGTAAAACTCATCGATCATTTTATTCCACTTCAATTTGCCATCGGCTACTTCATCAAACTC
>JAYVFJ010000437.1:0-8129 GCA_043773225.1 Chloracidobacterium sp.
TAGGCGAAAGGATAATCGTGGCCGCGTTCTTCGTATTCAGGATCGTAACGGCCGGGGCCGTATGACATTGAGATTTGCAGATCAAGCTCTTTGAGGTAATAGACGTTTCGCGGGACGTTCATTCCGACAAGGCCGACTACAACGACGCGGCCTTTTGAGCGTGAAATGTCGCCGGCCAGTTCGATGGGGTCGTTTGAGGGCGTTGCGGCAGTAATAAGGACGGCGTCGGCGCCGCGTCCGCGTGAGAATTCTCGTGCCGCGCTGCGGGCGTCGGCGGGCGTCGAGCACATTTCGGCGCCCAATTCGCGAGCGAGTTTTAGTTTTGCTTCGTCGATATCAACGCCGAAGACGCGGCAGCCGTTGGCTTTGAGCAACTGGACGGTGATCTGGCCGAGCAGCCCCAAACCTATCACGACGAACGCTTCCCCAAGCGTCGGCTGCGCGAGGCGGACGCCTTGCAGGGCGATGGCGCCGAGGGTTCCAAAGGCGCCTTCGTCAAAATTGATCTCGTCAGGCAGGCGGACGCATAGATTTTGCGGGACCGAGATCATTTCGGCGTGCGACGCGTAGCCCGCGCCGGCGCAGCCGACGCGCATCCCGACATTATAGCCGGAAACTCCTTCGCCGACCGCCGCGACGATGCCGGCGGCGCTGTAGCCGAGCGCGGTGGTGCCATCGAGTTTTGCTTTGACGGCCGTGTAAGTGTTCATCAGGCCTTCGGTGCGGGCCTTTTCAATAACTTGTTTGACAAGATCGGGCCGCTGACGCGCCTTTCCGAGCAGGCTTTTCTTGCCCATATCGACGGTGTTCTTTTCCGTCCCGGCGCTTATCAGCGACGCCGCCGTTCTCACCAGCAGCCGGCCACGCTGCACCGACGGCGGCGGCACGTCATGGACCGCAACAACGCCGGATCGCATATTTTGGAGGATTTGTTTCATAAAATGTTGAGCAATCGGGCAATTTCGCCCGAAAATGAGTGCGAAATAGTAAAATAGCAGTAAATAAAGGTCTTTGGAAACTCACCGAAGCACGGAATATTGTGTTTGCCCTCGGATTTGCGCCGTTTTCCCTAAGAAATATTGTCACCAACAAATCTATCGTCTATTATCAGTCATCTGTTTCGGCATAGATCATAGATTTTAGATAGTAGATGATAGATTACGGCTATGCGTATTTGGATTGATCTTGGGAATTCGCCTCATGTGCCGCTTTTTAAGGCGCTTGCGGATGAGTTTGCCGGGCGCGGACACGACGTCTGCTGGACGGCCCGCGATTATGCCCAAACGGTCGAACTTGCGAAGCGCGCCGGCCTCGACGCCGAGGTTTTTGGCACGCACGGCGGCGGGAATCTTTTGGCGAAGGGCGCGAAATTTATAGGGCGTGTTCGCGATCTTTTTAAATGGTCGGGTGGCCGCGGGATTGATCTAGTGGTTTCGCACAACTCGCTCGAACCGCTCGCGGTCGCACGTTTGCGCGGGATCAAAAGCGTCAATCTGATGGACTACGAGCACCACCCGAACAACCACATTTCATTTCGCCTGGCACGAAAAGTGGTCGTGCCGACGAGCTTTCCCGATGAAAGTCTGCGAAAATTCGGCGCTGTCGGCGCTGTCGGCGCTGTCGGCGATAAGGCGAAGCGGTTTGACGGCATAAAAGAGGATATTTACCTGGCCGACTTTCAAGCTGATCCGGCATTTCAAGGTGAACTGCTCAACATCGGTGTCCGTAGCGAAAATATACTCGTCGTCGTCCGCCCGCACGCGCCTGACGCGCTTTACCATCGCGGCATCGAGAATGAACTGCTCGGACGCGTGCTGGAACATTTTGCGGCTGATGAAAACACCAGGATCGTTGTCCTTCCGCGAAATGCGTCGAGCGGCCGTCAACTGCGCGAGAAGCACCGGCGGGCAAATATCATCTTTGCCGAAAAGGCTTTGGACGGCGGCAATTTAATTGCAGCCGCCGATCTAGTCGTCTCGGGCGGCGGCACGATGAACCGCGAGGCCGCCGCGCTTGGCGTGCCGACCGCCACCATCTTTACCGGCCGACCAGCAGCAATTGACGAATACCTCTGCCGCGAAGGGCGCATGATAAAGATAGCCTCAAACAAAGACATTGATTCGATCAAACTCGAAAAAAAAGGGAAGCTGGACTTACGCGGACAAACTGCCGTCCGCGCAGAAGTTGCTAATATTATTCTTGAGCAATAAATAAATCAAGTGAAAGCAGAAACAGCAACTTATGCCGACGATGCCGCGTTCGGGAACAAAAACCGGGTTCCGCAATGGGTGATGCCTGCCGTAATTGCGGGAACGGTGCTGATAGACATCTGCCTGACGCTTTTTTGCTTTATTTCTGCATTTATTCTGCGCGAGGGCGGTCCGGTTCTGTCGCCAACGGCCTGGGCGTGGTCTTTGAAGTTTGTTCCATACGCCGGAATTTTGTTATTTGCCGTTCCGGCACGCCTTGGCATGCTTATTTATGAACGCGTCTATCGTTTTGGCGGTGCGTTTTCCTATATTCACGAGATGTTCAAGGTTTTTAAGGCAATTCTCGTAAGCTCGCTGCTTATAGTGGGATGGGCATTTCTGTTTCGCGGCGGATTTGCATTTCGAGAATTTTCTTATTCACGAGCAGTGTTTGTCGCGGATTTTGCGCTGTCGCTGGTTGTTTTCACGGCGTTTCACATCGGGCTGCGATTTATACAAACATTTGTCCGGCAGCGTGACATCAATCTGATACCCACATTGATAATTGGAACGAACCGGGAAGCGGTGCAAACGGCGAGAGAACTGGCCGAGCGAAAGTATTTGGGTTATAGGGTCTTAGGGATTGTAGAGACGACGGAAACGGTCAACGGTGAATTTAACGGGGAAAGGTCACTTGATCTAAATAACGGAGATCATTGCCCGATCGTAGGGGCGGTTGGTGAACTTGCCGCTCTGATCAGAAAATATCGCATTCAAGAGGTGATAATCACCGACGACAGCGTTCAAAGCGAGACACTGTTTGAAGCAATGATGCAGATTGGCCGCTCGCGTCGTGTCGAATTCAGATTTGCCCCGAAACTGTTTAATATCCTGCCGCAAAAAACGAGTGTCGAGCAGATCGGCATACTTCCCATGGTTCGGCTTTTCAGGGAACCGCTGTCCGACGTCGAGAGATTTTTTAAGCGGCTTTCCGACCTGATCATCGCGGCACTTGCCGGATTTTTGTCATTTCCTGTTTGGTTCATTATTACTTTGCTCGTAAAGTTTGATTCGGCCGGGACCGTTTTATTTAAACAAGAACGAGTGGGAATGGATGGACGGCTGTTTCTCTGTTACAAATTCCGAACGATGAAGACGGATTCGGATGAAAACCTGCATCGCGATATGTATCTGAAAAACATCGAAGGTGCAATTGACGCCGACGGCCAAACCTCGCCTGTTTACGGCAAGGTAAAGGATGACCCGCGAATCACCCGCATCGGGAAATGGCTCAGACGGACGAGTTTGGATGAATTGCCGCAGATCTTGAATGTTATTCGCGGCGAGATGAGCGTGGTCGGGCCGCGCCCGCCAATTCCATATGAGGTCGAGGAATATGAAATGTGGCATCGCAAACGGTTGGACATGCGGCCCGGGATGACCGGCCTGTGGCAGGTTTCGGGCAGAAATCGGCTGACTTTTGACGAGATGGTCAAGGTTGATCTTTTTTATATCGAAAATTGGTCGCTGCTGCTAGATCTGAAGATAATCTTTCTAACTCTTCCGGCGGTTTTCCGGGGCGACGGTGCGAGATGACGATTTCGGACGCACTGGAGCAGGCCGCCGAACGGCTAAGGGACAGCGGAGTTTCTGAATCCCGCCGCGAAGCCGCGTCATTGTTGGCGTTTGTTCTGCAAAAAGACGCCGCGTTTCTCATTGCTCATCCGGAATATGACTTAAGTGCCGACGAAATCAACACTTTTGAGCAATATTTAAATCGGCGGGCGAATCATGAGCCATTTCAATATATTGTTGGCCGTCAAGAGTTTTACCATCTCGATTTTGAAGTCTCACCCGATGTTCTGATCCCGCGGCCTGAGACCGAAATACTTGTCGAATGTGCGATCAACATATTGTCAGGCTTAGAAAATCCGCGTCTTTGCGAGATCGGCGTAGGTTCGGGTTGTATATCGGTCTCGATCCTTAACGCGGTCGGATCGGCATCGGCGGTCGGGGTTGATATTTCGCAGGGCGCTTTAGCCGTCGCCCGCCGAAATTCCGAAAGGCACAAAGTTGACCGACGACTGGAATTGATTAAGGGCGATGTTTTTGACGGCATTAACGCCCGCACATTCGATCTGATCGTTTCAAATCCACCCTATATTCCCCGCGATCATCTCGATTCACTTCAGGCCGAAGTCCGTGATTTTGAGCCGCGCGTTGCGTTGGATGGCGGCGCAAACGGCCTTTCTATCATTGAGCGCATAATTCAAAACTCGCAGGGGTTTCTTAAAGATCAAGGTATTTTGCTGCTTGAGATAGGCTACGATCAAGCCAAAACAGTCACGGGGCTTTTTGATAACCGGGCATGGAAAGAGCCGGAATTGATACCCGATCTACAGGGCATTCCACGGATCGTAAAAATCGAGAAAAACTAAGCAACGGCTGATCGGCCAAATAAATTTTACAAACAACTCATTTTTTTACTTGACATAGGGCAGGATTAAATTATAATAATCTGACAATTCCATTCGTGTGTATTTAACGATGTTTCTATTTTAGTCCAAGAAATTGGTCGATTTACCGTTGGTCTCTGCGGAGAACAATGGATCTTATTTAGCCAGGAGAGTATCTAAAATCATGTTAAGCAACCAAAAACCGTCCAGTTCTTCCCGTGTTAAGGGCCTCGCATTTGTGTCTATCGCATTAGCATTGCTGATGAGCGTTACGACATTTGGAGCGGGAGGCTCGCATTTTGCCTTTATAGACTCGGTTACTGAGTTTTTTGGTTTGCAGGCCAAAACAGCGCCGGCTTTTGCCGATGCGCCTGTTCTGCAGGTGAATGAGACAAAGCTGCTCGCGTCAGCCCCGGTCGGAGGCATGATTGTGTCGCTGCCGGCTGTTGTTTCTACGCCGGGCGATATTATTGTTCCTGTAACAGTAAGCGATACGACCGGCGAAGGTATATTTGGCTATGATATCCAGATCACATTTGATTCGACGGTTGTGCAGCCTACGGGATCTGGCTTTGATAATGCGGGAACATTGAGCAGTGCCATGACGGTGACGTCCGGCACTAGCTTTCCCGGCCACTTGATACTCTCGGGCTTTGACATTAACCCGTTGTCAGGAGCGGGAACATTGGTCAACCTCAAATTTACAGTCCAAAACAATCTCGGAGCATCGACCAACCTCACTTTTGAGGATTACACCGATCCCGGCTCGGTTTTCCATTACGGCATGCGGTTTAACGAGGGATCGCCGACTGCTTCGACCACGAATGGAAGCGTCATGATACCCGCCGCAACTGCGACGAACACGGCAACAGATACTCCGACATCAACATCGACAAATACAGCGACAGCGACATCAACTGCGACGAATACGCCGACACCGGTAACGCCGTGCACCACGGGCCAGCCTGTCGAGGCCAATGGCACGATCCTCGGTACGACAGTTACAGGGTATGCGACCCTGAAGCTCGCTTTTGACGCCATCAATGCCGGGACTCACACGGGTGTGATCACTGTAAATATTTGCGGCAACACGGTGGAGACAGCTACGGCGTCCCTAAATAACAGCGGAGCAGGTTCTGCATCGTATTCGGCAGTTAATATGCAGCCATTGGGCGGCGCACGAACTGTCACAGGCAGCATCGTCGGTTCTATAGTCAAACTGAACGGAGCTGACTTTGTCACGATAGACGGACGCATCGGCGGCACGGGCCGCAACTTGACGATTTCGAACTCGAATACATCAGCGGCAACAGCGGCGGTATGGCTCGCCAGCGTGATTGCAGGAAACGGCTGCACCAATAACGTCATTCGCAACCTCGAAATTGCTGCCGGAGCGACGGCGAATACCGGAACGGTCGCGACGTTCGGCATCATCCAGACAGGAACGACGATCAGCGTTACGGCGACCGACGGCAACGATAACGACAACAACTCGTTTATTGCTAACCGGGTCATTCGCGCACGAACGGGAATCGCTTCCAGAGGCGTTACGAGCAATAACAACCTTGCTCCTATTGTTACTGACAATATAGTTGGCCCAACATCGTTCGGCGCTGACGAGATCGGGGCGAACGGTATCTATATGCAGGCCGATACCGGTGCCGTTGTTTCCCGAAATACGGTTCAGTTTGTCGGCGGTGATTTTGCGAACCTGACAACATTTGGCGATCGTTGCGGAATTTGTATCGGTTCGAACTCGGTTAGTCCAACAACAACAACAACCATCACAAGCGGCGATTATACGGTCACTAAGAATGTGATCCACGACGTCGTGGACGAACGCACCGGCTCAGCCGCCGGAATCGTGCTTGGAACTACACGGAGCGGTGTTGCGACCAACAATCTGATCGCTAACAATTTTATTTACAATGTGCGGGCAAACGGAACGGCTGGCGACTGGGTGGTTGGCATACAGATCACCAACGGCCATACCGACCGGATCGTAAACAATTCGATCAGCATTACGGGCGATATGGATCCGGGTGCGGCAGCCAGTTCTACTCAGTATGGCGCCGGAATACGAATCAACAATGTTAATGCCGCGAACAATGTCAACTTCACGGTGGCTAACAACAGCCTTTACTTCGATCCGAGTTGCAACACTGCCACGACGCATTATTATGCAATGATGCTTCCGAGCTCCGCTTATGCTTTTGGCACCGGAATGTTGAACTACAATAATTACTATCGGACAGGTGCGAATGCCCAGGTTTATACCGGTGGTTTAGCCACGGTATCGGGTGCGGCCGCAACTACTGAGTTTGTGGCACTGACCGGTGCCGGAGGGTGGCAGACTGCTCTTACTGCCCCGCAAGACGGGCTTTCGATCCAGGCAGACCCGCTCTATGTGTCCAATACAGTTGATCTGCATCTTCTGGTCGGTTCGCCGAACATCAATACCGGTGTGACCACTGCGGTCACCGATGACATTGACGGGGATACACGCCCGATCGGCTCAGCTTATGAAATAGGAGCAGACGAAACAACCGGAGCGGCGACACCGACGGCCACGAATACGGCAACGACGACAAATACGGCGACAAGTACATCTACCGCGACAAATACGGCGACCGCAACGGCCACTGCCGCTTGCACACCCGTAACTTATGTAAACGCAGCGGCGATTTCAATACCCGATAGCGGGCCTGCATCGCCTTATCCCTCGGATATTATCGTTTCCGGCGCAACCGGCAATGTTTACAAGGTAAGGGTCAAGCTTAATGGGTTGGTCCACACCTTCCCGGATGACATTGATGTCCTGCTCGTCGGCCCCGGCGGACAGAACGCAATTATTATGTCTGATGTCGGCGGCGGCACTGACGTTACCGGCGTGGATTTGACGCTTGACAGTGATGCTGCCACATCGCTGCCGGATGCTGCTATTCTTACGACCGGCACATATTTGCCGACTAACATTGGTGCGGGTGATCCGTTCGCGGCACCTGCTCCTGCCCCCGGCGGCGGCACGTCGCTGGCAACATTTTTCGGCACAAGTCCGAATGGAACATGGTCTCTCTATGTCGTTGACGCATTCGGCGGTGACCTCGGCAGCTTCGCCGGCGGATGGGAATTAGAGATCACAACTGATTTCTGCCCGACTCCGACGGCAACGGATACCCCGACATCGACAGCAACGAATACGGGAACAGCGACGAACACGGCAACGGAGACAGCAACAGCAACAAACACGGCAACAAGCACGCCGACGTTTACGCCGACGCCTCTGAAGTTCTTCGTTGACACGACGGCGGACACGCAGGACGCAACGATAGGCGACGGCATCTGTCTCGATGCAGGTGGTTTCTGCTCGCTGCGAGCGGCTATCAGTGAGTCGAACTTTGCTGCGGGTGCAAACACCATTTCGGTTCCGGCAGGAACTTACACGCAGGCTTTGGTTGCGGCAAATGAAGACGCTAACGCGGGC
>JAYVFJ010000438.1:0-11449 GCA_043773225.1 Chloracidobacterium sp.
GCCCGCGTCCTTCATCCATTCCGGCACACGCGACGCCATCACTTTGAGATTCTTTTCACCGGCATCCAAAAAATGCCGGACGATATGAGCACCCAAAAATCCTGTCCCGCCGGTGATGAGTATTCGCTTTTCAGTTTTTGTTAATGCTTTTTTCATAATTGAGACATATAGGTCTCATAGGTCGTATAAGTCCTATTTACCTTTTCTAATCATCAATACCAGGCTCCTGTTTTCGTGAGCGGCGGCGCTCTGATTTCCATGTCTTTCTAATTGCATCGACATTGAATTTATCTCGCTTGCCGTCGCGCATGTTTTCGATCTCGTGCTGAACTCGGGCGGCAACAAGACGATAAGCCTCGGTGTTCGGCACGCCTTCTGTCATTTTTTGAAGTTCTTCGTATTCTAAAAATCGGCCGACCTTTGCGCCGACTTTTGCACCGATGCTTTTGGTTTTCGGTAAGATCGTACCTTTTGGAAACGCGTCATACGTTCCCCAAATATAGATCGGCAAAATTCCGATCTTTTGATTGAGCGCTAGATAGCCGATGATCGGTTTGAACTCGGCGATCTGGCCCGATTCCTGGCGTCCGCCTTCAGGAAAGATGAGCGCGTTGTAGCCTTCGTTAAGAATTTGCGTGACGTGGCGCAGCGATTGCCTGAGGCTGCCGGTGCGTTCGATTGGAACGAGCGTCGTGAAATTGTTCATATACGCCCGCTTGTATTTTGTATCGAACCAGTAATCCGCCGCCGCGACCGCGACCGTCTGCCCGGCAACATCTTTGCCCAAAGCTTTCTTAACCAAACCGGTGTCGATATGCGATGTGTGGTTCGGGGCAACAATGAAATTAACATGCTGCGGCACATTCGCTTCGCCCTCTATTTTGGTTTTGAGAACTCCGTCGTAAAGAGTATCTGTTGCCAGATCGACGACCGCATTTCCGACACGGCGAACGATCGACGGGATGAATATGTCGTCCTCATCCTTTTTTGATTCGGCCTTTGGCTCGTCGGCAAGTTTTTTGGATTTATCGACACGCTGCACGGCCGTCAACAATTCACGAACCGATTGAACTTCATTCAAAGTGTCCGGCGACAAAATGCGTCCGCCCGCGTCCTCGACCGCAGCCTGCAACTCGACAAACATCAATGAATCAAATCCAAGATCGGCAAGTTTGTCTTCGACAGCAATATCCGACAGAGGCCTGTTCGAAACGCTTGCGACAACCTTGCGGATCCAAAGCATGTTGTCGTCGCCTTTTGATTCGACAATCGTTTTGGTCTTGGTTTTTGAGCGGTCTTCGAGTGTTTGCAGCATCTCGACAACCTCAGGACGTTTTACTTTTCGCGTCGCTGTTCGCGGCAGTTCAAATGGAGTGATGTGCAAAACTTTTACGCGTTTGAAAAAGGCAAGAGAAGCCGAAACCTCGCGGAAATGCAGCTCAATCTGCTTGTTGACATCTGTCCTCGATAACGCAATGTCGTGTTCGTAATCGGGCACAACGAGAGCAGCGATTTTCTCGCCGCCGTCATCATCCGGCAACCCGACGACGCTCATTTCTTTTATCAAGGACGACTTTCCATATAGATCTTCGATCTCATCCGGGTAGATGTTTTTACCATTCGAGTCAATAATTACATCCTTTGAACGTCCAACGATAAACAGATTTCCCTCATCATCAAGCCGCCCGAGATCGCCCGTCTTAAGCCAACGGTCATTCAAAATCGCTTCGGTCGCTTCGTCATTGTTGTAATAGCCGAGCATCACATTTTGCCCGCGGGCGAGCACCTCGCCGACGCCGTTCTCGTCTGGTGAATCTATCTTGACCTCGACGCCGGGCAGCGGTTTGCCGACACTGCCGCGCAACAATTTATTGCCCGGCCTCGCAACCGTCAACACCGGTGATGACTCGGTCAAACCATAACCTTCAAGCACCGTAAACCCAAGACCATGCAAATCCTTCTGAACCTTTTCGCTCAAGGCCGAACCGCCGGAAATTAGATACCGCATCTTACCGCCCATGCCCTGATGGATCGGCAGAAAAACGATCGGGCCTAGGTTGAACGGCGTGTTGTCGCGTATCCAGGCGTTAAATTCAATGACGTTATCGGCGAGATCGGCGATCCAATCACCTTTTTCCCGAAGCCGTGTTTTGATACGACGATGGAGCATTTCCCACAACGCGGGCACGCCGACCATACCGGTCACATGCCCGTTCTCGATAGTGCGTGAAAGGTCTTCGGCAGTGAGTTCGTTGAGATACGTGATCTGCGTCCCGTTTGAAAAAGGCGTCAGGAAACCGGCCGAAAACTCGAACGTATGATGCATCGGCAGCACCGACAAAACGCCGTCGGTAATATCCATATCGAGCACCGAAGAGAGCATCGATATCATGTTGACAAAATTCTTGTGCGACAACATCACCGCCTTCGGCGTGCCCGTCGTACCCGACGTAAAGATCAGCGACGCAACCGATGTCGAATGTATCTTCTCGGGTAAAAGTGCGTTGCGTTTTGCTTCTTCAGTCTCAGACTGGATCTCAAAAACGTCATCAAATGTCCAAACGACTGGAGCGGCAAGCATCTTGCTTGCCCGGCCCCTTGCGGCGAAAGCTTGTTTGAGCTTTTTCTGTAAGTCAGGATTCTCACTCGCCAACTTCGGCGACATAACAATCGCCGAGGCCTCGCCCGCCTTCGCAAACGCAATAATTTCATCGACTGTGCTAGCCGGATCAATGGGAATTGCCGTTGCGCCTGACTTTAGAATGCCGAAATACGTCATTCCCCATTCGGGCATATTGTTTGAGAACAAGATGACGCGTTCGTTGTGCTTGATTCCCTTCTTCGCAAAAAATCCCGCCGCGCGCAGCGTCAATTCGCGCACGTCTTCGAATGTATATTGTTCTTTTCGCCCGTCGCGTTCGATACGCATCGCAACGCGTGTCGGGAATCGTTTAACCGACGTGTCAAAGAGATCGAGCAAATCCTTATAAGTATATGAACGTTTTTCAACAGCCTTCAGATCTTCCTCAAGCTGTGGCAGCACCCATTTTCGCATTCCGGGAAAATGGACATTGAGCCAATAGTCATACCAATCTAGGCGTTCGGGATACCAAGGCAAAAGCTCCTTTTCCTTTTCTTTAATAAGCGAATGCAGAGCACGAACATTGTCCGAGCGATACAGATACTCGTTGTCAATCATGAACGGCTTGAACATCGCAAACGCATCCATCGTCGCCTGCGTCGTCTCCTTAAAACTCTCGGTTGATTTTTTGAGATCGCTGACGATGTTGCCAATACGCCCGCCGCCCCAACGCGGCGTCACGCGATCCATCAGGTCGTCGGCCTGTTTTGCAATGCGATTGAGCATCGGAGCGCTTGTCAATTCATAAGTCCGCTGCGTGACCGACGAAGCCTCGACCATGCCAGCGAGTTTGTTGACGATTTTATTACCCGATTCTTTTTCTTCAAAATGCTGCCGCTTGTAAAGCCCGACTAGGCCGACGATGCGTTTCATATCGTTCGGGTTCGAATCGCCCGACGACGCCTGAAAAACAAGCGGCGGTTTCGGATCAACCAAAGCATTCATCGCTGCCGCGAGTATCGCACTCGCGACCATATCAACCGGAATAATATCGAGTATCAGCTTTTCATTCACCGGAATTATCGGCTGGCCGCGCAACGCGATCAATATGAGCGGCGCGGTCGTCGTAAAGCCCTCATTCCAGCCGGGGAACGGATATTGATTTGAAGATTCGACGATGCTTGGACGCACGAGAATTTTCACAATATCATCCTGCTGGGCGATGATCTGCTCGGCGAGCGATTTTGAATATGTGTAGATATTTGTCCAACCCCAATATTCTGCACGCTCGGCGCCAAGCTCGGTCGTCCGTTCGCGTATCCACATTTTGCGTTCGCGAAAGATGGCCGATTTTAATTCTGCTTCATCATCCGGGTCACGCCCTTCTTCTATAAATCGTTGTCTTGCCTGCTCGCGAAACTTCGCCGCCTGAACAGCATCATCAGCCTCTTGCCGAGCTTGTTCGCTCAAACGTGCGCAGTCTTCGACTTCCCTGTTGACATCGAACTGTGTTCCCACAAGCTCATCACGACGCGGAAAATAACCAACGACCGGCTCATTTTCCCATATCGGCCCTGACCGCTTGCCCGCAACAAAACAAGTCGAAACATGCACAAGTCGAGGCTTTTTCATCATCCGCGCCATCTTGATGATGTTGTTCGACCCGACGACATTTGTCCGCAAAGCCGACTCAAGCGGCGGATTAAAAGTCACGTTTCCGGCACCATTAATAATAATGTCGGTGTCTTTCATTATTTTTACGGCTACCTTTTCATCAAGCCCAAGATACTCGTTCCCGACATCGCCATTAACGGGCACGACCTTCGATTTAATAAAATCCTCAAACCCATCACCGTATTTTTCTCTCAAAGGATCAAACGTCGGCGAGGTAACAATACTCGTCCAAAACCGAGTCTTCGACTCATTCTCATCCCGCGCCCGCACCGTCGCATAGACCTTCCCTATATCCGGAAAATTATGCAGGAGCATCGACAACGTAACCTTCCCCACAAAGCCCGTCCCGCCGATGAAGAAGATCTTTTTACCCTTGAATATTTCGGTTGGTGATAATTTCATCCTGATATGCGCCTAAAAGTAGGTAATCGATCGTTTCACTATGAGGTCGAACGGTTCGTCACCGCGTGGCAAGCTATAGCGACGCGTCCATTTGGCCTCGTATTTCTCTATCCAGTTTCCGTGTTTGTCATCTTTATATGAAAACCGAGTTTCACTATCCAATTCTCCCCTGTAGAATGCGGTTTGTCTCATTTTCCTTCCAAATCCATCAAACTCGGTTACAAATTTAACCCCCGCTTTTGGATTGTCTTCTAAGACCAGTTCCCCATAACTGTTGAAAACAAATCGACTTCCGTCAACGTTCGATTCAATTCGTCCACCAATCCAATCGTTCAGCCTTTTTTCGATTGCCTCTTCCCGACTCCATTTCTTTTCATCCTTCAGACGGTCGTTAGACCAATAGGAAGATTCAACCAGTAGACGGTTATCGTTATATCGACGTATAAAAACCAATGTTGTCTTGAGCGAAGCCATGTAACTCGTGATTCTGGTCTCGGTTCCATCAAGATCGTACATTGTCCTATTCCACCAATCATCTGCATATGGACTATATTCAAAGACTTCCTTGACAAGGCCTTTTAGACCATTTTTACCACGATCACTCAGAGCACAAGCCCCGGCTAATCTGATTGGGTGGTTGAAATCGAGAGGTAACTGTTTGAGCATGTTCACGGGAATTGCAAAATTCAAGTTTTGACCGCTTACTAAACTTGATTTTATTATCCCCACTGCTTCAGCTTTCGTGTTAAGTAAAACCCCACCGCTTGAGCCAGCTGAAATCGCCGCATCAAACTGAAAAAGTCCGAGGTCCGTCCGAAGTCCGCTTATGACTCCTTTTGTAAACGAACCCTCAAGACCTTTTGGATTACTCGCAACATAAATCTCATCCCCTGTTTGAACGGAATCCGAATCCCCAATTGGTAACGACGGATATTTTAGGTTGTCAACTCGAATAACGCAGATATCATCTTTAGCGTTCATCCCTACAACGGCAACAGCCTTTGACATTTCGCCCGTCTTTACGTCCTTGACGATTGCTTTCGATGCTCGCTCAAAAACGTGAAGATTTGAAACAACCAATCCGGGCTTATAAACAAACCCGCTTCCTTGCGCAATTGAATTGCCGTTTTCATCTTGGGTCATAATGAGAACAACTGACGGAAGAACCTTAGCGGCAATCTCACGAGCGGTAAGAACTCTCGGCTTTGGCATAGGCCGTTTTTTCTGCGCTAGGACAGAATTGGTTTGAAACAACATTGCTAAGAAAATTAGGAATAGGATTTTTATCTTCATTTTTTCTTTTTCCTTGGTTCTACAAAACCGATCTTTCGTTTCAGATATTTCGGGTCACGCATTATGTCACCGAGCAATTCCCAAACAACCTCAAACTCGTTCTCGTGATCCTGTGCAACCAGAGCCAGTCGCTCGACCTTATTCGCAAGGTCTTTGTGCAATGCCAGCACCGACCGCATCTTAACGAAAGCACGCACGACTTCGATGCTTGCTTCAACTGCCGTCGCGCTGTTCAAAGCACTCGCGAGCATAACCGCTCCGTGCTCGGTGAACGCAAAAGCCCCATATTTGCTATATTTTCCTCGATTTGACTCGTCTAAGGTGCCAATTTGGCACCTTAGAGATTCAAGTTGACGGGTTTCGTCGAGAGACAACTCAAACAGAAAATCCTCAGGGAATCGATGGCGATTACGTCTGACGGCACGTTTTAGAGCCTTCGTTTCAACCTGATAAATATCTGCAAGATCACTGTCCAGCATTACTCGCTGTCCACGAACAACGTAAATTTTGTCGTCGATAGTCCTGTGTAGGACAAGTGCGGAATTTTGTTTCGGGTTTGTTGGCATAACTCTCTAAGGTTCGGATTCCTTTACTCATCTCTCCTGGGTGCTTCGACCGGACAGAGAATTATTGCTTCGCTAAGCGCATGGAGTTCTTCGGCTGTTTCAGGCTGTTTGAATACAAAACTCTTGCCGGCGTCCGAGTCGAATCTGATATTGTTTGGTGCCTCGCCGATACAAACCTGACAAGCCACGCAAAGGTCTTGCTCTATCCAATACTTACCTTCGGCGTTTTGCGGATGTTTCATAAAAAAATCTCCAGATTTGCCACGAATGCACGAATAAAATCAACTATTCGTGCATTCGTGGCTAAATCAAATCATGCCTTAATAGCTCGGACTTCCAGATATTCCGATTCAACTTGCGTCGTGCCGTCTGCCGCCTGATTGTTAGCCTTCCACAATTCTTCCAGATCGGCGCGGAGCGCGGCCTGGCCGTCGGCGTCGAGTGACTCGAATGCTTTCTGTGTCGGGCCAAAGAATTTTCGGAAATGCTCGACGACTTCGGCCGGGCCGAACGGATAATTGAACATTATTTTTTGCCGCGTCATTTGAAGATCGGATATTCCGGCTGCCAAACGCTCTGGAACCACGTCCTCTTTGCCCCACAGGATCGGCGAAGGCATTCCCGGCGGCGGCGGAACGTGTTTGGCGTTTGTCTTGAACATCTGCCCCGTGAATGCTTCGGGCGTCCAATTTGCCATAGCGATCAAGCCGCCCGGCTTGCAGACTCGTATCAACTCGGCAGCCGTAACATCGGGACGCGGTGCGAACATAGCTCCGAACATCGTCATAACAATGTCAAAACTGTTATCGTCATACGGCAAAGCCTCGGCATCGCCGACCTCAAAAACAGCGTTCACCCCTATCGCAGCAGCTCTCGCCTGTGCCTGCTCGATCAGATTCGGAGCGATATCTATGCCTGTTACATCAACCCCGGCTTTCGCTGCCGGTATCGCAAGATTTCCTGTGCCACAGGCGACGTCGAGAACGCGCATACCCGGCTTAAGATTAAATCTCGCTACAAATTCTTCGGCTCCCTGCTCAATCGATTTTGCGATCTCGCCAAAGTCGCCGGCGATCCACATTCCGCGCAGTTTGCTTTTCAGCGACTGCATGTCTGTTGTCATTTCTGTGCTTTCCATTTTCATTTCCTCCTAAAAGTTTTTTTGTTCTTCTTTTCTAAAAAATATCAGAGCGCCGAGCCAGCCGTGATCGCTTAATCGAACAAAACTCGATCCACAACCATTCTCATGCAGCGTCCTAAATATCACTCCAAGATCGTATTCATACATCGGCATAATCGGTTCATTTTTTCCACGTATTGCATTCATAATTCTATGCACAAACGGCGCGTCGCGATAGATGCGAAATCGCAGTTTTCGGCCAAGTGGCGACGGATCAAAATATGTTACGTGCAGCACGCCAACGCCGCCGGGCACGAGGCGTTCGATCATTTTGCTGATCAAGTCGTTCCCGACCTTCGGATCGATATGCTGAAGAACGATGTAAGAATGAACAAGATCATACGTCTCAGCTTCGGCGGCGACAAAGTCGGAGACGGTTTGCAGTTCAATATTGGTAACATTGCGCTCCGCACAATTCTTCTGGGTTTTATCCAGCATCGTCGGCGAAATATCGACGCCAACAACCGTCCCGCATTTTTCAGCCAACGCGAGCAATACTCTGCCAACTCCGCATCCGTAATCAAGAGCGCGTCGCGGTTCAGGCGTTACTCCGAAACCGTTCTCAAACTCTTTCCAAATATGTGCGACATGTTCGTGGCCGCTTTGAAAAAAATCTTCTTTTGTTTCGGCATCAATGTTCGACGCGCGAAATTTATCAAACGTCGCGACGGCGAAGTATGCGTCGTTCACCGCAAGATTTTCCCATGTCTCTTTTGCCCGGCTCATAACTTTGCTCTAGTCCGTCACGCTGCACAAACCTATGATCGGCTGATGCAGCATCGTAATCTCTGCGTTGCGTCCCATATATGAACGAGCCATGGCGATGGCTTCGGTCAGGTTGTCGGCGCGTTCCCATCCGAGCATTTCGGGAACGTGCGCGTTTTCGGCACCGGCGACGATGACTTTGCCGATGTGCTGGCGGCCGTTTTCGCCCCAGTACCACATAAAGAACGGGTGCGCTCCGTGATATGCGTTGCCGCGGCGATACATCTCGATATATGCCGGGTTAGAAGCAAATTCGCGCTCGTATTTTTCACGGAGGTAAAACGCATCACGCGATTCGGGCAGCAAGCGATGGAAAAACTCGATGTATGGAGCGTGAAATTTATGGTCGAACTCGTCAAAACAAGGGTGCGTAATGATCATCACGCCGCCATCGCGCAGCAAAGGCTTATTGCGATACATATTAAAGTGATACCCGAGCGCCATCACCTGCACGAGCAGCGGATTGAGCGCCGAATAGACGTTATACGGCGAAATATCGGGTATGCCCGAGATCAAAATGTCGCACTGGCCTTTGACCGGAATTTCGTATTGCTGATAATTTTTTTCGAGGATCTTCTCGTGAACCGGCTCGGTTTTGCCTGCGTAACATGCGATCAATTCATATTGCGCCGGGATCGCATGGAGCATCTTGCGACGCGCCGCTCGCGGCAGCTTTGAGAACGTCCGCTTCATCGCTTCCCACTTCAAACGGTCGCCGAAAGAAAATTCGTCCTCGTTCCGCGTCAAAATGTCGTACCCGTCGCTGAACATCTTGTTATTAAGCGCCGTCTCGATGTGAAAAACTTTGCAGTGTTCGTCAACGAGTTTACCGAGCCGAATGACCTTGTGATTGAGTTCCGACGCGGGCGGATCCATATACGAATTAGAATCGCGGATTGTCTGCGGCTCGTGATGACATCGCAAACTCTCGTAATCGCACAGTCCGACAGCGACCGACTTATGTCCGCCGTCCATTGGCACGAGATTGATGTTGAGATAAATGAGCAGGTCGCTCTCGATCGCTCGTTTATTGACCCGCAGCGGCTCGTTGTGCCGCGTATGGCCGATCGTGACGAGATTGTCGTCGTCTTCGGCGTCGTGGTTGTAATAGCGGTCGGGGTGGTATTCGTTAAATATCTCGTTGCCGACCATCCGCTTCATTTCCCACTCGGTCATCTTGCGATGGAGCGAATTTGCGATTATCAGATGCACGTCGTCAACGCCGTTCGCACCGCACATATCGAGCACAACCTCAAGCATGGTCTGCCGCAGATCCGGCGTCGCCATCGGCGGCAGCGGCAGCGAAATGTCGTCCATCGCGATCGTCACGCGCATTCCAGGCTCAAGCAAAGCATAAAGCGGCTCCATCTCAAGCGGATGATTCACCGCATAACGTATCGCCGCCTCACGGTTCGGCAACCCCTTAATCGGCGGATTCGGATAAATAACCCGCGTCCCGATCGGAAGGTCCTCAATAATAAAATCCTCACCAAACGGCATTATCCGCGGCGCGGAGTCTTTGTCGATGTAGATGATCGATTCGTGCGTTTTTCGCCTGAGTTGTAGTGCCATAGGATTTCTCGTAATCTTATTTCAAATCTAAAACCGCCCAGTCGTGTTGAAGAGCTGTTTGCTTGAGACGAAAATCCGGACAAACCGCGACCGGATGGCCGACGATTGACAGCATCGGCAAGTCTGATATCGAATCCGAGTATGCGTATGAATCTGACAGATTGATATTCTCGCGTTCGGCGTATTCGCGTATCCATTGGGCCTTTGTCGCTGACGCCATGACGGGCGGAATGATGCGGCCCGTCGAATAGCCGTTGACGAATTCCATATGGTTCGCCTTGTAATCGTCGATGCCGAGATAGTCCATCAGCCGTTCTATCGTAAAATCCAAAGCACCGGTAATAACGATCTGCCGCTGGCCGATCTTTTTGCCTTTTGCGATCAGGTCGTATGTGCCGGGAAATATCGCCGGTTTTAACACCTCTTCGAAAAGCTCGTCGGAAAAATAACGCAGACGGTCATGCGAAAAGCCCGCGTAGCTTTTGAAAAATACTTCGTTAAAAACATTGCGCGAATAAAGATCGGCAACGCCAAAGAACGGCAGCCTTGCTAATGTGCCAACGCTCTTTTTGGCCGTCTGCCACAGGCCTTGTTGGCGTTTTGCGTAAAAGGCGAGCGTGTGGACGAGATTGGTACTCATCAACGTGCCCTCAAGATCGTAAAATGCCGCTGCTTGTCCGTTTTTATTCATTCCGGCTTTGTGTTATCGTAATCACGCTTATTTGAACCAAATGTTATCACGTGTGATCGGTTTTAGATAGGCGGGACAGGGCAAAGTTACAATTTAATTACAAATCGTAATTACTTTGTATCTACATTTGCAGATCAATATGAGGCGAGCTATTTTCCCGGGTTCATTTGACCCTTTAACCAACGGGCATCTCGACATTATTAAGCGAAGTACGCCGCTTTTTGACGAGATGATCGTCGCCGTTCTCAATAACGCCGATAAAAATCCGATGTTCTCAGTCGAGGAACGCTGCGAAATGATCCGCGATGTTCTGCCGACGGTCGAAACGGGAAATTGTAAGCTAATTGTTGACAGCTTTTCGGGCCTCACCGCTGATTTCGCCCGTGAGAGCGGTGCGACCGCGATCGTTCGCGGCATCCGTGCCGTTAGTGACTACGAATACGAACTTCGCATGGCTCTGATGAACCGACGCCTCGAACCATCAATCGAAACAGTTTTCCTGATGGCCGGTGAAGAATATTCTTATGTGTCATCGACCCTGATGAAACAAGTTTTCGAGCTAGGCGGCCGCGTCGCGGGGCTTATTCCCGAACTCGTTGAGTTACGAATGCGTCAGAAGAAATCGATACCACAGATAAGCACAGATAAACACGGATAAGATGAAATACATAATAGCTTCCTATCTGTGTATATCTGTGTTCATCTGTGGTTAAATTTCCTGTATG
>JAYVFJ010000439.1:0-28711 GCA_043773225.1 Chloracidobacterium sp.
TGATAAGCTTTGGCTTTCTGATCGCGGCGATAGGCTTTTTGCTCACAGCAAACTACAAGTCAATTCCAAAAAAAAGCGCGGCATGGACTGTGGCAGTCATTGCATCAACAATGCCATTGCTGATCAATTATCTTTACTTCGGACACACCGGCGGAGCAATCGAACCCGAATGGAACTACCTGAAAAATCCTTTGTCAATCTCGAATTGGTGGACCCATTTCGTCGCAACCGACCCGTTTTCGCTCATAAGCCGAAAGGCTGTTCCTTTTGTAGAGTTCACATCGCCGGTGTTCGCTCTGTTTTCATCCACATTGTCGCTAGTCATTGCTTTATTGCTATTAGCTCACGGCACATTCGGCTCAAATAAGGCTCAGAAGCGTAATCTAATATCTGAGCAAAAAAGTTGGATAGTTCTGGCTATGATTTTGATAATGATTTGGGCTTTAGGCCCCGATGGTTTTGGCAAGGTTCATGGCGGATTCCTGCGGGAACGCACTCTTATTTTAGCTTTGGTATGTTTCGTTCCTTTTTTTCGCATCAACGGGAATCGAGTGATCTTACTCGGAGCGCAAGCGTGTCTCATATTGATCATCCTCTTTCAAACCCTTGTTTTGTGGGATTATGCACATTATGCAGAACCTCTCGGAAAACAGTTTCTGGAGGCCAAAGATCATATCGGCCCCAATGACTCCGTCGGCTCGATTATTTTTGTGAGTAATACACGGCGATTCAGACCGATGCCATTATCCAACATCACGCCATTGCTTGGCATCGGAAAAAACGCGCCGATTTGGGATAATTTCGAGTTTGGAAATTATTATTTTCCGGTTGTAACAAAAACGTCGGATGAACGGGAGTTTGTATTCAACTTTCGCGAATCAAATACGTATGATCTCAACGACCCAAACGAAAACGTGGCAGAGAAACGTAGCAGACTGGAATCAGTCCTAATTGCTAACCATAACCAAATAGATATTTTGTTGGTTTGGAATGAACAACCGGACTTCGACAGTTTGCGAGAAAAATGGTTTGAAATTGATCCGTATTTTGAATCGGCAGAGCTTAAACTATTCAAACATCGTCGTTAAACCGAGTTAAGAAATGCGTCAAATTTTATACGTCTGGAATTATCGC
This sequence comes from Chloracidobacterium sp., assembly GCA_043773225.1. Classification (GTDB taxonomy): domain Bacteria; phylum Acidobacteriota; class Blastocatellia; order Pyrinomonadales; family Pyrinomonadaceae; genus OLB17. The sequence goes on from JAYVFJ010000439.1 coordinate 1,135, forward strand.
GAATGGGGCGGTGCTCAGATTTATTTTTTGTCTCTGATGAAGGAGGCAAAAAATGAATTTCTCGTGACCGCTTTGCTGCCGTATGATTCCGAGCCGAAAATTTTGCAGTATTTGAGATCGCTGGACGTTCCATTCGAGTTTCTGCCGCCCTCATCAAAGTTAAATACGCGAAATGGACTGATCGCCAAAATATCCCGCCGTTTTACGATCCTGCAATCGGAAAATCAATTGGTCAAAAACTTACTGACAAGGAATAATTTGCACGACAGCATCGTTCATGTCGATCTCGGTTTTTGGCAGTCCGCACTCGCTCTTTTCCGGCTTAGCTTGAAGACAAATATTTTTATGACTGTGCATACCGCTCTGCCGTCTTACACCGGCTGGCGAAAATTGCGCTGGAAGGTTAAAGGGAACATTCTTAGCCGCTTTTCAAGCTTTCATCTGCTGGCCTCAAATAATGATGCAAAAGAAAGTGTTAAACCATACATAAGCGCCGAGAAATTTGAGGAAATCGAGGTCACGTATTCCGGCATCGATCCTCACGAGATAACGAGTGTAATGGAAAATCTTAAGCCCAGATTTGAAATTCTGCGAAAGTATGGATTGCCTGAGAATAAGACTATCTTGATGACCGTCGGCCAGTTTATCGAGCGCAAGGGCTGTTGGGTTTTGCTCGAGACCCTCAGACAACTAAAAATCGCTGAAGGTGATTTTGTTTTCGTGTGGCTGTCAACCACATTGCCTGACGCAGAAATACTGAACAGGATCGATAGCTACGGACTCGGCGATTCGTTTCGGGTTATGAGTGCCGAAGAAATTGGCGAGACTCGCCACGATCTTTTAACGCTTTTGATCTCTGCCGATATTTTTGTTATGGCAAGTTTAGTGGAAGGCCTTCCCATTGCGTTGATCGAAGCTATGGCTTTGGGGCTGCCGTGCATCGCGACAAGCGTGAACGCGATACCCGAAGCCATCGAAAATGAACAAAATGGAATATTAGTGCCGCCGCATGACTCTCTCCGGCTTAGAACGGCGATCTCTTCTCTCTTGTATGATCCGCACAAAAGAGAAATCTTGGGAGCGGCTGCTAAAAAGACTGCGCTCGAAAAATTCAATGCGAAAATTACTGCCGAACGCACAATGAAACTTTATAATGACGTGTGGAAAACGCGTCGTTAGCAATGTAGAATCGTCCATTGGTCTTTTTTTATGAAGGTTGTCATTTTATGCGGCGGACAGGGAACCCGGCTTCGCGAACAGACTGGGGTGATGCCAAAACCGATGGTCGAGATCGGCGGCAAGCCGATTCTTTGGCATATAATGAAGACCTATTCGCATTTCGGGCTGAACGAATTTGTCCTGTGTCTCGGTTACAAGGGTGAAGTTATCAAGGAATATTTTAGCAAGAACGGCGAAAATGACTGGACGGTTTCGCTGATCGAAACAGGCGAACGGGCTCAGACCGGAGCGCGCGTTTTTCGCGTCCGTGACCAGATCGGAAGCGAGTCGTTTTGTTTGACTTATGGCGACGGGCTTGGAAGTATCGACATCGGCGCTTTGCTGGAGTTTCATAAAAAACACGGTAAAATGGCAACCGTTACAGGCGTCCGTCCGCCGAGTCGGTTTGGCGAACTCAAACTTGATGGTGATCAGGTCGTGGCTTTTGCGGAAAAGCCGCAAGTGACCGAGAGCTTTATCAATGGCGGCTTTTTCGTCATCGAACCGGACTTTATCGAACGCTACCTTTCTGACGACGACGATCTGACGCTCGAACGCGAACCGCTCCAGCGTGTCGCGGCGGACGGCGAGTTGATGATGTATCCGCACACCGGTTTTTGGCAGCCGATGGACACTTACCGCGAATGGAAGATGCTCGAAGAAATGTGGGATAACGGAAAAGCTGAATGGAAAATGTGGGATTAAATATGGAACTCAATCCAAAATTCTGGCTTGACCGGCGTGTTTTTGTTACGGGAGCGACGGGCCTTTTGGGAAGCTGGCTCACCACTAAGCTGGTTGCCCTCGGCTCTGATGTCGTCGTGCTGATACGCGACTGGGTGCCGGAATCTGAGTTCTTCCAAAATAACTCGATGTCAGGCTCGACAGTGATCCGCGGCGAACTGACCGATCAGGAACTGCTCGAACGCATCCTCAATGAATACGAGATCGAGACAGTTTTCCACGCCGCTGCCCAAACGATCGTCGGCACGGCAAATCGCAGCCCGATCTCAACCTTCGAATCGAATATCCGCGGGACATGGTGCCTGTTGGAAGCTGTCCGTCGATCGGAGTTAATTAAACAAGTCATCGTAGCGTCGTCCGACAAAGCTTACGGAGAACATGACGAACTGCCTTATCGCGAGGACGCTCCGTTGCAAGGCAGGCATCCATATGATGTCAGCAAATCCTGTGCAGACTTGATCGCGCAAAGTTACGCACACACGTTTGATCTGCCGGTGTGTATTACAAGATGCGGCAATCTTTTTGGCGGCGGCGATCTTAATTGGAACCGTTTGATTCCGGGCACGATTCGTTCTGCAATTCGCGGCGAGTCACCGATTATCCGCAGCGACGGCACATATATCCGTGATTATTTTTATGTCGAGGATGCCGCTCTTGCTTATATTATGCTCGCCGAAAAAATGGTTGATAATCCCGATATTTGCGGCGAAGCGTTTAATTTCAGCAATGAGATCCAGATGAATGTTCTCGATTTGACACTCAAAATATTAAGTCTGATGAACCGCGACTACCTAACTGCAACAATACTCAACCAGGCCAACAACGAGATCCAGCATCAATACTTGAGCGCGGAAAAGGCTCACAACATTCTCGGTTGGAAACCGGAATTTTCGCTGGACGACGGGCTTCAACGAACGATCGGCTGGTATCAGAGTCTTTTCGCGGAAAAATCATAAAACATGTCGATTCCGGCCAAGACACGAATACTCGTCACCGGAGGCACCGGATTTATCGGCCGTTATGTTGTCGATCTGCTCATTGAGGACGGCTTACATCCTTTAATCACAACATTTAAAGAAAACTCGCCGGACAATCCTAATGTTGAGGCTGTCGAGGTTGACTTGACCAACGCGACACAAACCCATGAACTGGTCAACACATACAAGCCGCAAATTGTGCTCCATCTGGCCGGAGTTACGGGAAATAGCGACCCGACCGGCAGAATTTATCACGATATAAATTTTAATGGAACGGTCAATTTGCTTAAAGCTCTTGATAAAATCGGCGTTTCTCGCGTCGTATTGCTTGGTTCCGCTGCCGAATATGGAGACCAGGCGATTCCATTCCGGGAAGACATGCCCGCGAAACCTGTTTCTAATTACGCGGTATCAAAAGCTAAGGCAAATCAATTTGCGCTCGACATGCACAAGACAGCTGGTTTACCGGTGACTATACTCAGAGTTTTTACTGCGTTTGGGTATGGTCAGCCTGATAAGATGTTTTTATCACAACTAATTAAACATGCTTTACTCAACCAACACTTTAAGATGTCGGATGGTTTGCAAAAACGTGATTTTGTTCATGTTGAAAACGTTGCCGGCGCGATTAAGGCCGCTATCACCGCAGACAATCCGGTTGGCCGTATCATCAACATTGCGGGCGGCAAGGGAATTGCCCTCAGTGATCTGGCACAACATGTCTGGAAAATATGCGGTGCCGACCCTGGCCGCTTAGATATTGGTTCGCGGAAAAAACTCGGCGATGACAGTTTTGACACAGAGGCTGACATCTCGCTTGCGGCAGAAATTCTAAACTGGCGTCCGGGACCGTCCATATTGAGCGAATCGGGCGTGAGTCCGGCATTGACTGAAACCGTCCGACTAATGCAAACCGCTTTATCCGCTCGCAAATGAATCAGGACATTAACAAACAGACAAGCAAAAGCGTCGTCCGCAATGTGATCTACGGCTCGCTGACGTGGATATTGCCGCTGGGCTTGAGCTTTGCTGCGACGCCGATCATTGTTCGCTCGCTCGGCAACAATGATTACGGCATATACGCGTTGATTCTCGGCTTTATCAGCTATTCGTTCACATTTAATTTTGGCCGGGCGATAACAAAATACATTGCTGAATATCGAGTCAGCGGCGAGAGCGAAAAAATTCGCGATGTTATTTCTGCAAGTTTTTTTCTAAATATCGTGATCGGCCTGATTGGCGTTCTTGTGATGTGTCTGCTTGCAAACTGGCTCGTCGTTGTCGTTTTTAATATTGCGCCGCAGGATCAGGACAAAACCGTTTCGGCGATCTACATCGCGTCCGTCGTGATCTTTTTATGGATGCTAAGTCAGATCTTCACGTCGGTACTTCAGGGCATTCAAAGATTTGACGTTTATTCGAGAATATTCACGGCGAACAGTTTCGTTTTGATCTCGGGAAACTTGCTGTTGGCGTATTTTGGCTACGGACTGCTTGCCCTTCTGTCGTGGAACATCGTTGTGCTTGCGGTCTTTTTCGTTGTGTTCGGGCTGGCCGCAAAAAAGCTGCTGCCGGAATTTGGCATTAGTTTTCGTTTCAAACGTGAAGCCTTGAGGCTGGTCGTTCGCTACAGCTCGGCAATCGTCGCCTATCAAATACTCGCCAATATTCTGCTGCTTTTCGAACGCGGCTGGATCATGCAGCGGCTTGGCAGCGAAAGCCTGACGTATTACGTCGTTCCGATGTCGCTCGGATTGTATCTTCATGGATTTATCTCAAGCCTTGTGCAAGTTGTTTTCCCTTTGGCGAGCGAATTAAAGAATGAGCCGGAGAAACTGCTCAGACTTTATACAAAAGCAACCAAAGTCATTTGCATGGTTGTTGCATTTGTCGTGGCGAGCGCCGCAATCCAAAGCAAATTATTCCTCTATCTCTGGATGGGCGAGGCATTCGCCGAACAGTCATCAACACTGCTGATATTGCACATAACTTGTTTCGGGATGTTATCTATCGTGACCATTTCCTGGCAAATGACCGAAGGGTTAGGGTTTCCGCAATTTAACGCTCTGATGGCTGGGATTTGTTCGGCCATATGCATTACGTTGATGATTGTGCTAACGAACGACTATGGTAATTTCGGAATCGCGACGGCGCGTTTGATCGGCTTCGCGGCATTTTTCTTTTCTATTTTCATAGTGGAAAAATGGTTCTTCAAACAAATTCAAATGCGGTTTTGGTTTTCATTGACAACTAATTTGGTTATAGCAGCAGCTTCGGCGGCCGTGATTGAATATATCGTCGTTTCGTTCCTGCCTTCAATTTGGCCGACATTTATCATTTCTGTTTTTCTTGGCGGAGCGGTATATTGTTTTGTTCTTTGGCTTTTAAAATTTGTAACTGACGACGACAAGCTTTTGATCCGGGGAATTTTTGCCCGCTCTAACGTAACCAATTAGATATTTTTCCCAGATCAAATGTCCTGGGAAAACAGAACACATTTGCCCCGATATCTTCCGGCTCAAAGCCCTTGATTTGCTTTAGTAAAAAGTTGTTCTCGTCGATCGCAAAAAAATTATAGTCAGCTTTATTGCGAATAAATTCTATGATGTCATTTGGCAAATAGTCGAAGCCGCGAGTCGTGGCAAGTGCCATTTCTATCTCAAGGATAGGCAATTGTTCTTGCTCAAATAATTTTGACGCTCCTTCTAAAACCATTAATTCGGCACCCTCAATATCCATTTTAACGAGTTTGACGTTCTCAATTTTGTTTGCAGAAAGGTAAGAATCAAGAGTCATCATTTGGCTGGGAAAAACTTCATAGTCCGAATTATCGAAAGTGGAGATCGATGCATGCCCGTCAGGAAGACCGGAAAAAACATGCAGATCGACAGCTTTCGCTTCATTACCTAAAGCAAGATTATTTAACCTAACGTTGTCCGGCGGCGAGTTGAGTTTTACGTTGCGCGTCAGATGCGCAAAAATATTCGGAACCGGTTCAAATGCATGGACTTCGCCTCGTTCGCCGACAAGCTTTTGAAACAAAGTAGAATACCAACCCATGTTTGCACCGATGTCCAGGCAGACGTCACCGGGGTTGACTATTTCTTTAAAGATATTTGTTATTGCGGGCTCGTAATCGCCTAAAAAATAGATGTATTTATAGGAACTGTTTGTAGTATCAATGGAAAGCTCACGGCCGTCCGTCGTTTTTACAACGATCTCGGGCGGCAGTGCCGGAGAAAGGCGAAAGGCAAGATCGGACAATCTATGCTTGCCTTTTTGGATTGGGGAATAAAAAGTATAACTTCTTATTAGTTCTTGAATGGAGCCCGGTTTTTTTTTCATCTAAGCTGGACGGAACAAAAATTTAGGTAAACTTAGCCTATAATAATGGCCGTTGTTAGTAAATTACTTAGCTGCTTAACCGGGACGTTCGTAGATCATTATTGTTATGAAACTTGTCCAAAGGGTCGATTTTATTAAAAGCCTCTGTGCCGGCAAAAAAGTGCTGCATCTTGGATGCGCGAATTATCCCTACACACAAAATTCGATGGACAACAATATGCTCCTGCATTTTGACCTCGAAAAAACGGCAAGAGAATTATACGGTTTTGATTTCGATCCGGCTGGCCTGGATATTCTGGCTGAAACGGGAACAAAAAATCTCTACAGAGCTGATCTGGAAAAGCTCGACGACGTTCCGCTCAACGAAACTTTTGACGTCATCGTGGCCGGCGAGATGATCGAACATCTCAATAACGTCGGACTATTTCTCGACGGAATTAAACGCTTTATGAGAGCCGACACGCTGCTGCTGCTCACCACAATCAATGCTTACTGCGGAATGCGATTTATTCAATACGGGCTTCGCGGGAAAAAAGGTGTTCAGGAACCGGTGCATCCCGACCACGTAGCATACTATTCCTATTCGACTCTTTCGGTGCTTTTGCAAAGACACGGGCTGACCGTTGACGAGTTTTTGTTTTATGATATAGGGACGGAGCACCGGCCACACAACAGATGGTATCTCAACGCGATCAATGACGTTTGCACTTTTATCGCTCCGCAATGGGCAGACGGGATCATTGCGGTTTGCCGTTTGTCGGATCAAAAAGAATAAGAAATGCACCAGGCAGATCATTTTAGAAATGTGCGTCCTAGCGGCGGCGAAAGGACGATAATTCCGGGCATAATACTGATGGCTTTGACATCGGTCGTGACCCTGTTTGTCATAATCGCCGCGAGCGGTGCTTTTGAATCCTTTAAATATATTTTTCTTGTTCCGTGGATCATCGGGCTGGCGATAGTTATGGCCGCGCCGTCCGTCTATCTTTATTACAAAGGAAGATTCAGTTTCGCCGATCCGATAGTATTCGCTACGTGGTCATATTTATTTCCGGCGTTTATACTAGGCGGCCTCTTTTTTGCTTTTGGATGGTCGCAGCCTTATTTTATAGCTTTCACGCAGGACATTCCATATACTTTACCGTTTACTATCGTCCTCGTAGCGCTCGGTTTTTCCGGGCTTGCGGTCGGATACTTTTTGCCGATAGGAGCAAGGATCGGTGGATCGATTGAGCGGTTTCTCCCCCAGGCAAATTACGATCTTTCAAGTTATGTCGGCCCTGGCGTCGTGCTTTTGATGCTCGGCATTTTTAACACTATTCTTGCTTTTATCTTAGGTGTTTTCGGCTATCAGAGGGCTGATCAGATCAATTCTTACGACGGCCTGATCTATATGACAACGCTGTTATGGATGGAGGCAAGCTTTCTTCTTTGGATCATCATCTTTCGCAAGCAGAGGTTTACTGTCATCAATGCTGTATTGCTGGTGCTGCTAATTTCTACAGCCGTAAGCAAGGCTCTGTTCGCCGGCAATCGCGGCAGCGCACTCAGCATTTTTATCATCATCGCACTGGCTTATGTGTTATCGGGACGCGAACTAAAAGTAAAACAGGTTGTAATCTCCGGAATGGTTCTTACGCTGCTTCTAATTGCGGGCATGATCTATGGCTCGACCTTCAGAAGCGTTAAGGGTGTGGAAACGCAGCAGGGTTTCGATCAATACACACAGAATATCACGCGGACATTCGACCAGATCGGCAAAGGCGATTCGCTCGAAACGCTGCAATACGGCCTGGCGAACATGACCGAACGCATTGACATTCTAACGACATTTTCCGTAGTCGTCTCGAACTATGAGCAGCTCGCCCCTTACGAGGAGGCTTACGAGTTGGACAATAATATCTGGAAGGACATGACAATTTTTTTGATCCCGCGTGTCATCTGGAAAGAAAAACCGTCTTCATCCGACCCGCGCAAATACAGCGATCTTTATTTTAGTCAAAACGATAATTCGTTTGCCATCACGCCGTTCGGCGACCTGCTTCGTAATTTTGGCGTTGTCGGCATTCCGATAGGGATGATGGTCATTGGCATTTTTTTGAGAATATTTTACCGGGCGCTGATAGAGTTGCAGCCGCCAAGCATCTGGCGTTCGATGCTTTATTTTATGCTGCTAACGTCTGTGTCGTATGAGGGATTTTACGGCACGATCATTCCACAGTTTATTAAAGTCGGTATCGTCGCAGTTACCGGGATTCTGATCGTCAATCTGCTTGCCAGAATGAAATTCCTGCCAACGAGGTAACTGCGACATTTCGTAATAATACTTTCTTTAAACAATGAGCGTCATTCTCGGTATCAACACTTTTCACGCGGGATCAAGCGCGGCGATCATCATTGACGGAGTTCCGGTCGCCGCAATTGCCGAAGAACGGCTCAACCGCGTCAAGTATTACGCCGGCTTTCCAAAGCTCTCAATAGAGAAATGCCTTGAGATCGCTAATGTCCGGTTTTCCGACATTGACGCCGTTGCGGTCGGCCGCGATTCGTCGGCAAATCTTCACAAAAAATTGGAATTTGCACTTCGCCATCCGAGTAAGCTGTTAAATCTCGCCCGAATGAGAAGCAAGACCAAAACGTTCGACGATCTAAAATCCCTTATCGCCGCCGAATGCAAAATTGACGCCGCGACACTTTCTTTCAAGACATACAACGTCGAACATCACCTCGCTCATACAGCGAGCGCCTACTTCATTTCGCCCTGGGAAAATTGCGCCGGTATCACCATCGACGGCTCGGGTGATTTTGTTTCTTGCCTGTTAACTGAGTGCATCGGCGATGAAATAAAACCCTTAAAAAAGATCTTCGTTCCGCATTCGCTCGGCACCCTCTACACCGCAGTCTGTCAGTTCATCGGTTATCCAAAATACGGCGACGAAGGCAAAGTTATGGGCCTCGCTCCACTTGGCAGCGACGTCTATCACGATTTTTTTGAGAACATTCTAACTACAACAGAGGACGGCTTCGAATTAAATCCCGACTACTTTCTTCCGTTCGGAGCAAACCAGGGAATGGAGATCAACGACGAAGGCGAAATGATCGTCCACCGTCTTTACTCAGACAAATTTATCAGTGAACTCGGCCCGCCGCGCGAAAAGCATGGCGAGATCACTCAGCGGGATGAAGACGCCGCCTTTGGGTTGCAGCGCATTTTTGAAAAATACTACATGCACCTGCTGAATTCGCTCTACAAACTCGTCCCCGGCGAAGAGCGGATCGCAATGGCCGGCGGCTGCGCTCTTAACAGCGTGGCGAACGGCAAGCTCTTGATCGAGACGCCTTACCGCGAGACCTGCATCCAGCCCGCGGCGGGCGATGACGGCCTCGCGATCGGAGCAGCGCTCTATGTGAGTAACGCAATCCTCAAAGAAAAGAAACGCTGGGTGATGAAAGACGCCTACCTCGGCAATTCATTTACCGACTCCGTAATTAAGCAGGAACTCGACCGCTACAAGATCGAATACCGCGAGTTGGATCGTCAGGACCTGCTCGAAGCAACGGCAGAAGAGATTAAAAACGGAAACGTCGTCGGCTGGTTTCAGGGAAAGATGGAATGGGGGCCGAGGGCTTTGGGCAACCGTTCGATCCTCGCGCATCCCGGCTTTCCCAATATGAAGGATATTTTGAACGCCCGCATCAAGCACCGCGAATGGTTTCGCCCGTTTGCTCCTTCCGTCTTGCAGGAACGTCAATCGGACATCTTCGAGCAGGATCACCCGTCGCTGTTTATGCTGCATGTCTATAAAATAAAATCCGAGTGGCGCGAGCGTCTCTCTGCCGTCAACCATGTTGACGACACCGGGCGACTACAAACGGTTGCCCGCGACGAAAACGAGCTTTACTATGACCTCATCAGCACATTCGAATCAAAGACAGGTATTCCCGTTATACTCAATACAAGTTTCAACGAGAACGAGCCGATTGTTTGCCAGCCTGCCGAGGCGATCGAATGTTTTTTGAGAACAAAGATGGACGTTTTGGTGATAGGTTCGTTTTACTGCAAAAAAGCAGGATAGACGTTTATGAAATGGAAAGCCGAAGAAGTTGCCGAGCTAAAAGGTTTCACCGTCGAATGGGCGGAAACAGGGAACTATTATCTTTCCCGCCGGAATCGCATATACCATTCACCCGATCTCAAGCCGCCTTTCGCGCAAGTCGCCGTCATCGAAGCTCCCGCGTGGAAGCAATTCGCAGCAAACTTTCGTCTTGCCCAACGCATTCTGCGGTTCATGGTCACAAACATCGTTCCTTTGAACAACGGCGAACTGTTTGTAACATTCGATAAATCGGTGGGCATAATTCGTGACGGGAAATACACTAAACCCCAGGGCCTTGTCCGTCCGTGCCGCGTTTTGCGCGCCGCCTGTGCGATTGACAAAAACGGCGATATCTATTTTGGCGAATATCTCGCCAACGACGAACGCGGCGAAATGCGTATCTATAAATACAGGCAGGGGAACGACAAACTCGAGATCGCATACACTTTCTCGCCCGGATCGATCAAGCATATTCACGGCCTCTATTTCGACGAATTTACTGGCGCGATCTATTGCCTCACCGGCGACAACGACAGCGAATGCCGCATCATCCGCACGTTAGACGGTTTTAAGACAACTGAAGTCGTAGGCGAAGGCGACGAAACATGGCGTGCTGTCAGCATCCTTTTCGGACGCGATCATTTCTATTACGGAACCGACGCCGAATTCCGCTCCAACCATATTTGCAAGGTCAACCGGGCAACTCTCGAACGGGAAAACCTGGGTGAAGTGAACGGAACCGTCTTCTACTCAAAACGGATCGGTGACGACCTGTTCTTTACAACCACGGCCGAAAATGCTCCGAGCCAAAAGCAAAACGTCGCAGCCGTCTGGCACGTCGATGGCGAAGGCAAATGCCGCGAGATCGTCAAATTCAAAAAGGACATGTGGCACCACGCTCTGTTTATGTTTGGCACGATCCATTTTCCCTACGAAAATACACTCGCAGACGAACTTTATTTCGCGCTCGTAGGCGTCAAAGGAGATAACCGGACGTTCCGGCTTACCCGCCTTCGCTAACATGTGAGTATTCTATATGTGGCACGTGCCACATTTTGTGAAACACATTTGAGCCTCTGCAATTTGTTCAAGCAACGTGTCAAAAGCTATACTTTTATCTCTCGAATGGAAAAGATCGTCTTTACAAACGGCTGTTTTGATATTCTGCATCCCGGGCACATTGACCTTCTTTCGCGCGCGAGGGAACTCGGGACAACGTTGATAGTCGGCATAAACAGCGATGATTCGGTCAGGGCTATCAAAGGCAGAGATCGTCCGATCATCAACCAGGATGAAAGACGCGAAGTGCTTTTGGGTTTAAGATCGGTTGACGAAGTTGTGATCTTTGAAGAACTGACGCCGGAAAATCTGATAAAACAGATCAAGCCCGATGTTCTCGTAAAGGGCGGCGATTGGCAGGTTAATGAGATCATCGGGGCAGACTTTGTCACGGCGAATGGCGGTGAAGTTTATTCGCTTCCGTTGAAAGAAGGGTTTTCGACCAGCGATATTATTGGGCGTATGGGAACAAAAGAGAGTCAAAAAGAAGTAAGCAGCGGTTCGATGGTCGGGAATGCGCTCGGAGAGCATATCGAGCTTTTCGAGATTCTGCGATCAAATTACGGAGCGAATATAACCGAATGTGCCGACCTTGTTTACCAAACATTTCAAGCCGGCAAAAAAGTTCTGCTGTGCGGCAACGGCGGCAGCGCTGCCGACGCACAGCATATCGCTGCCGAGCTTGTCGGGCGTTACGAATCTGAACGAATCGGCCTGCCGGCGATTGCATTGACTACCGACACTTCCGCGCTGACAGCTCTTGCCAATGATTACTCTTTCGAGCGTATTTTTGCCCGTCAGGTCGAGGCACTTGCCGCCGACGGCGACCTGTTGATCGCAATCAGCACGAGCGGCAATTCGCCGAATGTGATCGCAGCAGTAATGGCCGCAAGAAGTCGCGGCTGCAAGGTTTTGGGAATGACCGGAGCGAACGGAAAAAAACTTGCTTCGCTGTGCGATGCCTGCCTCATGATACCTTCAACGCGCACGGCACGAATACAAGAGGCACACATCACGATCGCACATATTTGGTGCGAGATGATCGAAGCGCGATACACAAACGGCAAATGAGCATTCTCGATAATTTTGCAAATGTCCGGGTTCTGGTTGTCGGCGACATAATGCTCGACCGCTATTGGTGGGGCAGCGTCCGACGCATTTCACCTGAAGCCCCCGTCCCAGTTGTCGAGTTGCAGAGCAGCACATTCGCACCGGGCGGAGCCGCAAACGTCGCTGCCAACATCGCCGGGCTTGGAGCGACCGCATACTTGGTTGGCACAGTCGGCACCGATCACGACGCTGACATTCTTCTCGGTCTGCTTGAAGATATAAATGTATCTGCCGATTCGCTCGTTCGAGTTGCAAATCGTCCGACAAGCGTCAAAACAAGAGTGATCGCCCACAGCCAGCAGGTTGTTCGCGTCGATCAGGAAACGACCGCTGCGTTTTCCGATGAAGATCACGAAAGCATTTGGGAAAAGATTTCGGTTGCTCTGACCGAAGTGGATGCCGTTATAGTTTCCGATTATGCAAAAGGGTTATTGTCTGTAAGTCTGTTGTGGCGACTCATTGACTCGGCACGTTCACAGGGAAAAATGGTTCTAGTCGATCCAAAGGGTAAAAACTATTCCCGTTACGCCGGAGCATCACTGATAACCCCCAATCGCCGCGAAGCTGCTGAAGCATGCAACTTGGATGAAGATATACCGGAGCTTATTGAGATCGCGGGGAACCAATTGCTTAACGAACTGGATCTCGCAATGGTCTTGATCACGCAGGGCGAAGACGGAATGACGCTGTTTCAAAAGGAAAAGGAGCCTGTCCACCTGAGCACGACGGCAAAAGAAATTTATGACGTTACCGGAGCGGGTGATACGGTCATAGCCAGCCTTGGGGTAGCGTTCGGGGCGGGCTTGGATTTCATTAGCGCAGCCAAGATCGCCAATCTTTCGGCCGGTCTCGTCGTCGAACAGGTAGGCACGACTGCGATCACGCGTCAAATCCTTGAACCGGTGATAGACACGATCTAACGGCGCGCGAATCCGATGAAACACAAGATCCTTTTTGTCGAAAGAAAACCCTCCGAATATGTCAGCATCGAAAGGGTTTTTCAGCAAATTGCAAAGGATCTGCCCGAGGGTCGTTTCGAGATCGAGAGACAATCAATGCCTTATGGAAACGGAATATTTGGCACTTTCTTAAACCTTCTTTTTTTCAGGCCAAAACCGGCCGATATTTATCACATAACGGGCCAAGTGCATTATATCGCTTTGCGTCTGCCAAAAAATAAAACGGTTCTGACCATTCACGATCTGGTTTTTCTCCATCGCCGCAGCGGCCTCAGGCGTCTTGTATTAAAATGGCTATTTTTAAAACTACCGTTGAAAAAGTTGGATTTTGTAACAACGGTCTCGCGCTCGACCAAAGATGAAATACTAAAATACAACTTTATTGATGAACAAAAGATCCGCGTTATTGAAAACCCGATAATCGAGGGATTTGAGCCGCGTGATGAAAAGCCCTTTGATGAAAATTGTCCGGTGATATTGCAGATCGGAACTGCCGAAAATAAAAATCTTGTAAATTTGATCCACGCACTTCACGGCATAAAATGTAAACTTCGAATAATCGGACGCCTGGATGCTAAAATATCCGAAACGCTTAGTTCCTGCGCGATCAAATATGAGAACACTTCCGGCCTCGACCAAAAAGACATCGCAGAAGAATATCGAAAGGCGGACATCGTTGCGTTTTGTTCGACCTACGAAGGATTTGGACTACCGATAATCGAAGCTCATGCGATGCACAAACCTATCATCACAAGTGACCGGTCGCCGATGAAAGAGGTCGCAGGAACAGGGGCGTGTCTGGTTGATCCTGATGACGTTTTGAGCATCCGCAGCGGGTTGCAAAAGATCATCAATGATCCTGAATACCGAACATCATTGATCGAACAGGGAAAGAAGAACGTCCACAGGTTTGACGGGAAAAAGGTCGCTGCACAATACGCCGATCTGTATAACGACATCTTAATATGCCGATCTTAATATTTGGTGCAAACGGAATGCTCGGGCACAAGCTTGTCCAGATTCTTGGCGCGAAGTTTGAAGTTTGGGGAACAATCAGAGGCGAATTCGCTGGTGTAGAACGCTTTGGAATTTTTGACCGCGACCGGACGATTGAACGAATTGATGTAACAGATATTGCCTCCGTTCGTCGGGCAATCGAGATCGCAAAACCTGAAGTGGTAATAAACGCCGTAGGTATTATCAAACAGCTTCCAGCTTCTGAAGACGTAGTTCAAACGCTCAAGATCAACTCCGTCTTTCCGCAGCGTTTAGCAGGACTTTCACATCAATATGAATTCCGGCTCATTACGATAAGCACTGATTGCGTCTTTAGTGGAGATAAAGGGAACTACTCTGAAGTTGATACGCCGGATGCGCGGAACCTTTACGGCATCAGCAAACTCCTCGGCGAGGTAAAAGGGGATAATTGCCTATCCATTAGAACGTCGATCATTGGCAGGGAACTAGCGACAGCTCACAGCCTGGTCGAGTGGTTTCTCAGCAACAGCGGGAAGACTGTCCAAGGATATGTGAATGCGATCTACTCAGGATTTTCGACCGTCGTTTTGGCCGAAGTCTTGTCAAAAATCATCGCCGATCATCCGGAACTACAGGGCGTGTATCACGTTTCCAGCAAACCGATAAACAAATTTGATTTGCTGAGTCTCTTAAATAAATACTATCAAGCAAACGTAACGATAGAGCCTTTCGAGGATCACGTCATAGACAGAAGCCTCGATTCGTCAGCATTTAGAGACACGATCAATTTTACGCCGCCGGACTGGGAACAAATGATCGAACAGATGGCCGCCGACCCGACGCCTTACGAAACATGGAGAAAATAAAACCGGTCATCCTCGTTATTTGCGATTACTATCTGCCCGGTTTTGAAAGCGGCGGAGCCATGCGCACACTCGTCAATATGATTGACCGGCTGAGCGACGCATATCAGATTCGCGTTGTCACGCGCGACCACGACGGGCCGTTGAACAAGACTTCATATGTAAATGTTCGCCTTAATGATTGGAATAGAATAGGTAACGCGAAAGTTTATTATCTGTCAAAAAATAATGTGAGCATTGGCAAAATAAAACAGTTGATCCGCGAAACTGAGCCGGACGCGATCTATTTAAACAGCTTTTTTAGTCAGCTTACGGTGTTTACGCTCATTTTGCGCCGACTTAACCTCATCGGTAAAATTCCGGTCATTCTGGCTCCCGAAGGCGAACTTGTGCCCGGCGGATTAAAACTCAAACCACTTAAGAAGCAACTTTATATTAGAACTGCTAAGTTGTTGAATCTATTGAAAAATATTATTTGGAAAGCCGCATCTGAATCCGAAAAAACTGATGTGGAAAACATCTGTGGAAAAAGCAGCCGGATATTTATCGCGCCAAATATGCCGCCGCGAATGATACTCGAAGATTTTAATTCGGAGTCAAAACCGGAAAAGACGGCAGGACAAGCAACAATGATATTTTTGTCGCGGTTTATGCGTAAAAAGAATTTTAATTGGCTGCTCGATCAAATGCGCAGTGTTAAAGGCGGCCTTTCGATTGATATTTTCGGCCCAATCGAGGACGCCGACTATTGGAATGAATGTCAGAAGATCATCAAAACGCTGCCTGACAATATCAAGATAGAAGCAAAAGGCCCTGTTCCGCACGAAGATGCGGCAGATACGATGGCAAAATATCATTTTTTCGTCCTGCCAACGCTGGGCGAAAATTTCGGCCATATTTTTATCGAAGCGCTTGCGGCCGGCTGCCCTTTGATAATCAGCGACAGATCGCCGTGGAGAAACCTCCAAAAACAGGGAGTCGGTTGGGATATTCCCCTCGAAGAACCTGCATCCTGGCTTAACGTCATCAACGATTGTCTTGAAATGAACAACGACGAATACCGCGAAATGTCTCAGCGTGCCCGCAGATTTGCCGTCGCATGGCTTTCCGATCCAGCCCATGAAAAAGCGAATCGGGAAGTTTTGGAGTTTGCGTTAAGTGCACAAGCCCGCGGGTAAGCAAGGGCGATACAGGGACGTTGAAGGTTTCGCCCTTGCTAACGCGCTGGCTTATGCACATAATGTTTGTTTAACCTAAATGAAGGAATTAGAAGGTAAACGAATACTTGTAACCGGCGGCACTGGTTCGCTTGGCAAAACGCTTGTCAACCGCTTATTGACGGGCGAGATGGGGACGCCCGAAAAGATCACCGTCTTTTCGCGCGACGAGGCGAAGCAGCATTACATGCGTCTCGAATATCTCGAACGCAAAACCGCGACCGACGATGTTATTTACGAAAATTCGCGCGACCGCCTCAATTTCAGGATCGGCGATGTCCGTGATTATTCCGCATTGGTCGCGGCGATGCGCGACGCCGATGTTGTCTTTAATGCGGCTGCATTGAAACAAGTGCCTTCGTGCGAATATTTTCCGTTTGAAGCGGTTCTGACAAATATTTATGGCGCGGCAAATATCGTTCGGGCCGTGCGGGAAAACAATCTGCACATCGAAAAGGTCATTGGTATTTCAACCGATAAAGCCTGCAAACCGATCAATGTCATGGGCATGACCAAGGCCGTGCAAGAGCGTATCCTTATCGAAGCAAACCGCGATTGCCCGACGACCAAATTCAACTGCGTGCGTTACGGCAACGTGATCGCGTCTCGCGGTTCGATAATTCCGCTGTTTGTTGAGCAGATAAAGAATGACCAACCCATAACGATCACTCTCGCCGAAATGACGCGGTTTTTATTAAGCCTGGATCGAGCTGTCGATACGGTGTTCGAGGCCGTCCGAACTGAAGGTCGGGGCGAGACATTTGTTCCAAAAGTAGCGTCGGCAAAGATATCGGACGTAGCTCTCGCACTGATGAGTGACAAAAAACTGCCGATGGTTTACACCGGCATTCGCCCCGGCGAAAAGGTGCACGAGATAATGGTTTCCGAAGAGGAATGTTTTCGAACAGTCGAACGCGGCGACTATTATGTAATATTGCCGGTCCTGCCGGAACTTCGAGATGAACAGAACACGGAGCCGGCTCTCACAAATGAATATTCTTCAAGAGACAACAATCTCGCAGTCGGAGAATTGCGTGAGCTGCTTATAAATTCAAGTCACGAAATAAGTCAGTTCATCGCGAGCTAAGAAATTATGAAAATAATGACCATATTCGGCACGCGGCCGGAAATTATCAGACTCAGCCTGGTGATGAAGGTCCTCGACCAGCACTGCGAGCATATATCCGTTCATACCGGGCAGAATTACGATGAAAGTTTGAGCGATGTTTTCATACAAGATCTCGAAGTCCGCACGCCTGACATTCATCTGGGAATAACATCAAAAACATTTGGCGAGCAAATCGGCCAGGTCATAACAAAATGCGACGAAGTTCTTGCAGACCGGAAACCCGATCGTGTGCTGATTCTTGGCGATACGAACAGCGCGCTTTCGGCTATCGTTGCGGCACGTCACGGCATTCCTGTGTTTCATATGGAGGCCGGAAACCGCTGTTTTGACGACCGCGTACCTGAGGAAATAAACCGGCGAATCATTGATCATTCCTCCACAGTCCTGATGCCCTACACCGAACGCAGCAAGGAAAATCTCGTCCGCGAAGGCATCGAGCGAGACCGCATCTTTGTCACCGGCAATCCTATCAAAGAAGTGCTCGATTCTTATGAAGACAAGATCGAGGCGAGCGACATAATGGGCGGCGTCGCTGCCAAACCTTTTGAGTATTTTCTCGTGACCCTGCACCGTGCCGAAAATGTCGATATTCCGGAGCGGCTGACAAATATTTTCAAAGGTCTTTCTGCGGTCGCATCAAAATTTGGCAAAGATGTTTTGGTTTCAGTGCATCCTCGCACAGCCGAGAGACTTGAAAAATTTGGCATCAAGCCCGACTCGAAAAAAGTAAGATTGCTCAAAGCCTTACGTTTCTTTGATTTTGTAAAACTAGAAAAAAATTCGCTTGCTGTCTTGACCGACAGCGGCACGGTGCAGGAAGAATGTGCGATCTTTGGCATTCCGAATATAACACTCCGCGATGTGACCGAGCGTCCCGAGACAATTGAATGCGGGAGCAATATCCTCAGCGGCGGCGAGGCTGATTCGATCGTTAGCGCAGTCGAGATCGCGATCGCACAGCCGGCGGCATGGACCGCACCCCGCGAATACCTTGCCGAAAATGTCTCTCAAACCGTGAGCAAAATCCTGTTGGGGTACAACAGCCAGCGACGCCATATTTCGTGACCGATAGCCAACCACAAACAAAACGGCTTTGGGTGTTGACCGAAGTTTATTACCCCGAAGAAATATCCACCGGCTACTATCTTACGTCTATCGCGGAAGGCCTGGCAGATAAATTGGATGTCAAGGTTTTGTGCGGACAGCCGAAACATATGTCGCGTGGCCTGACGGCTCCGAAAAGGGAGGTTAGAAACGGAGTAGAAATTTACCGCGTGTCTGCGACAACGCTAAACAAGAACGTGATGCTTTACAGGCTGGTAAATATGTTCACGATCGGCGTTGCTATGTTTTTCAATTCGCTGAAACTTTTTCGCAAAGGCGATCATATTTTGGTCGTAACTGCTCCGCCGACGATGCCCGTAACCACTGCGTTATCAGCATTGCTGCGCGGCGCGAGCTATACGGTTCTCATTCAGGACAGTTACCCAGAAATACTGATAGCGGTTGGTTCGTTGCGGAAACATTCGTTGTCCGTCGGCATCATTAATTTTTTTAATCGTTGGGTTTACAAATACGCGGCGAAAATCATCGTGATGGGCCGCGATATGAACGAGTTGTTCCAACAAAAAACGGCCGGCCTCGACATTCCCGTCGTGACGATCCCAAATTGGGCCGATCTTGAAACGATTCACCCGACGCCGAGAGAAAACAATCCGCTTTTGAAAGAACTCGGCATTTCGGATAAATTTGTATTTTTGTATGCAGGGAATATCGGACATCCGACCGACGTCGAAACTATCATCGAATCCGCCGAACAGTTGCTTGATAAAAAGGAAATTCATTTTTTATTTATCGGTGCCGGTGTCAAGAAAAAATGGGTTGAAGATCAGGTGCGCGATAGATCATTGTTAAATGTGACTGTCCTCGATTACCGCCCGCGCAGCGAACAGATCGTCTTTTTGAATGCGTGCGATGTAGGTTTGATCGCTCTGATTAACGGAATGTGGGGGACGGCAATGCCTAGCCGGACATATAATATTATGTCCGCCGGAAAGCCGATCCTCGCTCTGACCGAAGAGGGTTCAGAATTGGCTCAGGTTATAGAAGAAGAGCGGATCGGTTGGCATGTCTCGCCCGGCAAACCAGACGATTTAACCAATGCCATTTTGCAGATATATGAAAATCGCGATGAGCTTTCGGAAATGGAAAAAAGATCTCGTAACGCGGCAGTCGCAAAATATTCTCTCCGCGACGCGGTTGCAAAATATGGGAATGAGATTGGTTGATAGTAAAAGAATTGCCACGAATGCACGAATAAAGAAAATTATTCGTGCATTCGTGGCATATATTTTATAGTCAAATTGGTTTACTCGAAAACTAAATGGTTGATCTGATCATTTTCGCGGTTATGTTTGGGGCTTCGTATTTCGGCGTCGGGTTTTACCGGCGCTGGAGCGCGCATAGAGAGTTTCTTGCAATTCCAAACGAACGCAGTTCTCACACCGAACCAATCCCGCACGGCGGCGGCATCGTGATCGTCATTATATGCCTGATCGCCTACGTCGTTATTTCGCTTTATCTGCCGGGCACATATTCGTGGGGATATTTTTCCGGCGCGCTTATCATCGCGCTAGTAAGCTTTCTCGATGATCTTTATTCCATTCCATTTCCATGGCGGCTTTTAATTCACAGCATTGCCGCAATTTTGGTCATCATCGATGTCGATACTTGGCACGGCATCACGATGCTCGGACAACTTAAGTTCGGAAATTGGGGATACGTGCTAACGTTCATCTGGATTGTGTGGATGGTAAATTCATACAACTTCATGGATGGCATCGACGGGCTGGCCGGATTGCAGGCGGTGATCGCTGGCCTCGGCTGGCTTGTCTTGGGTTACATTCTTCAGATGCCCGCGATATTTCTTTTCAGCGGAGTAATCGCTTCCGCCAGCCTTGGCTTTCTCCTGCATAATTGGAGTCCGGCAAAGATCTTTATGGGTGATGTCGGAAGCGCCTTTCTCGGTTTTACATTTGCGTCGCTCCCATTGATCGCGAGGACTATTGCAAGTAAAAACCCTGACCTTTTACCGATCGCGGCTGTATTGTTTGTGTGGTTCTTTTTATTCGATTCCGTCGTGACATTATTAAGACGAGCAATACGCGGCGAAAAAATTTGGCAGGCTCATCGCGAACATCTTTTTCAAAGGCTGGTTCAATCCGGCTTCTCGCATCGCCGCGTGACTGCATTTTACGGCGTGTTGGCTTTTATTTTATCAACATTCATTCTGCTCTCGGTCGAATTCCGCGCGGACATCGAGATAGCGATCTTGCCGGTCGTAATAATATTGACCGGCCTGTTGCTGGTCGTTTTGGCAAAGCGAGGTGTTCTGGCTTGACACTTTAACTCGTTGTGTTGAAAATCTCTCTTTTATGACCGCAGTTCAATCACACACATCAGTTCGTCCATTCATATTCAAATCTTACGGCGTGATTATCATGATAGACGGTAATTTGCAGGAGGCCGTTAACGACGCCGAAGCCGTCGCTCGCAAAGCTCTACTTAATACTTTGCAACCGGTAAAATCAAAAAACATCGACCAGACATTCTATGTGCGACACAACAAGAGCGGTTACTATATTCTTCATCACAATGACAAAGAAATTTCGCGTGGCCGTTCGCGGAGGAAATTCTTCAAACTTTTTGACAGCATAATTCGAGCAACTGTGGGCGAACATTCTCCCGAGCGGGTTTTTCTGCACGCGGGAGTTGTCGGATGGAATGGAACTGCCATCGTAATACCGGGTGACAGTTTCAAGGGCAAAAGCACCCTCGTCGCAGAGTTGGTTCGCCAAGGCGCTGAGTATTATTCAGATGATTTTGCCATCTTTGACGACAACGGTTTTGTGCACCCGTTTCCGCGCACGCTGGCAATGCGCACGGACGACGGAAAATATAGTCCGTATGAACTGACGGTCGAGTCACTGGGTGGCGTTCAGGGGAGCGGCCCGCTGCGTGTCGGCATGGTTTTGTTCACGCAATATGAGCAGGGCAAAAAATGGCGGCCAAAGATTGCAACTGCGGGCAACGGAGTTTTGCAGATGATACCGTTCGCCCTGACTTTCGGAAACAGGCCGGAATTTTCGCTTCGCGTCTTGAATAATGTTGCTAACCGTGCCATAATCGTTTCAAGTCCTAGAGGAGCGGCAAAGGAATTCGCTCAATTATTGCTCAATTTCGTTGACAAAAACGTAATTTGAGATAGAATTACGCTATTAGCGTGTTGTTTTTTGATTTGTTTCTTTTGACAAGCATGCATTTTGGGGTAAAATACCCTTTATTATTTTTGTTTAATATTTTCGCTGGAGGAGATAATGAAAATTCCGAATGATCCGCAGAATCCAATGGCCCGACAAACCGGTCTCGTGGTTCAAGAAATGCCCGAAGAAGTTTTGGTTTACGATCTCGACACAAATAAAGCCCATTGTTTGAACAAATCGGCTGCGTTGATCTGGGAGTCATGCAACGGCAATAACTCGATAACAGACATCGTGCAGCAATTTGAATTGAACGGCCGAGGCAAGGTCACTGAGGATTTCGTATGGCTCGCCATCGATCAACTTAATGAGAACAACCTGCTCGACGGCAAAATCGCCCCGAGATTTACCGGCACATCGCGCCGACAGGTTCTCAAAACGATCGGCCTGGCATCAATGGTTGCCATTCCGGTCATCGCTTCGCTTGTAGCTCCGAATCGGGCTTATGCCGTGGCAAACTGTGCATGCACAAGCAGTGCCATGTGCAGCCAACCCCAAAATGCGAATTGCCCCAGCACCACGAACTGCAACAACGTGGGTCTTTGCGCACCTGGCACAGCTGCAAAGAGCAAGGGTTAAATTTCATTTCCTTAACGGTTTCTAAAGAGTAGTAAAGATCGCCTGTCTTTACTACTTTTTTCTCGTGTAGGTCAGAACTTTCTGCATGAGCGTGCGGCTAGCGATTTTCAACGATCTGGCCTCCGCCTTACGCAGGCGGTTCTGACATGTTACTCTCTTCTTTGTGGCCGTCGCAGAAACCATCCAACAAATATCGGACGAGTCCAAGTGGAACCTGCTTCAACAAAAGCTGCAGGAAACCCGCGCTCTCAGAGTTTTTTCTGTCTTCCGCGAGCAGGGCATAGAACCGATCCTGATAAAGGGACTGGCGATAGCTCAATACTATCCCGAACCCGGTTCGCGCATGTCGATTGACACTGATCTGGCCGTGCCCGCAAACGATTTTGACGCCGCTTGTAAAATTGCGATCTCGCCGGCTGCGAAAGGCATCGGAATAGACGTCCATCGCGAGCTGCGTCATCTCGACACGGTTGATTGGGATGATCTCTTCGAAAATTCACGATTGTTGGAAATCGAAGGCGGAAATATTCGCATCCTTCGGCCCGAAGACCACCTTCGCGTTCTATGCGTTCACTGGCTCAACGACGGCGGGGCTTATAAGGACAAGTTGTGGGATATTTATTATGCCGTCAAAAACCGTCCGGCTGATTTTGACTGGGAGCGTTGTTTAAACACGGTCAGCAAAATACGCCGCCGTTGGATCGTCTGCACGATTGCCCTTGCCCATCGTTATATCGATCTGAATCTCGACGACACGCCGATAAAAGACGAGGCTGATAATCTGCCCGCATGGCTGATCCGCGAACTTGAGCGTGAATGGGCAAGCGGCGTCCGGCTTATGCAGGTTGATTATTTTCTGAACAACCCCGCCACGCTGTTTGCGCAGATAAAAAAACGCCTCCGTCCAAATGCTATCCAGGCAACAATAGAAATGGAAGGCAGTTTTGACGCAAAAACACGAGTCTTTTATCAAATCGGAAGCGCATGCAAAAGAGCACTGCCCCTGTTGCGCCGAATCCCACAAACTATTGCGTCGAGGCCAAAATGATAATTCTCGCAATAGAATCAGCCATCTCCGGCGGCAGTGTCTCGTTGCTTGACGACGGCAGGGAAATCGCATATTGGATCGGCACATCAAACGTCTCTAAAGCCGAGGAGCTTCTTGTCAATATAGATAGTTTGCTCACGTCGAATGATATTAGGCGCAATGAGATCAATCTCATCACCGTCTCAGCCGGGCCGGGAAGTTTTACCGGCATCAGGATCGGCCTTGCAACCGCGCTTGGCCTGAAAGCAGGACTCGGTATCGAAATGTCCAGCGAATCTGCGCTAAAATCAATGGCCTTTTTACAGCCTGACAACGAGAAAATAGTTACCGCCATTCCCATGGGCCGTAACGCCGTTTGTTTGCAGTCATTCAAAAAGCAGGAAAGAGAAGTGATCGCACTCGATGATCCCCGGACAATGCCAGAAGAATTATTTCTGTCTATGATTCTAAACGAGGCAAATGCTGCCTATGTTTTACATTCAGCTTTGTATGAAAAAGCGGGTCATGCAAATAGCATCATTAACTTTGGAGCTAATATCGCCCATGCTATCGGAATCATTTGTCAAACAAACGCCGGAGTCGTGACTGAGCCTCTGTTTATCAGCAAGAGTTTTTGAAATTCGCCGCTTAATTGTCAATTGTCAATTAAATAATTGTAAATTGGTAGAATTTTTTCTCTTATCCAATTAACAATTTCTCAATTAACAATTTACAATGTAGAAAAAATGATCGCCCACAATCAAAATTCCTTAAGGATTCGCCACATCGATGCCACACACATCGCCGATCTCATCCGCATTGGCGAAGAAACAAACCTCAGCCATTGGTCGGCTCAGAGCTATCTCGACGAAATGAAAAATCCCGATTCGGTGATGCTTCGTCTTGTCGGCTCTAACAATTCGACCATAGGTTTCATTGTCGGGCGGTTTGTTCTCGGAGGGGAAATAGAAACTTTTACTGACGCCGAGATATATAATATTGCAGTTACCGAAAACGATCAGCGAAAAGGCATGGGTCAGTTCTTATTTAATGCTTTTATTGCGAAATGCCTTAAAAAAAAGGCCGCAAATGTCTGGCTCGAAGTCCGCGAATCGAACGAAAAAGCCATATCCTTTTATGAGAAAAACGGTTTTACACGCGTTCAGACACGCCCCTCGTTTTACGAAAACCCCCGTGAAAACGCTTTATTAATGAAACTCGTTTTAGAATCATCCGTAATTTAAGCCACGAATGCACGAATTTTTTAGGTTTTATTCGTGCATTCGTGGCTAATCTTAACTGGAATAATAATCCACTTGATTATTTTTTTGGATAGGTCTAGAATAAAGGTTAACCCGGTTACGAAATTGTTAAATTCCGCCATCGGGCCGAAAATTTTGAAAAAAAGTGAGGACAAACGCCCTATGGACATGTCAACCGCTGATCCGGTGAGAGACGAATTGATAAAGAGCAACTCGACGTTTAGAGATTTGGTTCACCAGCATCAGAATTTTGAAACACGATTGAGCGAACTGGCTCATCTTACCTATCCCAATGAAGACGAGCAGTTGGAGGAGATAACCCTCAAGAAAAAGAAACTGGCAATAAAAGACGAAATTTACGCAATAATGCAGCAGCAAGTCGTTTCACATTAAAAACGCGCTTAGCTGCTGAAATTATTTTAAACTGGCGGTCGCGGGCTATTGGCCTGTGGCTGCCTTTATTTTCTTGCGAAATATTTGCTCGAATACGCATATACGGCATCGTTAGTAAGAAGAAACACCACACCGTTCGAATCAACGACTGGCTGCGACACAAGGCTCTCGTCTTCACCAAACATTATCTGCCCTGCAACCTTACCGGTTTGAAGATCAATGACCTCAACTCTCGACTCCCCAAAAGTCTGGATTATTGCATAACGGGCGTAATGATTTGGGGCGGTCGCAATTTGCGCGACGCGTCCGGCAAGACGTCTTTTCCAAGCGCGGTCGCCGTTTCTGCCATTGACGAAATACAAGAAATTATCTTGTGAAACAGCAAGAACGTCTCCGTAAATCAGAAAAATGTTTGAAACCTCTCCGCCGCTCTTGAACCTCCACTTGGCCTTGCTCGATTTCACGGCGTAATATACAAGATTGCCTCGCTCGTCACCGACGATCAGATCATCTTCACCTTGAGCCAGAGCCGTCACGCCAAAGGAAACCTTCCGCATCGAGTCAATCTCGCCGGTCGAGAGCGAAATCCCGAATATCTGTTTGCCCGCCGTCGCGACGATCACGGTAGTGGGCGTGAACGACGGCTCGGCAACAAAGCTTTCTGCGATCTGCCGGGTCCATTTCACAATTCCGGTCTTTGCATCAATCGATACGATAGCGCCGCTTTGCGAAACAACAACGATCGAGCCGTTGAATCTGCCGATAAATTCCCGTTCTGCATCCGGCAGCGGTGCTGTCCAATTGGTAATTCCGGTATCTTTGCTGATCGAACGCAGTTTGCTGCCTGTTTTTGCAGTGCTGGTTGAAGAAATAGACGTGGTGAAAAATAATCCATTTTCAACTACTAGAAAATTAGAGCTTATTTTACCGCCGAATTCCGCCGACCATATCTTTGTGCCGTCTAGTGATGTTATGGCTTCGACCCTACCACCCTCAAGTCCGACAAAGATTTTGTCCCAGCTAACGGAGATCTTATCGCTACCGGCATCGCCCAACGGATACGACCAGCATTTCGCCACGTCAACTTCAGCCGCAGCTTTCTTTTGCCCCGCCAAGCTCGAATAGAGCAAAAATAAGCTGATCAGACTAAAAACTATGATTTTGGGAAATGGGATGTGGTGCATTAGTAATTTGCGACCGAAATGACGATTTTATCACACGCCCCTTGTCGTGTTATATTGATGGTTCAGCTACAACTTAAGTTTGCAGATAAATTTACACAAAAGAGGAAAACCACTATGTCATTTAACAAGATAATTCTCGTCGGCAATCTTGGCCGCGACCCTGAATTGCGGTACACGCCGCAGGGAACTGCGGTTTGCAGTTTCTCAATGGCTACAAATGAAAAGCGTAGAGACAAATCGGGTGAATTTCAGAATGTCGCCACTTGGTTCAGAGTAACTCTCTGGGGTACTCAGGCAGAAACCGCCTCAAAATACCTCACCAAGGGAAGACAGGTATATATCGAAGGCAGATTGCGTATGGATGAATATACCGACCGCGAAGGAGCCATCCAAAAAACGCTTGAAGTAAATGGCTCCGATATGCAGTTCATCGGCTCACGCGAAGATGGTGGCGGTAATTACGGTGGCGGCCAACACGAGGAAGATCACGACACTCACAGCGGCCCGCCGCAAGCCGCGAGTTCATCGGCCGCGAGTGCATCAGGTGACGACGGTGCAACTTCTGCGCCAGCGGCTGCCAATGACGACGATATCCCATTTTAAAAATATTAACCGCGAAATACGCGAAAAAATATTTCGTATAGTTCGCGTATTTCGCGGTTAGAAATTTCTTAGACCCACTCGCCCATTTCGCGGAATTTTTTATACCTATCGTCGAGCAGCTTTTTTGTATCGACCGCTGTAAGAGCCTTGATCTCATGAAGAAGGCTCTTTTTTAAAGAATCGCATATCTTATCGAACGCTTTGTGGCTCTTTTTGTCACCGTCGGACGGCATTGTCCACGGATTTGTTTCAGGGATGATCTCGTCCACGATGTCAAATTTTTTCAATTCCGTCGCTGTTAGTTTCAACCCTTCGGCGGCATCCGCAGCGCGTCCGGCGTCCTTCCAAAGTATCGCGGCGCAGCCCTCGGGCGAGATCACCGAATAGACAGCGTTTTCCATCATCAGCACACGGTCGCCGATGCCAATGGCCAGAGCACCGCCGCTGCCGCCTTCGCCGAGGACGACGACGATGATCGGAACTTTCAAACCGGCCATTTCACGCAGATTGAACG
>JAYVFJ010000440.1:0-2902 GCA_043773225.1 Chloracidobacterium sp.
CTTACGCCGCGCCGACGCCGCAATATACGAGCGTTTCGAATCAGGGAGCGGTTGCGGGCAGCAACTTTGCGACCGTCTTGACCAACGACCCCGACACGGGCACGGCAGGCGACCCGACGGTCACAAATGTCGATCACACGACGGTCGTGGTGACGGCGACTCCAAATCCTGTGATACAGGGCGAGAACGTGACGTTTACAGCGACATTGACAGGCGTTCCGTCGAGAGCAAGCGACCCGCCGGGAACGGTCCAGTTCAGGGACAACGGCGTTGACCTCGGCATACCTGTTCCCGTAGTTGTCGGGACGGTCGGCGACAACACCAGCACGGCGCAGCTTACGACGAATTCACTCCCCGCCGGCGATCACACGATCACCGCGCTTTACAGCGGCGGCGGCAGCGGAGCGACGGGCTACAATCCGAATACAGGTATTTTGGTCATGTTTGGCGTTCAGACTCCGACGGCGACAAACACAGCGACAAATACGGCAACGGCGACGTCAACTTCAACCTTTACTCCGACGCCGACGAATACGGCGACAAATACATCCACTCCAACCAATACAGCGACAAACACGGCTACAAACACGGCGACCGACACTCCGACGCCGACGGCGACGGAAACATTTACACCGACTCCGACAAATACGGCAACTGACACGCCGACGCCAAAGGCTACGGAGACATTCACGCCGACTGCGACCAGCACGGCAACGGACACACCGACAAATACACCGACGAGTGCGGCGACGAATACCGCGACCGATACACCGACGCCGACGGCGACGGACACACCAACGCCGACGTCAACTTCTACGGATACTCCGACGGCAACCGCGACGCACACTCCAACTGCGACCGCAACTGCTACCGATACGCCAACAGCAACTCCAACGGTTCCTGTAATCAGCGGAACAGTTACGTATGGCAATGCGATCACCGGCCCTCCGCCGCCGCGTGCTGTTTCAAACGTGCTTGTAAGCGGTGCGGGTGCTCCTCCGGTTTCAACTTTGACGGGAATGCTTGGCACATACTCGCTGAGTGGTTTTGGGGCTGGGGCTTACACCGTCACGCCTTCCAAGACAGGCGGGGTGAACGGTGCCATAAATGCTTTTGACGCCGCACGGATCGCGCAGCATGTTGCCGGGCCGCCGCTGCCGCAATTGACCGGCAATCAGTTGATCGTGGCGGACGTCAGCGGCAACGGCACTATCTCGTCGTTCGACGCGGGAGAGGTCGCGGGTTATATAGTTCAGATACCTCCGACGGGATTGGCAGGAAACTGGATATTCAGCCCAGTCAACAGGATGTATGCGTCGGTGACAATGGATATCACGGGCGAGGATTACTCGGCTCTGCTGATGGGCGAAGTCTCAGGAAACTGGAACGATTCAACTTCTCTGTCGCCGAGCCTTTCAAGTGACAGCTTTGGCCCCGAGAGAAGCATGACTGTTGATCTGCCGCAGATGACGGCTTCGACTGAAAAGGAAGTCATCATTCCGGTCAATGTTCAGGGAGTGGTGAATAAGGGGATAATCGCTTATGAGTTTGATCTCAGATACGACCCGGCGGTGATTCAGCCGCAGACAAACGCCGTCGTCCTCAGCGGAACGGTAAGCCGAGGGCTTGTCGCAGTTGTAAACGCTGAACATCGGGGCTTGTTGAGAGTCGTCGTTTACGGCCCGCTGCCTTTAGACGATGACGGCGTGCTGTTGAATCTCAGGTTCACGGCTGTCGGAGCAGTTGGCTCTATTTCACCTTTGACGTGGGAGCGGATATTGTTCAACGAAGGCGAGCCGCGCGTCATGGCTACTGGTGGACGAGTTGAGATTTCGTATTAAACAAATCAGAGCAGGAGTGGGCTTGTCCCCCCGCTCCTGCTCGGGTTGACAGTTAGAGTTAGGATTTTGCCTTGATTGGTGGTATTATTCTTTGGCAGTTTTTGCCCCCTAAGAAAACTACGAAAATGCGCGAAAGATACACTGGATTTATTGGTGTATTTTCGTGAGATTTAGCGGTTGCCCTGATAACGGTATAAAAAAAGTAGGAGCCTTTGAAAATGAAAACAACTTGCAAACTTTTTCTCGTCATTGTTCTGGCCGGCGTTATGACATTAACTGCTTCGGCACAGCAGATCGTTTGGACTGTGAACAATACCAGCCCTGACAGCCTGTCAAAGGACAAGGCCGTTTCGAGGCAGTCGTTTCCGGCTGAGTTCAAATTATTTACTTTGAGCATCGAGCCGTTGCGGCAGCAGTTGTTTTCTGTCGTGGACAGCAAGGTGGCGAACTCAGTTGTAATCATGCTGCCGAATGCAGACGGCGATTACGAGCAGTTTGAGGTTTATGAAAATTCAAACTTTGAGCCGGACTTGCAGGCAAGGTTTCCCGAGATTCGCGCCTTTTCGGGCAGGGGCATCACTGATAAATATGCGACTTTGAAGCTGAGCATTTCGCCGCAGGGAATTCAGACGACGGTTTTTCGTGTTGATAATGTGAACGAGTTTATCGAGCCGTATTCAGCTGACCATACGGTTTATGCCGTTTTTCGCAAGCACAGGGCACCGGGCGAAGCGGCGTGGTTTTGTTCGACGGTCGAGAGGAACATGGCCGCTGACCTGAACTCGCAGGTCTCGGTGATGAATCTGCCCGACAGTTCGGCGGGCCAGGTAAAAACAATGCGTCTGGCTCAGTCGTGCAATGGTGAATATTCAAACTGGTTCGGAGCGACAAGTTCGGCTCAGGTGAGTTTGGTTTTGGCCGCTTTTAACGCGACGCTTACGAGGTCGAACGGCGTTTATGAGAAAGATCTCGCACTTCACCTTAATCTTATCTCAAACACGACATCGGTCATTTACTATAATCCCGCGACCGACCCTTACACGACATTGTCGAGTTGGAAT
>JAYVFJ010000441.1:0-2135 GCA_043773225.1 Chloracidobacterium sp.
AAATATGGACGTAAAACCGTTTAGTGTTGGAAAGATGTCCTTTGGCGACGGGCCGCTGACCTTTATTCTTGGACCGTGCGTTGTTGAGTCGGCGCAGCATGCTCTCTACATGGCCAAGGAGATCAATGACATTTGCGGCCACGTCGGTGTTGATTTTGTCTATAAATCGTCGTTTGATAAGGCAAATCGCAGCTCGATCGAGAGTTTTCGCGGCGGCGGGATGGAATTTGGGCTAGGGGTGCTGGCTCAGGTTAAGGACGAGATGGATATTCCCGTAATTACCGACGTTCATGAGCCATGGCAGGTTGAAAAGGTTGCCGAGGTTGCGGACATACTGCAGATACCGGCTTTTCTTTGCCGGCAGACCGATCTGCTTGTCGCCGCCGCTAAATCCGGAAAAGCGGTTAATGTGAAAAAAGGACAATTTCTCGCTCCGTGGGATGCGAAGAATATCGTCGATAAACTGCAGGAATCCGGTTGTGAAAAAATCTTGCTGACCGAACGCGGCGCGAGCTTTGGCTACAATAATCTCGTCGTCGATCTGCGCTCTTTTCCGATCATGCGCTCGTTTGGTGTGCCGGTTGTTTTTGATGTGACACACAGCTTGCAGCTTCCAGGTGGTTTGGGCAAGGCAACGGGCGGACAAGCCGAATACATCGAACACTTTGCCCGTGCCGGCGTCGCCTGCGGCGTTGACGCCGTCTTTATGGAAGTCCATGATAATCCGGCCAAGGCGCCAAGCGATGGGCCAAATCAACTGCCGCTTTCCAGATTAGAGAAATTGCTTGTTAAACTTAAGCAAATCCACGAATTGGTTGCAAATAATTGAATCCGCACGGACGCTGAGATGAAAATACCTCTTTTTCTTGTTTTATCACTTCTAATTTTTCACTTATCGTCTTTTGGTCAGGATGCTAATCGAAGTGCCGCCGCCACTTGGCAGGTGCAAAAATATGATCTTGACGTAACGCTGCCACAGGATAATGCCCGGAGTGTTAATGTAAAAGCTATTTTGAGCATCAAGAATGTGTCGGGGAAACCCGCATCAACGCTAACTCTGCGGATTTCTCCTGCCGCCGACGTTGCCTCCGTAAAAATCAACGACTCAGTTGTAGATTTTACAAAGAACGAAGAAAAGATAAATGCCGCCGCCACGTTGCAAAGGGTCGCGACTCGAATTGCTTCGGTTGCTCCGGACGCGTCCTTGACCGCGACGGTCGAATATAAGATCAATCTCAAGGACAATTCGGCCTTAAATGCCGTCTCACCAACGGCCTCGCAATTTTTACCGCTCTCATTCTGGTATCCGACACCTAATAGCTGGTTTTTTACTCGTGGAGCAGACGCGGCTGCGGTTCGGTTAAAGGTCACGGCTCCAAATGGGCAAACGGTTGTTTCGTCCGGAACCGAAGCCGCCGGATATTTCGAAAACAAGCTCAACGGGCATCCATTTTTCATCAGCGGAAACTGGGAATTATCAAATCAGAACGGTGTCTCCGTCTATATGCCAAAGGGAACGGGAGCCGACGGGCAAAAGCGGGCGGCCGATCTCGCAACGCTTCTTTTGGACGCGAAAACCTTTATGGCAACAATTTTGGGAAAGTTACCGGACGTTCCATTGCGGATCGTTTCGAGTCGGCGTGGCGCGGGTTATGGCACGGGCGGAACCTTTATTGTTGACGAAGCGATTTTTCGCCGCTCAAAAATAGACTCGCTGACCGCGATGAATATAGCCGAGGCAACGGCAAAACTGTGGCTCGGCAATGCCGTCTCTGTAAACGGCGAAGGCTATGGCATTATCAGCGAAGGCCTCGCTCGCTACATCGCGACGCAATTTATCGAAACCAAATTTGGTAAAGATGTGGCCGATGTCGAACGCCTGCGTCATCGCATCGCATACGCGGCCATCTCGAAACGTGACGCACCGATGAATTCCGTTTCACCAATCGACGATTTTTACTACGCCGAGGTCGCCAATAAGGGCGCGATGATGTGGCGAATCCTGACCAAACGCGTCGGTGCAAACGAATTTTCGAGCGTCCTGCGAGCCAATATGCAGGACGGAAATCTGAATGTCGCCGAGTTGCGGGCCGCATTTTCGCCTCATAAGGATCTGCTCGATTATCTTTTTGATC
>JAYVFJ010000442.1:0-3020 GCA_043773225.1 Chloracidobacterium sp.
GAATATGCAGTCACGTCGCAGGACTATAAAGATTGGGCATTTTTCGCAAGCCAACGATTTGCCGGAGATAAATTTAAGCGCAATTTAAAAGACCGCACCGATTTTGCCGACGTGGGCGAGGCTTTTCCCGGCTGGGAATTTCTAATTCCGCTCGTAAAACCGCTTGCAGCAACTATTTTCGATCATCTGCCCGACTGCGTATTTGTAATAGACGAACCAACCGCCGTCGAACATACCCTGACAGGACTATATGAGCACACGAGCGACAATTACGAAGCAATAACCGAAACGGGCGACGTCGGGCTTGAGCCAAAAGAACTGTTTCTAACGCCGGAAGAATTGAGGATAAAACTCGAATCGGCGGCGAGTTTGGAACTGCGAGCGTTAGGGCGAACGGCTGCGGGAACCGATGAGGAATTCGCTGTGGGGGACTCGACAGATTCCGCTCCGCTATTCTTATTTTCCACGACATCGAAAGCAACCGAGATCGAGATCCAATCACGTTCGACACGAAAATTTTACGGCGATATTCAAGCATTTGTTACCGAACTTGGAACTCATGCAAAGACTAAGACAACGCAGAGCAAGACAGAGATCATAATTCAAACGCCGGGAATGGCCGAGCGGCTTGAGGAAATTCTTCGTGAATATGACGCTTCGTTGGCGACCGATTCGATCAGGATCGGCAACCTTTCAAGCGGGTTTGAACTGCCGGCATTCGACCTGACGCTTTACACCGAAAGCGACATTTTCGGCGATGTAACTCAAGGCGAACCGCAGGCAGCCAATCGCAAATCGCAAATCGCAAATCGCAAATCAAAACTCGGCGCATTCATCTCCGATTTTCGCGATCTTAAAATTGGTGATTATGTTGTTCACATAGATCACGGCATCGGACGTTTTGACGGTTTGCAGACAATCTCGTCGCAGGGTGCCGAGCGCGAGTTCATGCTGCTGATCTATGCCGACGACGCCAAGTTATTTGTGCCCGTCGAGCGGATGGATCTCGTGTCGCGTTATTCGTCCGGCGAGGCGACATCGCCGGCGCTTGACCGTCTCGGCGGTATCGGCTGGCAAAAAACAAAAGCCAAAGCAAAACGCGCAATGCGGGACATGGCGGACGAGTTATTAAAACTCTACGCCGAGCGAAAGCTCGTTCGCGGCCACGCGTTTCCGCCCGACGCTCCGTGGCAGCATGAGTTTGAGGACGCATTTCCATACGACCTGACAATTGATCAGGCCGCCGCCATCGAAGACACAAAGACCGACATGGAAACCGCGACGCCGATGGATCGTCTCATAATCGGCGATGTCGGCTATGGCAAAACCGAGGTTGCGATGCGAGCCGCCTTCAAGGCAGTGATGGACGGCAAGCAGGCGGCCATTCTGACGCCGACGACCGTGCTGGCATATCAGCATTACGAGACTTTTAAGAAGCGCTTTGCGGCGTTTCCGGTGAAGGTTGATCTTCTCTCAAGATTTCGATCAAGCAAGGAGCAAAAGTCAGTCGTCGAATCTGCCGGAAAGGGCGAGGTTGACGTGCTGATCGGAACTCACCGCATACTCTCAACCGATGTCCAACTGCCAAAGCTCGGCCTTGTCGTCATTGACGAAGAGCAGCGTTTCGGTGTTGGTCACAAAGAGAAACTTAAGCATTTGAAGAAGAAGGTTGATGTTCTAACGCTGTCGGCAACGCCTATTCCGCGCACGTTAAATATGTCTCTGCTCGGGATGCGCGATATGTCCGTAATCGAAACGCCGCCGCGTGACCGCCTCGCCATCAACACGCAGGTCGTGCAGTTTTCCGAAGGTGTCATTCGATCTGCCATCGAGCTCGAACTCGCGCGCAACGGCCAGATATTTTTCATCCACAACCGCGTCGAATCCATTCAACCGATCGCCGCGCTTATTCAAAAGATCGTGCCAAACGCACGCATCGCCATCGGCCACGGCCAGATGAACGAAAAGGAAATGGAGCAGGTGATGCTCGATTTTATTGATTATAAATACGACATTCTTGTCGCTACGACGATCATCGAAAACGGCATTGATATCCCGCGGGCGAACACGATCATCATCAACCGTGCCGATAATTATGGCCTTTCGCAGTTGTATCAACTTCGCGGTCGTGTGGGTCGCTCGAACCGACGAGCATACGCTTATCTGCTGATACCAAGCGAGTTGGAATTAACCCCAATAGCGCGACGAAGACTAAGCGCGATACGAGAGTTTTCCGATCTCGGCGCGGGATTCAGACTTGCCGCATTGGATCTCGAACTTCGCGGTGCCGGAAATATTCTCGGCGGCCAGCAATCGGGACATTTGGATGCTCTTGGGTTTGATCTCTACACAAAAATGCTCGAACGAACCATTGCCGAACTGCGCGGTGATGAGATAGCCGACGAGACGAGCGTTTCAATCAATCTCGGAATTGATGTTTCGATTCCGAAAGATTACATCGCCGAGACTAGCCAACGTCTGCGAACATATAAACGTATTTCGTCGGCTGAAACGGAGGAAGGCTTGATGCAGATACACGCCGAGATCGAGGACCGTTATGGACGCATTCCGCGCTCGGTCGAAAACCTCTTTGAATACGGCCGCCTCCGCAAACTTGCCGAGCGAATGGCTATCATTTCGATAGATAAGACTGCCGACAGCATCGCGATCAAACTAGGTGAAACGGCACGAGTTTCACCTGAAAAATTGATGCAGTTTTTGAGTGAAAACGAAGGTTCAAATTTCTCGCCTAGCGGCATTTTGCGCGTAAATGTCGTAACAGGCAATCCGATCAAAACCGCTATGGAAAGCCTGAATAATATAAGGATCTGATCGCGTTATTCCGTGCAGTCGCTGTATTCATTTGCGTCGCAAACGAACAACTCGGGGGCATTGTCCTTTGTCTGTTTTCTTATATTTCGCCAGACGACCGACTCGGCATATTTTTCTTTTGTCCAGCCAAGCTGTTTGCGATGCTTCCAGACAAATGCGTAAGCGTCGTGCTCGTCCTCGCCACGCAA
>JAYVFJ010000443.1:0-2139 GCA_043773225.1 Chloracidobacterium sp.
CCTCGACAGCGGCGAGCTCTTTTTTGCCCTCAGCGATAAATTCCGCCATTGCGCGGTCAAAAATCGAATGCAAAATCTCATCCTTGCTCTTGAAATACAAGTAAACAGTGCCGTCGGCGATCCCAGCCTCGCCGGCAATATCCGAGACTTTCGAATTAAAATAGCCGCGTCCCGCAAAGACTTTGATCGCCGCCCGCAAAATGGCTTCGCGTTTATCGGTGACGGCGGCTCGACCGGACGAGCCGTTTCGGACAGGTTTGGGCATAAAACAATTATGAATGAACGATCATTCAGTGTTGCATCTAGGCTATAACAAATGTGAATTTGAAAGCAAGGAAAAAGAAGTGTATCGGCAGAAACGCGACCGTTAGGAAGCGTGTTTCCATTGCCGCGAGACTCATCGGATGCCGCCGGAACGCGCGTTAACACTCGCGTTTCTGCCCGGGCCGTACGAAGCCTAAATCAAGAAAAGCCGATTGAGACAATATAAATCCCAATCGGCAATCCACATTAAAATGGCGGAGAGAACAGGACTCGAACCTGCAAGCGCTTACGCGCGGTAGTTTTCAAGACTACTGCATTACCAATTATGCTATCTCTCCGCATTTAGGGAGGCCCAATAAAAATATACCGGATCGCGCACAGTTAGACAAATTGCACGGCGGGCAATGGTTTACGGTAGCTGCTTCTTTAGCTCTTTTCGGACGGCATCGACACCCTTAATTCCCTGCACTTTAACAACAACCTTGCCTTCGCGATCAAGTAGGTAGTGCATCGGGAACGGAACATTTATGTCGCCGTTTTTGTCGGGTGTGCCAAATTTGGTCAGGATCGTTATCGTCGAATCGGGTATCACCTGATACTTAAACGGATTTTTCTTCAAAAACTTTTCCAGGTCAGCTTTTTTGCTCGCGGCGAGGCCGAGAAAGACGACATCCCCTTTCCCCTCGTATTCGTCAACCAACTGATTTAGCATTTTGATCTCTTCGACGCAGTTCGGGCAATTGATAAACCACAGATTTATCACAACCACTTTGCCGCGAAGCGCTGTGATATCGACCTTGGTCCCATCCATCGTGGACGCGGCAAATGACGGATTGGTTTGTGCGGCAAACGAACCGGAAAAAATGAAAAGCGAAAAAAACGCGAGCAAAATTTTCATTACCCATTTGTAAAGACAAAACGGGTCGATGTCAAGAAATCTACGACGCGGTAATGATGCCCCGAATCGGCCTATTTTAGGATGAGTTTGTTGATCGCGGTATCGAGAGCGGCGGTTTTGTCGTAGCCGCTTGAGCGGTATTGGACGAGGCCTTGCTGGTCGATGACAAAAAACGATGGGAAACCCATGTCGAGATTGTCGTTGCGATCGCGGTCGGCATATTTTAGGACGACGGCGAAACTGTTTGGCAGTATCTGAAAATTAAACGGGTTATATTTTAGATAGGCCGAAATCTTTTCCTCGTTTTCCATCGAGAGAGCGAGAAAAATTACCTTTTTTGCGTCATATTGTCCGGCCAACCGGTTTAATTTTGGTATCTCCTGGTGACAAACCTGACATCTCGTTGACCAAAATGTAACGACCACCGCTGAGCCTCGCAGATCATTAAGATCGTACGGCTTTCCGTCGAGAGAGGTTCCGGCAAACGCGGGTGCGGCCGATCCGACCTTTATGCTTTTTTGAGCGACGGCGGAAATTGTAAGAACAATGGAGAGAAAAATGACGGATAGTATACGTATCATGGTCGGCTTTTGGAAGACTGATTGAGTGTTAATTTATATTCAACATACCACTTTAAACAAATTGATAATACGTTTGAGATTCAGATTTCACAATTAGGGTTCCTTGAAAAACCCAGTTTTAATCGGAAGAAGAGCAGTTTTTTCATTAAGAAAGCTAAATCTCCGAGTTCTTTTCCGTGCTTTCTGTGTGATCCGTGGTTGATTCTGTCCGGAATGGGAAGGAAAAACAAAGCCAACCTCGGAAAACACGGATGAGACACGGAACAAGAGGCTCGCAGCCGGAGGTTTTCAAAGAACTCATTTAATAAAATTCAAGGGTCATGACTAGTTAAACATCTTATTGTATAAGATAAAGCTAGTAATGACAGATAGTTACAACATATTTAAGCGGTCCCG
>JAYVFJ010000444.1:0-31498 GCA_043773225.1 Chloracidobacterium sp.
GTTTACGGTAAGATTACCAAAGGCGGAAGAGAGTTAACCACAAAGCCACGAAGGACACGAAGTAATTTCTTGGTGTTCTTTGTGTCTTTGTGGTGAAAAAATTTTATGGCAAGAAAAGGCATCCTCGTCGTTGATGACGAGAAAAATCAAAGAGAAATTTTGGAGACAATTCTGTCCGGCGAAGGCTATGACGTTACGACGGCGAGTTCTGGCGAGGCGGCGATGAAGTTTGTCGCGGACCGACATTTCGATCTCGTTTTGACTGACCTGAAAATGACAGGCATGAGCGGGCTTGACCTGCTCAAAGAACTGACTGATTTCGACAAGTCAATCATTGTCATTTTGCTAACGGCTCACGGCTCGGTTGATTCAGCGGTCGATGCTATGCGTCTTGGCGCGTTCGAGTATCTGCAAAAGCCCTATGACAGCGAAAAGCTGCTCGACACAGTTTCGCGGGCGTTAAATAAATTGACCACGCTCGACGCCGAGATCATCTCGGTCTCGCACGAGATGGACAAAGTCAAGAAGCTCATTCTAAAGATCGCAAAATCAAGTTCGACTGTTTTAATAAGAGGCGAAAGCGGCACCGGAAAAGAGTTGATCGCCCGCTCGATTCACACAAACAGCCTCCGTTCAAGTGAAGCGTTTCAAGCTGTAAACTGCGCCGCTATAAATGAAAACCTTCTCGAATCCGAACTTTTCGGACACGAAAAAGGCTCGTTTACAGGCGCTGTCGCCGACAAAAAAGGACTCTTTGAAATCGCTCACAACGGAACGCTTTTTCTCGATGAGATCGGCGAACTTGATATTTCGTTGCAGGCAAAAATTCTGCGCGCGCTTCAGGAAAAACAGATTCGCCGCGTCGGCGGTATCAAGGACATTGACGTGGATGTCCGCGTGGTTGCCGCCACAAACCGCGATCTGACCCACATGGTCGAGGAAAAACGTTTTCGCGAGGACCTTTACTACCGGCTGAATGTTCTATCTATAGAGCTTCCAGCCTTGCGCGAACGCCGCACCGATATTCCTGTCCTGCTAGATTATTTTGTCAAAAAACACACACGCAACACGGACCGCAAAATAACAATCAGCACGGACGCCCGCCGCTTGCTCGAAGATTACGCATATCCCGGCAACGTCCGCCAACTCGAATCCGCATTAGAACGCGCGATACTGCTTTGTGAAAATGACACCGTCACGCTCGAAGACCTGCCGCCCGAAATGACTCAGATGACCGTCGCCGCATCAGGCGATCTTTTCAAACTCCCACCCGAAGGCGTCAATTTCGAAGACGTCGAACGCAGCCTGATAATGCAGGCGATGGAACGAACCGACAACAACATCACTAAGTCGGCAAAGCTGCTTGGGCTAACTTTCAGAACTCTCCAATATCGGCTTGAGAAATTCGGCTTTAAGAAGGATGATGAAATCGACGTGGGACATGATAATAGTGAATAATATACGGAATAATTGAGATGAAAAATGACAAAGTTTTATATGCTTTTTTTCTAATCGTAATACTATTTACTATTGGCACTATCGCATCGGGTCAAGATGTCAAGAAAGATCTAAAAGTCGCGAAAAAGGCAGATAGACATCTCCAACCGAATGCTTTGGAGCTTTATCAGAAAGTATTAGATAGCCCTAACTTCAAAACCTTAATGTTAGTTGATCAACTTGAGGTATATGACAGACTTGCGGGGCTTTATTTCAGTGGTCGCAACTATCAACAAGCGGAAAATAATAACATGAAGGCCATCGAAATGCGTGAAAAACATTGGAGCAATAGCCAAATATCAGCATCAGACCGAGCCTATTTTTCGTTGACAGGAATATTCTATGAACAATCACTTAGTTACTTAGGTCGCGCGCAATTACAACTGAAGAAGTACGAAGACGCGCGGAGAAATCTTACCCGGGCATTGGAAATAAATGAAAAATTCAATTCTAGCGATGATCTAAGATTTCAAGGTCTAGCTGCCATCGCAAAAAGCTATTATCAACAAGGTAAATATGCTGAAGCAAAGCCTTATTATGTTAGAGCTATTGCCGCGCCATTTTATGAAACCCACTTCGAAACGAGCGATGTAGTTTGTGATCTTGCGAATATCAATCGTGAAGAAGGTTTATTTGCAATTGCTGAACTCCAGTATCAGCGTGCTATTCGAATTATGGAATGGTACGAGAAAGACAGTAAAGGAGTGCTCGTTTTTGATAATGTAGCAATTAGAAATCTTAGAGAATATGCAAAACTCTTAAGAAAAACTGACAGAACTGAGGAGGCTATAAAGTTGGAAGCCAAAGCCAATTTGATAGCCAACAATTGGAAATAAGCTTGAGAATGTTATGGAATGGTTCTCGACATTAAGTTTAGCTCTCGGTTCCGCTTGGACGAGCGGCATCAATCTGTATGCAACCGTCACCGTGCTCGGCCTGCTGCAAAAGTTTGGGGCGGCCAAACTGCCCGGCGGTCTTGACGCGCTTGATAATTGGTGGATTATCGGCGTCGCCAGCGGGCTTTATCTGGTTGAGTTTTTTGCCGATAAGATACCGTATGTCGATAGTGTCTGGGATGTGGTGCATACGTTTATCCGCGTTCCGGCTGGTGCGGTTGTGGCCTACGCAGCGACAAATCAACTGGACTCGAGTATTGCCATTCCGGCAACCTTGCTCGGTGGCGGATTGGCTTTGTCTTCGCACGGCACAAAAGCCGCGTTGCGTGTCGGTGCAAATCTGTCGCCTGAGCCGGTTTCAAACTGGCTGCTCTCGCTGATCGAGGACGCGATCGCATTTATCGGCACGGTTCTGGCCGTTTTTGCGCCAATTATTATTGCAGTGATTCTGGGTGTTTTTCTCGTGTTTTTTGTTTGGTTCTTCCCAAAGGTTTTCCGCGCGATCAGACGGATGCTCCGAGCCGTCGGAGCCTTTTTCCGAGGCGAAAGTTTTTCCGACATTGCACGCAAGGCGGGCTAGAAATGATAAAAACTTTTCAAATCGTGGCGGTGATTCTCATGGTAATTGCCGCTTATTTGTTGTGGATGGAAAACAAGGACGCCGTTTTTGTCGCCGTCGTTCTGGCGGCTTGCAGCTTTTTTATGAGCATTCGTTTTCAGGCAAAGTCTCGGCTTGCTTCGAGCAAAGCGGAAAACAGCAAAGATATTTTGCGCGAAAACAAGTCTGACGGATAAGATAATAACGTGACAAAGATTGACGAGCTTCTCGAAAACAATAAACGCTGGGCCAAACAGGTCACAGCCGACGATCCGCGTTTTTTTGCCAACCTTGCCCAACAGCAAAGCCCGCATTATCTGTGGATCGGGTGCTCCGACAGCCGCGTTTCGGCAAATGTGATCGTTGATCTTGCTCCGGGCGAAATTTTTGTCCATCGAAACGTCGCCAATCTTGTCAATCACAGCGATATGAATTGCCTGTCGGTGATCCAATTCGCTGTCGAGGTTTTGCAAGTCGAGCACATCATCGTCTGCGGCCATTACGGCTGCGGCGGCATCCAAGCGGCACTCGAAGATAAGCGGCACGGCTTGATAGACAACTGGCTACGGCACATTCAGGACACGGCAAATCTTTACTCGCATCTGCTCGATGCCATCGCCGATCCGAATGAAAAACTCGACAAGCTCTGCCAACTCAATGTCGTCGAGCAAGTGCTAAACGTCGGCGAAACGACGATCGTGCTGGACGCATGGAATCGCGGCCAGGAACTCGCCATTCACGGCTGGATATACACGCTCAAGGACGGATTGATACGCGATCTCGACATCAGCATAGACAGTGCCGAAGGACTCAATAATCTTCGCAACAAGTTTCTTTTTAACGAGAAACTAATGGACGCGCGTCGTGCATCTTAGCGAATGAAACATATTTTTTCAGTGGATAGTTATTAGTTCATAGTGGATAGTTTGAAAACTATAAACTGGTAACTATCAACTATCCACTGAATTGAAAGAA
Organism: Chloracidobacterium sp.; assembly: GCA_043773225.1. Taxonomy (GTDB): domain Bacteria; phylum Acidobacteriota; class Blastocatellia; order Pyrinomonadales; family Pyrinomonadaceae; genus OLB17. Next base: position 3,967 of record JAYVFJ010000444.1, read on the forward strand.
TCTTATGCGTTTGAAGTTTAGCCTCATCTTTCTGATTTTGCTGATAAGTTCGGCTGCTAACGCTCAAATGTGGCGCAAGCCGTCGCCTACACGCGAACCAAAAGGCGCGATGGACAAAAAGCCGGATTCATCAAAGAATTCGCTTCCCCGCGTTGCCTCGCAAGCCGATTTTGATCGCATCGCCCGCGTTTATCATCAGGGAACGCCCTACGCGATGCCGCACACGATGTTCGTCATAGATCGCCGCGCGATTAACAAAATTTATTATCTTAATTCGCAAAAATTCCGTTTTCACAAAGATTTTCTCCTCGCGACATATCTCGTCCCGCGCGGCGCCGATGTTTTTAAGCCGGTGTATATTGATGCGGATCGCCGCTTTATCGTCGGAACCATCGCGTGGCAAAAGACGGTGGAAAAATTCACCTGGGAACTGTGGGAAGGCGACCTCGCAACAGCAGAACATCTGCGAATCGCCAACGAGATAATAAACAAGACATTCTTTCAAAAGGTAATTTATAAGCCCAATTCGATCCGTCAGGAAGACGTTTCGGCAAACATCGGCATCGAAAGAATCTTGCAGGACGAGCTGAACAGAAATCTGGTCTATCTCGCTCTAAACACCGGAACGGCAGTTGGTCGCCTTCACATCATAGATAAGCTCGACGACACGGTCGAGATTGGCGATAACGAGATACTCGTGCTTCGGGAATTGCCGCTGAGTTTGCCGCCGGTTCGCGGCATCATCGTCGCACAGCCCTCGACGCCGCTTTCGCACATCAATATCCTCGCACGCGGCTGGAACATCCCGAATGTTTATATCAAGGACGCCGACAAGCTTTTTCGCGAATACAACACTTACGTTTTCAAACTCGAAGCAAACCTGACCGATTACAGTCTCGACCGCGCCTCGCCGGACGACATCAAGACAAAATTCACTTCGCCAAACGAACAGATTCCGCCCGTTGATCTCAAGACAACGAAACTTGCGGGTGTGCATGAAATGCGCAAAAAGGACAGCATCGCTTATGGTTCAAAGGCTGCAAATCTAGGCGAGATGGTGAATGCAAAGGTCGCCGGCGTGACAATCCCCGACGGTTTTTCCGTGCCGTTTTACTGGTATAACAAGTTTATTAAAGATAACGGCCTTGACCAAACTATCGAAGCATTGACCGACGACAACGATTTTGTTCATAACCCGCGCGTTCGCCGGCAAAAGCTCGAAGAGTTTCGCCGCAGCATCCAAAACGGAAAGTTTAATGAGACACTAAAAAAAGAGATCGTCGAAAAATGGAAAGCGCAACTTGGCGCGCGACCGGTGTTTGTCCGCAGCTCGTCGAACAGCGAAGACCTGCCAAATTTCAGCGGCGCCGGTTTGTATTCGAGCGTTGCCAATGTCGTCAGCGAAGACAAACTTACGGACGCAGTGAAGAAAGTCTGGGCGTCGCTTTGGAATTTTGAAGCTTACGAGGCCCGCGTTCGCAATTATGTCAGCCAGACTGACGTCTATATGTCGGCCCTTGTCCAGATCGGCGTCAATATGGACCGCGGCGGCGTAATGATTACAAAAGACCCGTTCGACGATCGCAACAAAAATGCCGTTTACATAAGCGCCGTCTGCGGGCATAATTCTAAAATCCCAAACAACAAAGGCATTCCCGAGCAGGTACTCTTTAACCCAAAATCAAATTCCGTGATTATGATGACGCTCTCACAACAGCAAAATGCGCTTATATTTGACGATAACGGCGACCTCAAGGAAACAGTTGACAACTGCGCCGGCGCAAAAAAGCGCGTCCTCAATGATCTGCAAGTTCGGGCACTAGCAAAAGCGGCGATCAACATCAGAAAAGTCTTTGGCAACAAAAGGGAGCAGGACATCGAATGGGGCATAATGAAAGGGAAAATTTACGTCGTCCAGGCTCGCCCATATATAGACAAAAAATAATTGTAAATTGTTAATTGGGAGAAAAATTTCTTCTTCCAATTAACAATTAACCAATTAACAATTTACAATTAAACTTATGAAAACAACAATCTTATTATTTTGCGTTTGTATAGCAGTCGGCTGCAACAACACCGGCAAACCGGTGCCGCAAAATACGGCCGTTGCTCCAATCGTCTCAACCGACGAAAAGCCCCAAACCGCGATCGCGCATTCGCTCGAAAATCAGGCGCCAAAAAGCGAAGCTCCGTCAGGCGAAAAATCGAAATGGACGCAGAGCGGCGACCCTATAGATACCAAAGAGTACGACTCGGCGATCGCCGCCGCCGAAATCGCTTTTAAAAAGGCACCGGCCGACATTGAAGCTAAGAGATCTCTCAGCGGAACTTATCTCAAACGTGCCGCAGCTCTGACAGAAGCGCGACAATATGCCTCGGCTCTGGGTGATTATCGGCGGGCGGTGAAACATGATCCGTCTAATGGCGAGGCCAAAGACTGGATCGACAATATAATTAAGATTTACGGATCGATCAACCGCGAATATCCAAAAGAAGGCGAAGAACCGCCGCCGCTGCCATTCAAAGGTGAAAATGTGAAAAAGTGAAAATGTGAAAAAGCGTCCCTAGACAAAACTGCATCTGAGAAACTAAACTTACTCCTTTGCGCCCGGCGCTATGTTTTGACGCAAATTAGAGTATTATGGCAATTTCAGCAAACGATATAAGAAAAGGCATGGTTATTGTGCACGAGGGTTCGCCCGTTCGCGTGATGGAGTTTCATCACCATACGCCGGGCAATCTGCGTGCGATGGTGCAGGCGCGGCTGCGCAATCTGTTGACGGGAAATTCGTTTGAGTTTCGATTCCGCTCAAACGACACACTGGAAAAGATCACGCTCGAACAGCATAAAATGGATTATCTATATTCCGACGGCTCGCACCATCATTTTATGAATTCGGAAAACTACGAGCAGGTCTCGCTGACCGAAGACGAACTTGGCGATGCGGCCCAATGGCTAATGCCAAATTTGAATATCGAGGTCGAGTTTTACAATGGCACGCCGATCGGCGTCGCTTTGCCCGCCACGATGGAACTGACGGTCACCCGCACCGATCCGCCTCTGAAAGGCGCGACCGCCTCAAATTCAAACAAGCCCGCAACTCTCGAAAACGGCGTAACAGTTACCGTCCCGCCCTTCATCGTAGAAGGCGAACGGATCAAAGTAAATCCGACCGAATCCCGATATATGGAACGGGTAAAATGAGTCTTGACAGTCTATGGAGTCTTGGAAGTCTTGGAAGTTTATGATTTCTTCCTAGACTTCCAAGACTTCCAAGACTGTCAGGACTGATAATGTTTTTCCTTTACAGCATCGTTTACACGCTCGCCTTTATCGTGCTCCTGCCACGGTTTATTTTCGATGCGTTGTTCAAAGGAAAATACGCCGCGGGCTTTAAGCAGCGGCTTGGCTTTTTGCCAAAATTTAATAGTCACGGCAAAAAGGTCGTCTGGCTCCACTGCGTTTCGGTTGGCGAAACAAATGCCGCCCGCCCGCTGGCATTAAATATCAAAGAAAATTTTCCCGATCTCTCGCTAGTCATTTCAACCACAACCCGAACCGGACAAAAGCTAGCTAAAACCGCATTTACCGACATCGCCGACCTTGTCTTCTACTTTCCATTCGATTGGAAATCAACAGTTCACCGCGCGCTCCGGCATATAAAACCATCGGCTGTGTTGCTGATGGAAACAGAGATATGGTTTAACTTCATTCGCGAATCCTATCACGCGGGTGCGCGGGTTGCGATCGTAAATGGGCGTCTTTCTGAAAAATCATTTAATCGTTATGGCAAGATAAGAATTTTCATGAAGCGCGTCCTCGGCTATCTCGACCTTGCCTTGATGCAGGAAAATGCCGATGCGACGCGACTGATGTCACTAGGTATTCGCGCAAGCAAGGTTCGAGTTACCGGCAATCTCAAATTCGACCACGACCTTGATGAAAACGAGTCGGCTTTGACCGACGAGTTGCGCAAAAGATTCAACTTCAACGCAGAAGCTCCGCTCATCATCGCGGCAAGCACACATTCGCCCGAAGAAAAATGGCTGCTCGAAGCGTTCAAAGAGGTTTGGAAATCTTCTGTCGGAAATCTGCCGCGCCTGATGATCGCCCCTCGTCATCCCGAACGATTTAACGAGGTTGCGGAAATTATTAAGAGCACCGGCTTCACTTGGGTTCGCCGATCGGAACCGGAATCCGAAGACGACAAAAATGCCGAGGTCGTTCTTCTCGACAGCATCGGTGAGCTTCGTTCTGCTTATCCGTTGGCCGAGATAGTTTTTGTCGGGGGCAGCCTCATCCCGCACGGCGGACAAAGCATCTTTGAACCCGCGGCAGCAGGCCGCGCGATTATGACAGGCCCGCATACAGCGAATTTCGATGCCGCCGTGAAAGAGTTTTTGAACAAAGATGCGATCATCCAATTGCCACGCATCGCAGATAAAGAGATCGCACCAAAACTGTCTGCCGTCCTTAAAGAACTTCTTTCAGATGCCGATCGGAAACGATCATTGGGCTCTAATGCCCTTGAGGTAATGAACCATAATCGCGGCGCGGTCAACCGAACACTCGAATATCTAACGACATTTTTATCCTGATAGCTGTTAGCTAATAGCTGTCAGCTAACAGCTATTCGGATAAACTTCCTCATCCTGAAATGATTATCGCCCTTTATATCCTCTCTGCACTTCTGATTTTTCTGAGTTTCAAGTCTTTTCGCGGCGGAGTCGAATATCTTCGATTCTTCAAAACCGAACTCGCAAAACCTCAATCTGATTTCACGCCATTTGTCACCGTCATCGCTCCGTGTCGCGGTTTGGATAAAGGTGTGGAAGATAATCTGCGAGCTTTGCTCGAACAGAATTATCCTGAGTATGAAGTCATTTTTGTCGTTGATGACAAAAATGACGCGGCTGTCCCGGTGATTGAGGAAATTTCCCGCAGAGCCGCAGAGAACGCTGAGAAAACCAGAATCGTCATTGCTCGTAAGGCTATTGACAGTGGCCAAAAAGTAGAGAATTTGCGCGAAGCTGTTTTGCATACTGATGACAAATCGCAAGCCTTTGTTTTTGTCGATTCCGACGCACGGGCATCTGCTGAATGGCTGCGGCATTTGGTCGCTCCGCTAAAAGATAAATCGGTCGGAGCGGCAACCGGTTATCGTTGGTTTATTTCAGAAAAGCCTTCATTCGCTTCTGAGATGCGCAGTTCATGGAACGCATCTATTGCATCTGCACTCGGACCAAACACAAAAACGAATTTTTGCTGGGGCGGCTCGATGGCGATACGTCGCGATATTTTTGATCGGATCAATATGCGCGAAAAATGGCGCGGCACTCTTTCCGATGATTTTGCCGTAACGCGAGCGATGAACGCAGCAGGTTTGCCGATAGTTTTTGTGCCGCAGGCTCTGACAGCGTCGGTCGAAGATTGCAGTTTTGGCGAAATGCTCGAATTTACGACGCGGCAGATGAAAATAACCCGCGTTTATGCGCCGCATCTTTGGCTGCTGTCTTTTTTTGGTTCCGGCCTTTTCAATGCGGTTATGATCGCCGCATTTTTGATCGAAATGTTTCGCCAAAAGACTGATTTCGCGGTGTTTGCTGCAATTGCGACAATTGTGCTGGTCTCGATATTCAGCGTCTCAAAAGCGTGGCTTCGCTTAAAAGCAGTCCGATTGGTTCTGACAAAATACAAAACAGAGCTAAACCGCCAATTCTTGCCGCAACTCACATTTTGGCTGATTACGCCTGCACTTTTCTTTTACAACTCGTTTGCCTCGTTGATTTCGAGGCGAATGACCTGGCGCGGCATCACCTATGAATTGAAATCGCCGACCGAAACTGTCATTATAGCGGATTGACGCAACGGAAAAGATCAAATGGGAAACAGCATTTTTGACTGGGAAGACGAAGAAGAAATACGCGAAAGCGAGCCCTCGGTCGAGGCGAAGGTACAGGCATATTATTTCCATGAACCAGAGCCTCCGGTTAAGGCGGTCGAACAGACTGATAATTCATGGAATGACGAACCGTGGAATGACCCTTGGCAAGAGGCCGCACCCGAACAACAAAATTGGGACACGCCGGTTGAATATGTCGATTATCAAACTCAAAACGCCGATGAAACCGCTCGCCGCGGCGGCCTTGCGTGGTCGGCGGGCATCGTTTTTTTTAGCTCGGTCGCTTTTATGCTACTTTTCGGCTGGGTTGTGGATTATCTTTTACAGGTTTCGCCGTGGGGCATAGTCGGCGGTATTATTCTCGGTTCGATAATCGGTTTTATCCAATTCTTCCGCATCTCGTCGCAGATATTCAATCCCGCAAAAAACGAATCCGCAATGCGGCCGCTAATGCCGCGGGATGATGAAGATGCATAAGCCTGCGCGTAAGCAAGGGCGATACACGCAACGTCCGCTATCGCCCTTGCTAACACGCGGGCTTGCGCAATTACTGCTTTTCTTTGTAGAATTTAGGATTCGCAATGGGCGATGATTCTGAACCTTTGACAAACGACGGCCGCCCGATGGCGGCGATTTCGCATCGCCGGATATTGTTTGAGATGGCGGGCGTAATTGCGGTCGGAACGATAGCGGGATTTGCGTTCATCTCCGCAAAGGTCGGATTAGGCGTTTTTGTCGGCGGGCTTTTGGCGTATGCCAATTATTTTTGGCAAAAACGCTCGCTCAAGGCGATTTTTGACAGGGCGGTTGACGGCAAAAAGACGCCGTTCCTGGCGTTGAGATACATATTGCGGTATGTCGTTTTGGGCGCCGCATTAATGATAATTTATCTTAGCCAAACGGTGTCGATATTCGCGGTGATATTTGGCTTATCGAGTTTTGCGATAGCCGTGGTTATCGAGGGATTTACGAGTATATTTTCAAGCAATTATAAAAAGGAAAGTTAAGAATGTTTTTATTTTCTGAGGGCGGCCATCACGAGCCGCTGATAGTCGAGTTCATTAATCATTATCTGCCGTATCACATCCCCTGGCCGACGATAATGTTTGTGATCGCGTGTATTTTGACCTTCCTCGTAATTTGGATATTCAAGGGCAAACTCTCTGAGGACGACCCGACAGACGGCCAGTTGACGCTCGAAGCCGGTTTTTTGGCTATCAAAGACCTTGTCATAAATGTTACAGGCGAGAATGGATTTAAATATTTTCCGGTTGTCGCGACGTTTGCAGTTTTGATCCTCGTGTCGAATCTGATGGGGCTGTTCCCGCTGTTTATGTCCCCGACCGCATCCGTGAACGTAACGATGGCGTTGGGACTAACGTCATTCATTTATTTCAACTACATCGGCATCAAGGAAAATGGCTTAGTCAAATATATCGCGCATTTTACCGGTCCAAAACTGCCGATCCTTATGGCGATATTTATTACGCCGCTTATCTTTGTGATCGAGATCATAAGCACCTCGATCAGGCCTATGACGCTTGGTGTCCGGCTGTTTGCAAATATGTTTGCGGACGAGCAGCTTGCCGTTCAGATCGCAAATCTCGCGCCGCCTTACACGCAGATACTGATTCCGGTCGTGCTGATGCCGCTCGGAGTTTTTGTGGCGTTTGTGCAGACGCTTGTATTTACGCTGCTCTCGCTGATCTATATCAGCCTGGTCCTGCCGCACGATCACGATCACGGCCACGAAGAGCACGAAGCCCACGGCGAAGCAGCCGCGGCACATGCATAAGTTTAGAAAGAGGAGACGAATAACGGATAGTTTTAAAAACCTGCGTTTATAGCAAATATGCCCGCACGCAACAGGCGACTTGACTCCACGGAGTAGAAATCAAGGAATACCGGAAGCGAGGCGAAATAATACCACGGCAGGTTTAGGGAACATTCGTTGATCGTCTTCTAAATTAAAAAAAAGGAGATAAAAAATGAACAAATTAGCAAAATTAAAATATGTCGGATATTCAACGCTGGCATTGGCACTGATGGCATTGCCAGCGATGGCACAGGCAGGCGGAGCGGCGGACAATGAATTTACCGTCAACGCTTCGAAGGCGATCGGCGCCGGCGTCGGTTTTGGCATCGCGGCCGGATTTGCCGGCATCGGCCAGGGACTCGTCGGCAAAGGCGCGACCGAGGGCGTCGCACGCAATCCCGGAGCCGCCGGAACCGTCCAAACGATCATGATCATCGCCCTCGCGCTGATCGAATCACTCGTGCTTTTTGCACTTTTGATCGTATTCGTCGTTATCGGCTCGGTAAAATAGAATTTTACGACTATTGCACAAGCCCGCGCGTAAGCAAGGGCGATACACGAAACGTTGAATGTATCGCCCTTGCCAACGCGCGGGCTTGTGCATTAAAGAAAACCTCTTGAAACTCCTCCGCATTAGTTCTATTCTTTTGTTGCAACCTGACGGCACCTCGGACGTTCTAAAACTAGATGATTGACGAATTTGAAGGAAAAATAATCGCGGAAAAATACCGCATCGAATCTATCCTGCGCGACGGCGATCTCGGCACGTTCTATCGCGGCTGGAATGTTTTGATGGATCGGCCTGTGACGGTCAAGATACTGTCGAGAGGTCTGGCGGTTGACCAACGCTTTGTTGATAGATTTTTGGGCGAAGCAAAAACCCTTTCGCAGGCATCGCATCCTAATATTCTTAACGTCACCGATTTCGGCACAGACGCTCGCGGTATTTGCTACGCGGTTTATGAAAACGCAGCGGGCGTTACATTGGCGAATCTGGTTGAACAAAACAAGACCTTGCCGCTGACACAGGCACTTAATATTGCAAAAGAAACCGCTGCCGGCCTCGCCGCCGCTCACGCTAAGGGCTTGATTCACGGCAGCCTTAGTCCCGAAAAAATACTCGTTGCCCAAGACGACGAAACCGTAAAGGCTTTCGATTTTGGCGCTGAGCCGGTGGGCAAAACTTCCACCGCCGACATCAAATATCTTTCGCCCGAGCAGTATGACGACATCGCCAAATTTAACGCCCGCTCGGATGTTTATTCGCTCGGCGTCATTCTCTACGAAATGCTCGCGGGCAATGTGCCTTTCACCGGCAAAAACACCGCCGAGCTAAAACAAAAGCACGATTCGGAACCGCCAGCTCCTCTGTCGGCTTTTCGCAGCGATCTGCCCGCCGATCTCGAACCAATGATCCTCAGCGCAATGGCCGCCGATCCCGAAAAGCGTTACCCAACAATGTCCGCGTTTGCCGAAGACCTCGAACTAATTTCCGGCGGAGTTGTCGCGCCTAGAAAAGCCGCCGCCGCTCCAAAGCGCAACATCTGGCAAACCGCGTTCATCGTCCTCGCCGGAATGTCTATCCTCGCCGTCGCATTCATATATGCGACTTCGGCAAAGAAAACCGATCCTACCACTAACTTGCAGGCTGACATTGGATATTTGCCGGTCCAACCTATTGGCCCTGCAACCGGCGCGCAAGAGGAAAGCCTCGCGAAACTCCCCGCCATGACCGCCGCCGAGATCATGGCCGCCTCAAATTCTAACACGATGCTTCCAATGGATTCCCTGCCCGGCGGCGACGGCTATAATCCCTGGGCAAACGGCGGAGCGCCGCCAATCGGTGCCCCGCCCGCTCAATACATTCCGCCGGGTGGACAATACTATACGATTGATCCAAACAACCCCAGCAGCCAGTTCATGCCACCCGATGGAGGCGTAATACTCGTGCCGGTTCCCGTAAATACAAATACGGCTGTCAAACCTCCGCCATCGCCAAAAACAGCACCGGCGAATACAACGCCGCAGCCGTCTCCGACCCAAAAAACTTTATTATCACCTGCAAAGCCCGCCAAACCCGCAACCTCGCCGGCAAATAAAGAAAAACCGGCCCCAACCAAATCACCAAAAAGCGGTAAGCAGGCCGAATCTTAGCAAACGGTTGCTATTGATCTTTCGGTATTAGTTTAACGAATTTAATGTTGTAAATTGGATCATTAATCTTGTGCGTTGTCTGGTCGTTTGAACGTTCGCCCATCCACTTGGCAAGCACTTCATCTTTTGCAAACGCGTCAAACGCGGAATGTTCCACCCAGGCATCACCACCATTTGCATAAATTTCGCGAAGTTCCGCCTCGAACATCTCCGGCTCAATTTTATGAATTTGCCGCCACTTAGTTGTCGGATTGAAATACTGGATCAGGTTATTGTCCCCATCCGGCGCAAGAAAATAGATCACGCTCTTGGGCGTCCATGCTTTATTCATTTCCATAGCCATGCCAAGAGGAGTTTCTCGTCGCACCTTTGAATATGGAACGATATAAAAGAGGAAGTTGGATAAGATCATTGTCGCCACGAATAATGCAGGGATAAGGCGATGTGATCGCAGGAATTTAGACCGTGAAATCCAAACGCCTAAAAGCACAATTAAGGGAGTAAGATAAAACATTCTGTAAAAAACATTCTTTGGTATCCAGAAAAACAGAAATAGAGCATAAGACGCTGCCCAGACCATGCAGATCAAAACGAGTTGTCTAAAAGCAATTTGCGAAGTTTCTAAAATATCCCCTTTTGTTGTCTTGACCAGCCCAAAAACAAGTAAAGTCAGGAATCCGATTAAAACCAGAGCGTCGAGAATGGCTAAAAGGATAGTCAGCGGGTTGGCGACCTCCTTAAAAAAACTAAACCTGCCGCCGAAGAATAACTTGACCGTTCCGCTCAGCGTCCACGAGATCGACTGTGACGCATTAAAAACAAAACCATTCTCCGTCGAATAATAGGTCATCCAATTCATAAACTCACGGACACCAAAACTTCCCGTCAGCAAATAAAAACACAAACAATAAAGTCCTAATGTGGATACGCCGGCAATTACGGAATATTTGGCGATCCTCGAGAAGCGCTTTCGCGGATCATCCGAAGACTGAATATATAGACCGACAACGATCACAGGAAAGAAGAAGATCGCCAACTGATGAAGACACATCGCGGCGACATGAGTTAAAGCCACTATTCCGGGCGTCGGTTTTTTGCCGGGCAGGATCAGATAAAAACTTAAGACTAGAAAAAATATGCTGGGAATATATGAATTTGCGTCCGTCGCAAATTTCCACCATGTTGCCGAAAACGAAAACAGACAAACGAGCAAAACTGCGATGTGCACTGAACGAAATAAACTTCTAAAAACATAAAACAACGCCGTCGCCGTCAACGCCCCAAAAAAGCAGTTGCAAACTTGCAGAACACTAACCGCGCGCGGGTTAAAACCAAAAAAGTATGCGGCTCTATAAACCAAATATCCAAAGACGTTATATATGAGATGGCTGGGATGCAAGAGTGAAACGTTAAGTGACCCCGCATTCTCAATTACCTGTGCAAATGTAATTCCGTCCCAATAATAATTCTTAGTCAAAAACCCGGCATAAACAGCGAATACAACAAAAAATATTGCCCACGGAATTAACCTCTCATGCGAAGTTTTCATATTTGTTGGCAATATATCACGAAGAACAAAGTGATGCAGAACCTGTTGCGGTCAATTATCAGGCAAAATCCAAAAGCGTCTTTATAGCCAGCAGCAATACCACCGCCAGAAAGATTCGCCTTATCCAAATATCGTTTAGCTTTGTCACAAAATGTGCGCCGGCGTAGGCTCCCGCAAACATTGTGACGCCGAGGATTAGTCCGAGTTTGTAATCCACCAACCCCTGCCACATAAAAACGATGGTTGCGATCAGAGATGAGAAAACATTTATGAATTTGGTATTTGCGACGGCCTCGGAATAGGTCATGCCAAAAAAAACTACAAGCGTCGCTGTCAGGATCGTCACATAACCGCCGCTGTAAAGCCCGCCGTAAATTCCCAACAGAAAAGTCAGCACAAAGGTCAATACCATTGACGCAGATGAAACCGTTTTCGCTTTTTCAATGCCCGACCGCCGCTTAACGAGCGTAAAAATAACGACGAAGATCATCGCCACCGAAACGATCATTTTTATCGCCTCGTCCGTTATCAAACCGACAATCGCAGCCCCAAGCGCCGAGGCTATGATAGTAATAAAAACAAGCGGCGAGATTTTGCCGAACTTAATCTTCCCCTGCCGCAAAAACGGAATCGTCCCGCCAACCGACATAAAAACAAGCGCAAACATATTCGTCGCAACCGCCACTCGCGGCTCGACGCCAAACTGAAACATCACCGGCACCGCGATCAGCGAATTGCTCCCAGTGACCACCCCGACAACGCTCGTCAAAAAGAAAACAACGATCAAAACGATCAAAGCGTAACCCGCCATTGCCGAGAGTTTAACAAATCTTTCTAAAAACTATCCACTATCAACTAATAACTAAACGAAAATAATTTGTTTTAGTTAATAGTTAGTAGTGGATAGTTGATAGTTTCAATTTCTTGGATGGATATTGTAATTTTTGATCTTGGAATTCAGCGTAGTGGCGTTAAGGCCCAGCAACCGTGCGGCGCGCGATTGGTGGCCGGCTGTTTGATCGAGCGACCGTCGGATCAGGTCGATCTCGAATTTTTTCACTTCATCGTAAAAGTTCACGCCGTGAGCGATGTCGATCTCGCGCGAGACGCCGTCGGCAGACGCCATCATTTCAAATGCAAGATCGGGATCGCGCACCTCGGCCCGCAGGCACTCGACTGTGATCTCGTTGCCCGGCGTGATGACGATAGCCCGCTCGATTATGTTCTCAAGCTCGCGGACGTTGCCCGGATAATTGTAGCTTTCGAGGAGCGACAGCACTTCGGGTTTGAGATTTTCCGAGATCTCGCGGCCATTTTCTTCCGCATATTTGCGGATAAAATGCAGCGACAGAGGCAAAATGTCTTCGCGCCGATCGCGCAGCGGCGGCAGTTCCAGGGGAACTACCGACAGGCGGTAATAGAGGTCTTCACGAAACTGACCGCTTTTCACAGCTTCCTTTAGATCAACATTTGTCGCGGCGATGATGCGGACGTCAACTTTTGTCGGAGCCGTCTCGCCTATCGGCGTAAACTCGCGTTCCTGAATTACACGCAGCAAGCGAACTTGTATTTCCGGCCTGAGATCGCCGATCTCGTCCAAAAAGATCGTGCCCGTGTCTGCAACCTCGAACAGTCCTTTCTTAGCGGCAACCGCCCCGGTAAAAGCGCCTTTCGTATGTCCAAAAAGTTCCGATTCGAGCAACTCCGACGGAATATTGGAACAATTCACAACGACGAACGGATCGCCCGAACGCGGACTTGCTTGGTGGATGGCTTTGGCAACGAGTTCCTTGCCGGTGCCGCTCTCGCCGGTGATCAAAACCGTTGAGCGCGCAGGCGCGACCCTTTCGACAAGGCGAAAAACGTTTTCCATCACCTCGCTGCGGCCTATAAAGCCTTCGCGCTTGACCGAGCGAACCATCGCCTGTCGCAGATTTTGCCGCTCTTCTTCCTTGTGCCGCTTCTTTAAGCCTTTGGCAACGAGCGCGAGTATCTGCTCATTTTGAAACGGCTTTCTTATCACGCTGGTCGCGCCTTTTTCCCAAGCCGAAATCGCTGTATCAAATGTCGCGTATGCCGTGACGATCAAAACAACAGTCTCGCTGTCCAATTTGATCAATTCCTCAAGCGCCGTCAGCCCGCCGATTCCCGGCATCGAAACATCCATCAACACCACGTCAAACGGCTTTTGCGAATATTTCTCAATAGCCTCTTCGCCTGTTTTTGAAAGCTCAACCTTATAACCGGCGCCCGAAAGTATCGTTTCCAGCACGTCGCGCATTATCTCTTCGTCGTCGCAAATAAGGATCGAGCCTTTCTTAGCCATAAGGGTTAAATATAACGCCGGGTTCGCACGATGCACAAGCCCGCGCGTTAGCAAGGGCGATACACGCAACCTTCGCAATCGCCCTACTAACGCGCGCCTTGTGCATCTTGACTAAACCTTTGAGCTTTTTTGACGTAATATTAGACAGGCAAAACCAATGGCACTTTCAAAAACCTCAAAAATACTTTTACTCCTCGGCGGCGTTTTTTTGCTGCTTTTTATTGTCGCGGTTATCGGCATCATATTCGCGGCCGTATCTGTGAGCGAGCCTGACGTGGCTGATAACAGCGTTCTCGTTCTAAATATTTCCGGCGACCTGCCTGATTATGTCGCCGAGGAACCGTTTGCAAAAGCGTTTGGGGTGAGCCAAAAACAGTCTTTCACCGGCCTTCTGACACAGATGCGAAAAGCCAAGGTTGATAACCGCATCGGAGCCATTCTTTTGGACATTGATTTCCCGTCAATCGGCTGGGGCAAGGCTTTTGAGATGCGCGAGGCGATCGCCGATCTCAGAACATCAGGCAAGCCCGTTTACGCCTACATGGAGATCGGTACAAATCGCGAATATTACATCGCAACAGCCGCCGACAAAATTTTCCTGCCGCCCTCGGGCGACATTTATGTCAACGGCTTTGCCGCCGAAGCGATGTTTTACAAAGGCTCGCTCGACAAGCTCGGCATCGAGGCCGACGTTATCCAGATCGGCCCAAAATACAAAAATGCCCCCGACCGTTATACAAAAAAAGAAATGTCCGACGGCCAGCGTGAGGTAATGAACGCCGTGCTGGACGAGTATTTCGCCAGCTTTACAAACGCCATCGCCGAATCGCGCAAAAAATCGCCCGAAGACGTCAAAGCCCTTATCGACGCCGCTCCGTATAACGCAAATCAAGCAAAGTCGCTCGGGTTGATTGATGACGCGCTTTATCGCGAACAAGTCGATGCCGAATTAAAAAATGTTCTCGGATACAAAGAGGACGCCAATCTCAAAACGATCAAGGGCAGCGAATATCGTGAGATTCCGTCCGACTCGCTCGGCCTCAACAACGGCGAAAAGGTCGCGGTCATCTTTGCTTCAGGCGCTATCAGCACAGGCCGTTCGAGCAGCGGGACGATTAACAGCGACATGGTCGGCTCGGACACGGTTGTCGAAGCGATCAACGAAGCCGCTGAAAATAAATCTATCAAAGCAATCATCCTGCGGGTCGATTCGCCCGGCGGCTCGGCTCTCGCGTCAGACCTCATCTGGCACGCGATCGAAAAGGCAAAGGAAAAGAAACCGTTCGTCGTGTCGATGTCCGACGTTGCGGCGTCCGGCGGCTATTACATCGCCTGCAACGCCGACCGCGTCGTCGCCGAGCCGCTGACCATCACCGGCTCGATCGGCGTCTTTATGGGCAAACCAGTCGTCAAAGGGCTTTACAACTGGCTCGGCGTCTCAAGCGAATACGTGATGCGTGGCAAAAATTCCGGCCTCTTCCGCGAGACCGAAAAATGGACGCCGGCTGAACGCGAAAAGATGGTTCAGCAAACCAACAGCATCTATTTTGACAATTTCGTTCCAAAGGTCAGCAAAGGCCGCCGCAAGAGCGCCGAGGAAGTAAACACTCTCGGCCAGGGGCGTGTCTGGACAGGAACACAGGCAATGGAACGCGGGCTGATAGACGATTTCGGCGGTCTCGAAAAAGCTATTTCCATAGCCAAAGATCTCGCAAAACTGCCCGCCGACAAAGACGTCAAACGTGTCATCCTCCCCGAGCCAAAACCGTTTTTTGAAACTCTCTTCGGCAGCGAGACATCCTCTGAAACAAAAGCCCAGTCCGCGCTCGTCGAATCACTGCCCGCCGACATCCGCCGCGCCTTCCGCTACGCCGCCCTCCTAGACCAAATGCAGCGCGGCGAAGCGATGCTGCTGCTGCCATATGAACTTGTCATCAAGTAGTGAGAACCACTTGCTCCCCTCGTGACGTGTGAGGGGGCAGGGGCGTTTTTTGACGCCGACGGTGTGGTTCTCTCTGCCATCAGAACAGTTCTATCTTTCCATCAACCGTGATCACACCCGGCTCGCCGTCGTTAAACATTATCCGTTCCCAAGAAATGGGCGACACCGAACCAGGCGCTCCGACTACAGTGAACCGCAGATAGAGAAGCACGCCGTCCTCTTTGATCGGCATCGGGCCATAGACGACGACTCTTAACTTTCCGGGTTCATTAGGATTAGCGACAACCGAAAGCCCGCGGCTTGCGGTTACCGCCACATTGACCGGATTCTCCAGAGGCTGAATGACCGAAGGGTCATACCTGAGGTCGAACTCGTAAGAGATGATCTCCTTACCGGTCGCGCCCTGAATACTGACCGGAATGATTATATCTTTGTCAGTCGAGACCTTCATTTGCGGCATTTCGACAGCAATATTCTTAACCGGCCCACTGACAACTGACAACTGACCACTTACCACTGTTCCTGCCGGCCTTGGGTGCGTAGCCGGATTCCAGTTGCCGCTAACCTCGCCTACCAAAAGGGCTACATAGTCCTCGCTCGTCAGGCTTCCGGAGACACCCATAGGGTATGAGCGGCTGTCGTTATATGTCTGCGGCGCGGTCGGAAGCGGTGATGGTGCTCCTGTAATAAAGAACTTCCACTGCCCCGCATTTCCCGTGCCTGTAAGCCCGGCCGCAAACCTTGCGATCAAGGCAGCGTCATTAGATGACACTCCGCCGTTGCCGCTCACATCAGCCGCAAATCTTTGGTTTTGGCTGACAAACGGCACGGCGCTGCTCACGCCCTGCGCAACCCTCGCCGCGTCGTTTGACGTGATCGAAGTATTTGCACCTCCCGGTTTTGTTGGTTTGATTGTGTATGGCCCCATTCCAAATCCGGTCAAACTGTATGTTCCCGGCGTTCCCGTTATGACCGGGCCGACCGGCGGCATTCCCGCTATGCTGCTCACCGAAACGTTCTTCACAAATCGCGGCGGCACAGGATTGCCGATAGCATTGCCGTATGTAATGGTTCCCGAGATCGAGCCCGGCGCCGCCGGGCCAGAATCCTGTTGCCAAAAACCACCGCTCACGGCAAATGTGCCGCCATTCGGATTTGTTCCGACAAGCGATTGACTGTTTGTTCCCGTTACGCCGAAATTACCGCCGATGCTTGCACCGCCGCCGTTTGAAACGACCGACTGAGTGATCGCATACGGCCCGCCCGATTGAGAGAATGTCAATGCGGCGAACAGACTCACTAAAAGAACTGTCAGTATTACTAAATATGTTTTTTTCATGATTATTCTTCCTTTATCGGATCAGTTCTGCGGCTTGCAGGCCGCCGGATTTTGTGAACAGACAAGGGCCTTTAACGCATCGAGATCGGCTTGCTGTTTTTTGTTGATCGCGTTCAGTTCATCGATCTGCTTTTGCTGTGCCTCGATCTGTAGCTGCTGTTCGTTGACGGCATTGACCAAAACAACGCCGACACGGTCGTATTTGACGCCCTCGACCTGGCCATCTTTGTTTGTCGTGGCAAGCAACGGCTCGACGGCCGCGACTTCCTCCGCCACTAAGCCCATGTCCGGTTGGCCGTTGGCCCGCCATTCGAAAGTTACTGGCCGCAGTTGTTTGACAAGCGACAGCCCTGAGACAAATGGATTGACATTTTGTTTATAACGGAGCGAGGATCCACATGCTGCGAATACAAACTGAAAATCGAAGCACACGGGGACTGACCCTCCAAGAACGGTATTGCCGATCTGGACAATGTTGTCGGTTTTCAAAATGCCGCCGAGAGATAATCTGCCCGGTAAATCGTTTATGAGCCTGACACTGTAGTCCGCTGCCGTACCATTAAAATGAAAGTCGATAAACGGCGTGCCGGTGCCTGCGATGGTATCGGTCCCGCCAAGTTCGATGCTTCCGCCCTGTTGTTCGGAAAGGTGTGAGTTGGCCCAGCGCACGTTTCCGCCGCCGCTGACGTGCAGTTTTTCAGTTGGACTTGATGTGCCTATGCCGATGTTGCCATTTTCCCCGATGGAAAAGCGTCCGCCGGGGATGAAAGGTGCATCCACGGAAAACGATCCAATGCCTCCGAAGCTGGCGACGCTCCCGCCTGTCATGCCAGTCTCCACCCGCAGGCCGGTGTTTGACGTGTCACTCACATGAAGTTTGGTTGTTGGCGCCGTGGTGCCGATGCCGACGTTGGCGTTGTTGCCCAGAACCAGCGAATTGCTTTGAGAAACCCCGGCACCGCTGCCGATTGCCGTGGCATTGAAGAGAGTGCCCGGCGCAAGGTTTGCCCCATTGCCCACGAGCGTATTGTTCATGCCCGTCGTATTGCTGCCTCCCGCACCGGATCCGACGAACGTATTAAATCCGCCGCTGGTATTCGCGCTGCCCGCACCGACGCCGGCGAAGAGATTGCTCGACCCCGGATTACTTAATACTCTTGCGCCGCCTATGTTGAATTGCGTAGTCGCGTTGACCACCCCGCCCGAAAGGGTATTGGAAAAAGTCTTGTTGCCCCCGATGGTTTGCGCAGTTGTTAGGTCAACAAAGTTCTGAATGGAGCCGCCGGTTCCGCCGTTGGCAACGCTCACCACACCCGTCACATTTCCGGCTGTCGCCGCATTTAGACTTGTGATCGAATACGGCGCGCTCGTTATCGCCTGCTGTGGAGAAAGGACTGTGAATAAGCCGGTGCTTGCTCCGGGCCGTACTGAAATTATCATATTGCGGGCCGCCCCTGATACGAAATGCGTCGCTCCGTAATCCAGATTGACCGTGAAAATGCCGTTTGTTACGGTAACGTCCTCGACCTGGTTAAATGCCCCCAGTATTATTGTTCCGCCCGAATCAGTAAGCGTAAATAGAAAATCATATGTTCCATTTGCCGGCACGCCGACGTCGGTCAATTTTCCCTGATAAGTAAATGCGCTCGTTTGGCCGAACACGGCCGTAGCCGATAAGATCAGCGCCAAAAATAAAATAGATTTTGTGTAATAGTTTTTCATAATTTTTCCTTGCCTTGATTACGGACAGGCAACCGAGATCGCGGACAATGCTCCGGCGTTACTCACCGTGATGCTCCAACAGGCGGCGTTTGGCGAGGCGACGATAAGGCCATTTGGGTTTTGGACCTTAAGGGCACCGGGAATTCGAACAGTGTCCGCTGCCCTGCCTAGGACAACCGAATTGCTTGTTGAAACGCTCGCACCGGAACCGATCGCCGAGGCAAAATTGAGATTATCAACAGTCACGTTTGCGAAGGAACCGAGCATCGTGTTTGAACTGCCGGTGGTGTTGGTAAACCCTGCGCTTCTTCCGAAAAATGCGTTTCCGTTTCCGGTTGTGTTGCTCCCGCCGGTAGAGGCTCCAAAAAATGTGCCATCCATGCCGGTCTGGTTGAGATTGCCGGCGACGTTCCCGACAAAGGTGTTTTCACTGCCTGAATTACCGGTCCCGGTACCAAGCCCGAAAAAATTATTATTGTTCCCGGTCGAGTTGCTCGCGCCGGCGTTCGTTCCAAAATAGTTGTTGCCGCTCCCGGTCGTGTTGCTAAGACCGGCCTGTGTTCCGACAAAAAGGTTTGAATTGCCCGGATTGCTCAGGATGCGGCTGCCGCCGATGTTGTATTGCGTTGCTGCATCAAATAAATTCGCCGTTCCCGTGCCGCCCACGTTGAAATTAACGCCTGGCTGAGCCGAATTTCCGTTTTGTACATAATTCGTGCTTCCGGGCGGTATATCGAACGATGATATTCCGGTGGCCTGCCAACCAGCTCCATTGCTTCGTAGAAATGTATCAGCAGCGGGGAATGTCGGGCCGATGCCCGTTCCGCCCTGCGACGCGCCTAAAACGCCCGATAGCGAATCGGCTGACGCAGCACTTATAGCTTTTATCGAATACGGCGAACTTGTTATCCGCTGGCGTGGCATGAGCGTTGTGAATGCTCCGGAGCTTGCACCGGGGCGAACCGCCATCTCCAAATGATTGTCCGTCGGAGAATCAAACGGCAGGGTACCGAAATTCAAATTTACCGTGAAAATTCCGTTTGTTGCCTGAACATCTTCGAGAATAATATCCCCGCTTACCGGAAATCCTCCGATATCCGCACCATAGATCGTGAATTTAAAATCATATGTTCCATTTGCCGCCGTGCCGCCGTCGGTCAATTTTCCCTGATAGGTAAATGCTGAGGTTTGGGCATAAACCGTGGCGCAGGCCAACGCAAAAATAATTAACATTAACCATCCTGATCTCTTCATTTGTTTCTCCTTTACGCGGCCGATGGCCGCATTAAAACAGCTTCGCTGTTTGTCTACTTAAAACGGAACTTGGCGAAATGGTCGCTGCCGTCGCACCGCATCTTTTACCTTACCTCTGCGGTCACGGTTATCGTGTTCAATGCCGTAAGAGCAGCAGCCCCAGTGTTTACGACTACAACATCGGTCACGTCTTTGGGAATGCCGTCATAGCCTGCTCTCACTGTTACGTGAAAACGCATTGGCTATTCGATCCGATCCCAGTGTTGGTCGCAGCCGCCATCACCGGCACCAGAGCTACACCGGCCTCGCCGACAAGCACCTGTAGGTTCGTGGGCGCCGCCGCTCCGGCTGCGCAATTGCTCGTCGCATCCGTGAGTGCAATGTGGACGCGCGGCATGCCGTTCGGCGTAACGTCTAAAAACGGGAATAATGCTCCTGCGGGCAAGCCGGCCAGAATTGCATTTTCCGCCACCAGTTTGGTCGATCCCGGAAGCTGAGCTTGTCTTTGCTCCGGCAAACCAAGCAAGACGACGGTTACGGCAACCGCGGCTATGATTATTCCTAATCCGATTTTTATTGAGGGTGTTCTTGTTTTCATTGTGTTCTCCTTAGTTAAGTTCTCTCTGCATTCAATTACGTGAGATTTCTTCTCTGCCCACTTTTCGCCATTCACCTACTTAAA
The DNA here is from genome assembly GCA_043773225.1 of Chloracidobacterium sp. Classification (GTDB taxonomy): domain Bacteria; phylum Acidobacteriota; class Blastocatellia; order Pyrinomonadales; family Pyrinomonadaceae; genus OLB17. Next base: position 24,654 of record JAYVFJ010000444.1, read on the forward strand.
GCGGAACTTGGCAAAATGATCGCTCCCGTCGGTCAGGCGCACGACGAGTATGCGGCAAGTGCCTTTCCATGCTTTTTGGGTTTTCCAGACGTAAATGTAGCGGTCGGTAGCGGCGTCGTAGGACAAACTGCTGCCGCCGGCGGTAACGGTTTCTTCGATAACGTCGCCCGGCGCGTTTGCGTCGCATGCGATCTGGCTCGAAGCCGGATAGCCTGCCGCAAAGATGTTCAATCCCTGATCGCCGCTTAACGAGAATTTGACCGGAATGGCTTGTCCGGCAGTCGAGACGTTCAGAACCGGAAGGTTGTCCACCGGCTGGAAAAAGCCCAGAAAATTGAACTGCGTGCAAGAATTTACATTTACTTGTAAAGCCGGGGTCCATCCCAGAGTGCCTGTAAATGCGTCGGCAAGATCTATCATTCCGCCCACTGCCGCGTCTCTTAAAACGAGCCGCGTTCCGCTTGGGGAAACCAGCGGATAGAAGTAGCTGCCGGCGGAGGGATCGGATCTTATCGTCAAACCGATGATATCGCCCGGCATGACAGACAGGCCTGCGTCGGTAAATTCAATCACCGAATCAATTTCCTGAAAATACGGATAACCCGGAAAACGGGCTTGCAATATCGGCCTCGGGTCATGAACCGCACCGGCCGCGACGACATCGAGTATATTTGGCGCACTGTAACGCAGAATCTTAAGCTGTATGCCGCTCGGCACTCCGATGGCATTGTTTATCAGAAGGCCGCCGGAAAATTCTGCCTTCCAACTTGTGACGGTTCCGGTTTGAGTTGCCGCATAGGGCGTAACATAGGTATCAGCGTAATTGGGCGCTCCTCCCTGCGTGATGGTCGCCTCAAGAGGACGGGGCAGCAATGAACCGAGAATGCCCTGCGACGACATACCCTGGCATACTGGCGGCGGCAGAGTGAAAGTCGCGCTTTTAACATTGCGCGATTCGAATCCGTCTTCGTCACTCGTCCACACGACCCGAACCCTGCCGTCAGTAAGAACGGTGACGTCGTTGAGGTGCTCTGTCGCTAGAGGCGTGTCGGTTATTCGGTAAAGAAGATTGGTTGAAATGTCATATACATATATGTCGCTTAGCGAGAACAATATCGGACGACTCTCAAAGGAGATCAGATTTCCTGAAATGCTCGGATTTACCTCAATGCCGGGCAACTGAAGGCGGGTAACGGCGCCACCAGAGACCGGCCGCCAAAAGATCTCGCCGTCATTAGTGGGTAAGACACTGTCATAGACGATTAGCGACCCGTTGCTGTCGGGATTAGCTTCGGGATTGGCAGTATTCGCCGCGACACTTACGTTCCAAACTGCACCGGATTTTACCGCTTGCCATATATCGCAGTTTGATGTAGAAACCTGACAGTGCTCCCATGTAACCACATTTCCATCCGGTGACACCGACGGATTTGCGTCGAATGCCGTGTCGTTAGTGAGGCGCACCGAGGCGGATGTAATGAGATCGTGTACAATGACTTCCCCGTTGCCCTGCAGCTCGAAATTTATGTATGCAACAGTGCCGCCGCCTATTGCAGATCCAATGTGGATCGCGCCCGGAATTGGATCCAGCGCGACCGGTGCGACCGCGGGTGTTGCAGCGTCGAATACCATTACGATTGTTGATGATCCCGAAATGACACGCGAAAAAACGATCTTGCTGCCGCTGATGTCCGAGAGCAGATCGCGGTCCGACGGACCCATCGGAATTTGTGCATCGATGTTGGTCGCGAAGTTGTAATAGCGGATCGAAAGGTCGGAGGTGTATGCCGCCCAGTCGCCGCTCACGTGCGGATCGTATTGGTCGCCCGGTTGAGCGTTGATCGTGACTGAAGTAAGCGCGGGCGTAACGCCATTGACCGGGACAACGGTTTGGGCAAATGCCGATCCGCAACCAAGCACGAAGATCGCTGCGACTATTAACGTAAGTTTTCTCATGACTAAATTTCTCCTTTTAATTCTGTTAACGAGTTAAGGCATACCAGGACTCGGCCTGCTTCTACAAAATGAACTTGGCCGGTTTCGACAAGCCGGTAAATCTCACGCTCGGTCGTATGAGTTACAATTGCCGCGACGTGCGGAGCCGCCATCTCGACCATCTGTTTACATTCCGAGCAAAAAATTTCAAACCGCTCATCGGGACGGCTGTATGCAATGGTTTCTGTGAGTTCAATTTCGATTTCCGTTGTTTGCTGCATTTTTATCTTGTTTCCTTAGGTGTTTGGCGTTATAATTTGCCTTCAGCTTCGATAAAACTCGACTAAATCTGCGTGTTTCAAACATCTTCGCCCAACGCATTCAATAAGTCTTGAATTTTTACGGACATATCTCGGACATTTATTGGACACGCTTGTGACATGATCGAAATGGCGGAAAACAAAGGGGTTATATACGAATTCGGAAAGTTTGTGCTTGACCCGCAGGAGAGAGTTTTGTTCTCTGAGGGCATGCCGATCCATCTTACGGATAAGGTTTTTGAGACTCTTCTTCTTCTGATTCAACACAACGGCCGGCTTTTGACAAAAGACGAAATGATGGCCTCCATCTGGGACGAGTCGTTTGTCGAAGAAAGCAATCTGGCAAAAAATATCTCCCGCCTCAGAAAAATTCTTAACAACGGCGGCGGCCAACTGATCGAAACTCTTCCCCGACGCGGATATCGTTTTCTGGCAGATGTAAATGAGGTAAGCGGCGAAACGAACTTGCTTGTTCACCGCCGCCTGCGTGTAAAGATCACGCAAACCGTCGAAGAACCAATGTTGCCGGCGGCACCTGAGTTGTTGTTGACCGACGGCAGGCGGTCGCGACGCAACGCGCGTTTAACAATGCTGGCATTATTTTCTGGGGCCGTCGCAGCAATCATTGTTGGATTTTTCTTTTGGAACCGGGGAAATGTCCCGCCGACAGTTACGCCGGAAAACGGCGCGATACGTTTGACCGACAGCCCGAACGACGATAATGATCCGCGTTGGACAAAAGACGGACGGATTCGTTTTTTTCGAACAGGAACCGACAAGCTGACGGTATCTGTAATTATGAATGCGGACGGCACGAATCAAACTGAAATTAAAGACTTTACCAATTTCCAATTCGGGCTTTGGTCGCCAGATGAAAAAAAAGTTGTTTTTTTTAAAGGAGGCGATAGAACAACCCTCTATCTCGCCAATGCCGACGGCTCGAATGAAGTTCTGCTCCCGTTTCCACCCGCCAATTTTGATTGGTCGTCCGACAGCCAAAGGCTCGTCTATCAAAAAAATGTTGCTGTCGGAGATGCCGATATTTTTGTTTATTCGATCACAACTGGCCAAAGTAAAAATGTTACAAACAATCTGGCCTTCGACGCCGACCCTTCATTTTCGCCTGACGGCAAGCAGATCGCTTTTGCCAGCCTGCGCGACGGAAACGCGGAAATTTACCTGATGAACACGGACGGAAGCGATGTCCGGCGGCTGACGAATCATGCCGCGTGGGACAGCCATCCCACATTCTCGCCGGACGGCACAACCATTACATTTCCTTCGGATCGTGACAACGAAAGCTCAGATATTTATTTGATGAATGCGGACGGCAGCAATGTCAGACGTTTGACCGATTGGAAAGAAAATGAATCTGTCGGACCCGGAAGCTGGTCGCCGGATGGCACGAAGATCACCTTTGTTTCCGACCTTGAGGGTAATGACGATATCTATGTCATAAGTGCCGAGGTTTATCATCCGAACTTGATCCTGACAGAAGACGAAAGCAATCTTGCGTCTCCATCGCTCGCCCCCCACGGCAAACTGATCGTCTATCAAGCTGACACGGCAGGTAAAACCGGTGAACTCCGCATTTTCGATACTGAAACAAGGCAGAGCCGCGTCTTGCTAGAAACCGCCACTCCTAACCTTGCTCCCGTTTTTTCTCCGAATGGCGATTGGATCGTATTTCAAAACCGCATCGAAGGTAATACCGAAATTTGTCTAATCAAACCCGACGGGAGTGGCTATATGAATTTAACCAACAATGCGGCGACGGACAGCGATCCCGCCTGGTCGCCGGACGGAACGCAAATCGCGTTTGCCAGCAACCGCGGCGGTAATTCCGGAAAATATGATCTGTATCTGATGAATTCGGACGGCAACGCTCAACGTCGGATGTATTCGAGCAACTTAGGAATGAGCACTTCGCCCGCATGGTCGCCTGATGGCCGAGAAATTGTTTTCGCCAACGATAAAGAGGATGGTCAAACCGGCAATTTTGAGATTTTCAAGGTCGGATTGGGAGCAGGAGAAACGGAAAAACGTCTGACTTTTCACCCCCGTGCTGATTCGCAGCCCGCCGTTTCGCCCGATGGGAACCATATAGCTTTCATCAGCAATGCTGATGGCAACTCTGAGATTTATGTAATGAATTCGGACGGAACTCTTCCGTTGCGAATTACAAGAAACGCCGCCGAGGACTTAATGCCTCACTGGTCGGCGAACGGTAAGCGGATGATTTTTGCCAGCAACCGGGCGGGAAAATTTGCTATCTATGAAATTGACTTCTAGAGGTGAGCTTCAGCATCAAGCTATTTAGCTGGATGCCTGTCGCCCGCGTCATGCCGCTTCAGCTATTGACATTCGCTGACTTCCAAAATAAAGTGTCTAAGCAGAAAACTTAAAGGACAAGGGGATTTTTCGCGTGGTGAATTTCTTGTCCTTTTGCCGTTTTTGGCCGCATCTGCATTTCTAACGCGGCCATGCCAACCAATACAGCAAAGGAGAATTTAATATCTATGGGTCGAATTATTCTGGGAGTGGTCGTTGGTTTTATTGCGTGGTCGATCATTTGGGTCGGCGGTAACGAAGTTCTCGCCAGTTTGTCGCCGGATTGGTATGGGGCCTACAAACTCCAATTTGAAAAGGCAGCATTTAATAAGACGCCTTTCGACGCCGATTCGTCCTTTCTGATCCTCAACGTGATCCGAAGCATGGTGACCTCGTTGTTATCAGCGTATCTGGCGGTCTTTGTCGCTAATGAGTATCGCCGGACAACATTGTTCTTGGGTATTTTGCTCCTCATCACCGGTATTTATTTTGAATCGACATATTGGGATCAGATGCCGCTCTGGTATCACCTCACATTTCTGGCTTTGCTGATCCCGATGAGCATGGCGGGCGGATATCTTAAGAAAACCAATTAGGAGAGTATTTTATGCGTTTGATAATTGCTGCAGTACTTGCCGGAATAGTGATGTTTATGTGGGGCGCGGTGTCGCATATGGTGTTAGGCCTTGGCGACTCGGGCATGAAGCAAGTTCCAAACGAGGCCGCCGTTGTTTCCGCGATGAAAACAAATATCACCGAGCCCGGATTTTATTTTGTGCCCGGCATGGATATGACGCATCAGGGGACCGAAGCCGAACAGGCAGCGTGGGCGGCAAAATACAAGGAGGGACCCACTGCCATACTCGTATATAACCCGACAGGCGAAGACGCTATGTCACCGCGGCAATTCGGCATCGAGCTGGGCTCTAACATTGCCGCCGCATTGGTCGTTGGAATGATCCTGATGCTCGGCGCGGTCAGTTTTAGCCGCGGCGTAGTGATTTCAACGCTGATCGGATTGGCGGGCTGGCTTTCGATAAATGTTTCCTATTGGAACTGGTATCGTTTCCCGACAAACTTTGTCACCGCCGAGCTAATCGATCAGATCGCCGGCTGGCTGCTGGCCGGATTCGTCCTCGGATTTATTTTGCGTCGGCGGGATTGATTTGATTACGCAAAGCGAGCGGCAGCGGCAATAACGGAAGCGAACGGCGATAGGTTTGAAAATTTAATGCTTCGATGCGTGCTTCCGCCGTTGTTTGCATTTCGTCCGGCGGCAGGTCGTTTTGATTTTCATAACACGCGTGCATAATGCACGGCACCGGCTTGGCCGCATTATGAACTAAACAACCGATTCCCTGCTCAAACAACGGACAGGCATAAGTTTGAGCGTAAGTATCGTCGTTGGTCGTAAGCTGATATTTTTCGATAGCCACCCAGATTCTCGCATTTACCTCAAACTGCTTCTGCGGCGGTAGTTTGTCGAGAGTTTTTTGAATGGCAACAGCTTCGAGCTTTGAAATATGGACGTTTACAAAATGCGCGTCGAGGCAGCAGGCTCCCTGAGTTTCGCAGGTCAGACAGTTTTTGGCACGATGCTCGTATTTATTTGAAATTTCAAATTTGAGATCTGAAATTACCTTATCGAGCCGTTCGAGAGCCTTTTGTTGACTGAGATGTTTCATCTGATACAATTCTCTTATAGATTTTAACCGATCAAGGAGTTTTATGCTGAAAGAGGGTGACAAGGCACCGGATTTTGAATCCAAAGATCAGGACGGAAAAACCGTTAAACTGGCCGACTACAAAGGCAAGCGCGTAGTTTTGTTTTTCTATCCGAAAGACGACACGCCTGGCTGAACCAAGGAAGCGTGTTCGCTCCGTGATGCGAGTGACAAATTTGACCAGAAAGATATTGAGGTGATCGGCGTTTCGACCGACAGCGAAAAGTCGCATCAAAAATTCATCTCAAAATACAATCTGCCGATGACGCTCGTCGCCGACACCGAAAAAGACGTTGTCGAGAAATACGGCGTTTGGGTCGAAAAATCTATGTATGGCAAAAAGTATATGGGCATAAACCGCACGACCTTTTTGATCAATGAGAGCGGCAAGATCGCAAAAATCCTGGACAAGGTTGATGTCGAGGCCCACGCCGATCAAGTTTTGGAGGCTTATGGTGAAAAATAAGTATTTACATTTTCTGATTCTGGCGCTCGCGTTTTTCAGCTTTGCGTTTCAGTCCGACTGTCAAAGGGC
>JAYVFJ010000445.1:0-7169 GCA_043773225.1 Chloracidobacterium sp.
TACCGGCGCCAGTGGATTGATTGGCCAGTCTTTGCAAAAATCGTTTGCTGAAAAAGGTTACGAAATGCTGCTTGCCTCGCGCAAAGAGCCGACTGACGAACAGCATATTCAATGGAGTATCGAGGAAGGTTTTACCGACCCGGAAAAACTCGAAGGCATTGATGCGGTCGTTCATCTTGCCGGCGAGAGCGTCAGCGGACTTCGCTGGACTGAAGATAAAAAGAAAGCGATTCGCGACAGCCGCGTTCTTGGGACGCGAAATGTGGTTGACGCCATCTCGAAATTAAAACAAAAACCAAAGGTTTTCGTCGCGGCATCGGCAATCGGTTTTTACGGCGAACGCGGTGACGAGGAAGTCACCGAATCGAGCGCGATCGGCGATAATTTTCTCGCCGGCGTTTCAAGGGAATGGGAAGCCGAATCACGTCGCGCCGAGGACGCCGGCATTCGCACCGTTCTGTTACGAACAGGCATAGTTTTGTCAAAAGACGGCGGCGCGCTTGCGACGATCCTCACGCCGTTCAAACTCGGCGTCGGCGGCGTAGTCGGCAGCGGAAAACAGTGGATGAGCTGGATCTCGCTTGACGACGAAATTGCCGTCATCAACTTCGCCATCGAAAACGAAAATCTGCGCGGAGCCGTCAATGCCGTCTCGCCAAATCCCGTTACAAATCAAGAGTTTACAAAAACACTCGGCGAAGTTCTCTACCGCCCGACATTCCTCCCGCTGCCCGAATTTGTAGTCTCAATGGCCTTCGGCGAAATGGGCGACGCCCTGCTCCTTGCAAGCACAAAAGTCCTGCCCAAACGCCTCGAAGACGCCGGGTTTGAATTCAAATATCCACTGCTAAAAGCCGCCATCGAACATGCAGTAGCTTAGTTTTGTATGAAAACATTTCTTCGTTGTGTGAAAACCTTTCTCCGTATAGTAGTGGTTATCGCGATTTTGAATTTGCTTGTTCTTATAATTTCGCTTTTTACTGGATATCCGTTATCAGCGCAGATTTTACTTGACGTAATTGTCTTGATTATTGGATTTGGCGGTTTGTATCTTATTAAGTTTTTACGAAATCGTTAACGCCAGTCGACAACAGAATAGGCCGACTAGGTGCGGCGTCGTTTTCAAAAGGGGCTAGTTGGAGGTTAAGGATATATTCACCGTCCTCAACCTCATTCGGAACATAGATCAGTTCTGTAACTGTGCTGTTGACACGCGTGTCCGCGTTGATTTCAAAACTTCCCTGTTCGACGTTCCAAAAAATGCGGTGATTTGAGAGTTTGCCTTCGTCAAACAAACGATCAACAGAAGGCAGATCGACCAGCAAATGTTTGAAGCCGCATTCAACAATAAACTCCATCGCCTGAGTCGTAAAATATGGCGGAATGTTATTTTCACCGTATTGCCGCGTTAGCTTTGATTCATCATTTGGGAGCGTTCGAACAATCAACGCAGTCGGCATCGTGTCAGTAGCCCGCACGTAAGTAAGGGCTCCCAGCCGCTCCTCAATGACCGAACGATCAACCACTGCATCGCCGTTAACCGTCGGCTCAACCGACACTAACAATGCAGAAATAAATACATCCTTTACACAATCTCTTACAGAAATTCTCTCACGCGTAATATGCCCGACACATTCAGTATGCGTCCCGTTACAATGCGGAATAAAAGTTACGCTTTCAAAATTGCAACTTCCGCCTCGACGCGTATCACCAACAAGGTCGCCGTATTCACAAGCCTTCGCCGACGCCGGCTCGACGCCATACGCATTCGGCTGCTCACCGTTAAACCTGAGCGGGATCGAAATGTCGGCAATCAATTTGTAACTTATCATTAGCCAAATTTTTTCCAAAAATAATTATTAATTACCAATTATTAATTAGTAATTATTTTCTGAAGATCAAGTTTCAGCGATTCCAGATCAACAGTGTCAACATCGTCGATCTCTCGACAGAGTTCCATAAGAAAGGCGTCCTGAGCATGACCTTTTTCCATTGCGGCTGAGTAAGGTAAATCTTCGCGAAATGTGACCATCGAATATTTTGAAAAATAATCGGGAAAGGCATGTTCGAGTTTTGTTTCGAGTTCGCGCTTGCGCTGGAAAACCGGATCAGCCGTAGCATCGCGCATTTCGTAGAAATTTTCTTCGGCCATGTCAGCGATGGCGTCGGTGTTTATTTTGCGACGCCTGCCGTATTCTTCAAATATCGCTTGCCAATCTAACTCGCCGCCCGCTAACGCAGGCGGTTCTGACATGAGATCGTTTAAGACGCGGACATCTTCAAACGCGCAGTTCATTCCCTGTCCATAAAACGGCACGACCGCATGAGCCGAATCGCCGAGCAGCATAGCTTTACCGTCAACATTCCACGGAAAACATTTGATCGTGCCCAGATTGCCGACCGGGTTGTGAAAGAAATCTTCGGTCAACGTCGGCATCAGCGCAATGGCGTCCGGGAAATTCTCTTCAAAGAAACCCATCAGCGACGCGTCATCAGTCAGCTTGTCGAAACCGTTTTCGCCTTGGTGTGCGAGGAACATCGTGCACGTAAAGCTGCCGTCGAAATTCGGCAGGGCGATCATCATGAACTTATGCCGCGGCCAGATATGTAGAGCGTTGATCTCAAGGTCAGAACCGGGAGCGGTAGCGACTGGGTTCCTTGCTGCCGGAATATGCAGTTCTTTGTAGCCATGTTCAAGCCAAATCTGCGAAAAATCAAACCTCTCCACGCCGCCGTGCAGCATTGCATTTCGCACTGCCGAACCGGCTCCGTCAGTTGCGATGAGCGTGTCACCTTTCACACTTTTTCCGTTTGCGAATTTAGCCTCGCCGGTCTTGTAGTCAAAATCAACGCATCGCTCGTTGAAATAAAATTTGACGCCGCTATATTTCTCGGCCTCATTGATCAACGCTATATTTAGACCGGCACGCGAGACAGAATTGATGTATTCGCCCTTGCGACCCGAATACGGCAGCAGCTTTGTCTCGCCCGTAACAGAGTGAATCATCCGCCCATACATCGGCACGGCCTCGGCCAGCATATATTCGTCCATCCCTACCTCGCGCAGTGCCGCTATGCCGCGATCCGAAAGTGCGAGATTAATAGAACGCCCGGCCGCGACTTCCTCAAGCCGCATATCGCCACGCGCTTCGTAAACGTCAACCTCAATCCCGCGTTTTGCAAGATAGATCGCAAGCAACGAACCCGCCAGCCCCGCACCGATGATGGTGACTTTAGCCATAAATTATTGCCACTGAGATCACAGAGTAAGATGAGGTGAATTAATTTTGCTCAATGAACTCTGTGTCCCCTGTGGCTAATTCCTTAGACAGTCCTGAAGAATCTCTGCAAAAAGATAAACGTCGCTGAACGAATTATACAGCGGCACCGGCGCGACGCGGATAACGTCCGGCTCGCGCCAATCGGCAAAAACGCCGCGCGAAGTCAGACGTTCGTGAAGCGATCTGTCGCCGCCCCGAACGCGTATCGACAACTGACATCCGCGCTGATGAAGGTCGCGCGGCGTAATAATGGAGATACGCTCGTCGCCAATTTGGTCTATTAGCGATTCGAGATAGCCCGTTAGCTTGCGCGATTTCTCGGTCAATGCGGCTATCCCGGCTTCTTCAAAAATTTCAAGCGATGCCCGCAGAGCGGCCATTTGCAGAATCGGAGGATTTGATATCTGCCAACCCTCGGCACCCGCAAGCGGTTTAAATTCCGGACCCATCAGGAACCGAGTTTCCTTGTCGTGTCCCCACCATCCTGCGAATCTTGGTAAGTCAAATGATGTCGCATGACGTTCATGGACAAACGCTCCGCCGACAGCACCTGGTCCGCCGTTCAAATATTTGTAAGAGCACCACGCCGCAAAATCGACATCCCAATCGTGCATTTTTAGTTCGATATTTCCCGCCGCATGCGCGAGATCAAACCCGACAACCACCCCGACTTTGTGTCCGGCCTCCGTGATAGCCTTCATATCGAAAGCTTGCCCCGTGTAGTAATTGACGCCGCCAAGCAAGATCAGAGCTATCGAATCGCCCTCACGTTCGATCAATTCAATAATGTCATCCGTCCGCAATGTTGATTCGCCCTCGCGCGGTATCAATTCTACTAGTGCACCTTTCGACTCGCGTCCATGAAATTCTATCTGCGATTCAACCGCATATTGATCCGATGGAAACGCGCCCTTCTCAATTACGATTTTATTTCTTGTAGAAGTCGGTCGATAAAACGAGACCATCAACAGATGCAGATTGACCGTCAGCGAGTTCATCACGACCGTCTCGATCGGTTTTGCACCAACGATCGCCGCCATTTGCTCAGTAAGAAATTCGTGATAAGGCAACCACGGATGCGTCGCATGAATATGCCCTTCGACACCAAGCCGCTCCCAGTCCGTGAGTTCCTCCTCGACATATTCGCGCGCCTTCTTCGGCATCAGCCCGAGCGAATTGCCCGTAAAGTAAAGGGGCGGCAAATCATCTGTCGTTTTCGGAAAGCAAAATTTGTTTCGAAATGTCTTAAGATGATCCCGATCATCCAAGTATGCCCAATGCTCTTTTAACTCTTCTTTCATTGATCGCGGCGGAAATATTGGCGCATCATACCATAACGCTAATTCAGCTTCAGTCATGGGACCATCGCATTTGTCATTCACCTCTGACATAAATACTTTTTAGAGGCTGATCAGATCGACGTCATACATTTCAAAAGTTTTGTCGTCAGTAAGCAGATACATGTCATTCAAACGCGCTTGCGAAATCAAAAGCCTGTCAAACGGATCGCCGTGATGACGCGGGAGATCTGCCACACCGATCGCGTCGCGCAGGGACACTGAGATCGGAGAAACATCCGATTCCGCAAGTGTCAGCGGGATGAAAAGCCTTGGATGTTCGGGCAACAGCAGCGCACCTTTTCCATATTTGATCGCGATTTCCCAAACGCTTGCCACTGAGAGAAATTTTTCACTCTCGGGATTCGCCAATAGCTCAAGCGTCTCCGTCGGCAGCCTCGATGTTTTCCCGGAAGCCCACAAAAAGATATGAGTATCTAGCAATATCTTCATCTTAAGCGGCTTACGAATAGTCCTTAAACTCTTCCAGTGGATCAAAAAAGCTGTCAGGAATTTCGATTTGCCCTTCCCACATGCCGATCCAACCTGTCTTTTTGTTCTCCTTTTCAGGAACGAGCCTCACTGTATCCTTTCCATTCCGTGTTATTACTACTTTTTCACCTTCGAGGGCTTTGTTTATCATCTGGCTGAGTTTGGATTTTGCTTCGTAAACGCTGACTTTCATATTCTATATTCTAAATCTAGTCAGACTAACTAGTCAAGTCAAATAAATCTGGATTTTTCGAGATTTAGCCAGTTCAAAGCCGCTCCGTGCAACAACATGGCCTTTATTTCCTCATCATAGTCGGATTTTTCAATCAAACTCCCGGGCCGTGCCTCACCAAGCGGGAATGGATAATCGCTGCCGAGCATGACTTGGTCGGAACCGACAAGATTAATCAGATAATCTAGTTTTGCAGGCTCATGGACAAGCGAATCGAAATAGATACGGCTCAAGTATCGTCGCGGGCTGTGCCTATTGTCCGTAAAAAGGTCGGGGCGCACGTTAAAACCGTGATCTATACGGCCTATGGTTGCTGGAAATGAACCGCCGCCGTGTGCGAAGCACATACGCAGACTTGGCAGCCTTTCAAGTGTGCCTGAAAAGATCAGCGAGCAGATGGCGCGAGAAACCTCGGCAGGCATACCGACGAGCCACGGCAGCCAGTATTTTTGCATGTCTCGCTCGCCCATCATGTCCCACGGGTGAACGAAGATCGCCATCCCAAGCTCCTCACAAGCGGCAAAAACATCAAAAAACTGCGGCTCACCGAGATTTAGCTGATTGACGTTTGTTCCGATCTGCACACCGGCAAGGCCTACCTTCTTGCAGTGTTCGAGTTCCTTGATTGCAAGCGCAGTGTCCTGCATTGGCACAGTTCCAAGACCGACAAACCGCAAAGGAAATTCGCTTACGATCTCTGCGATGTGCTCGTTCAAAAAGCGGGCGGTCTCGGCGCCATCCTCCGGCTTCGCCCAATAGCTGAACATCACAGGCACAGTCGAGAGAACCTGAACACTCACACCCGCTGTGTCACACTCCTCGATCCGTTTTTCGGCGCTCCAACAGTTTTCCTCAACGTCCCGAAACGACACGCCATCATCACGCACCATCCGCGCGCAGCACGGTTGATAATGGTCGAGCGTAATAAACCCACCATAGCCAAACTTGTCCTTCCAACGCGGAATATCGCGAGGCAGGATATGCGTGTGAACGTCGATCTTTAGCATAAGCGTCTTTCTAATATTGTAGAACAGACGAGCGACGTTCACACCTTCTACGATTCAAATCAATGTCTAATGCAAACGAATATTTTTGCGCTGACTTTACGAGAGAACGAGTTTTATAGTCTGATCGGTGTCAAAGTGTATCCCTTCGCGCGAAGCAGATTTACCACGCCGTTCTTGCCGCCCAGATGTCCGCCGCCGACGGCTATAAACGACGGCTTTAGGGCAATGTTTTTCTCGATGACCGGTATCCAGTTTATATTTCGATTATCGAGCATTATAGCTTGTGAATACCCTGTCTCCTTAAACTCGCTCTCAACCACTATATAAAGTTGATCGGAGTTTTGCGATAGGTAGGCTGCGGACAGTTTCTTAAATTGGGCAATAGTCTTCTCCGTATCGGCGGCGGCCTCTTTCAATTCCCGAATTTGTTGCTCCATCGGAATCGAATCAACCGCAGCCATCTGCGTCTCCATGCTCTCAAGTCCTACGACCGGCAGCTTTTTTGCGACAGCGGTCTCGGCGAGAAACTTGTCATATATTACAGGCGGCTGACAGCCGAGAATTTTGGGGCTGCTTATTGACGCCGTGGTCGCAAATATCGGCTTGTAGGTATTTAGAAGTTCAAACGAAACCCCCATGTAGGCCTTAAAGTATTCGTCGATCTTCGCGTATTCCTCCGCAGTCAGATAGTCTTTCATTGTTTTTCCGTCAGGCAGCTTTGACGCTGCCGCAGCTCTCTGCAACGCTGCCGGATCAAGAAAGTCGGTCTCAAATATGATTTGCCCGGTCTGGTCGAGAAGAGATTTTAGTTTCTCGGACG
>JAYVFJ010000446.1:0-7034 GCA_043773225.1 Chloracidobacterium sp.
AACCGGCGACCTGATCGCGACCGGCACGATCTCAGGCAAAGAAAAGTCGGAACGCGGCTCGATGCTCGAACTAAGCTGGCGCGGCACCGAGCCCATCGAACTCCCCAACGGCGAAACACGCCGCTTTCTCGAAGACGGCGACGAGATCATCATGAAAGGCTACTGCGAACGCGAAGGCTTTCGCCGCATCGGCTTTGGCGAATGCCGTGGACGGATTTTGCCAGCCGATTAATTTTCACCACAAAGGCACAAAGGACACAATGAATTAAAAATCTTTGTGTCCTTTGTGCCTTTGTGGTGAATCATCTCTAGTCTGGTAAAATTCAACTGTGAAAGCAGAGCAAAGTTTATCTCAATCGTCAGTTCGGCGTGAGGTTGTCCGAGCGAATGAGGAAAAATTTGAGGACGTTCTCGCGGTCGAGGAACCGCTTGAGATACGTATAGGTTTGTCCGACGGAAAACACCGAGCGATCTCGATCACGATGCGAACGCCGGGCAACGATGCAGAGCTTGCCGCCGGTTTTCTTTTTACCGAAGGCATCATTCACAGTCCCGATCAGATCAAACAGATTCGCCACTGCGGATTGAAAATCGGAAAGCAAACCGGTGCTCTCGACCGCGTAGCCGCGCTTAATTCAAATACGATCCGCGTTGATCTTAACGATGGAGTCAACGTTGACCTAAAAAGTCTTGAGCGTAATTTTTATACAACCTCAAGTTGCGGCGTCTGCGGCAAATCGTCCATCGAGGCGTTGGCGACTGGCGTAAAACCGTTGTCAGATGGCATTCATGTTAGCCCCGATTTAATTCACCTGCTGCCCGAAAAACTGCGAGCATCGCAAGATGTGTTTGACCAAACCGGCGGCCTGCACGCTTCGGCATTGTTCAACACAAAAGGTGAATTGGAAATTGTCCGCGAAGACGTAGGCCGACACAACGCTCTTGACAAAGTCATCGGAGCAAAATTCATGGCGGGCGAGTTGCCTCTGTCTGACAATATTTTGCTCGTCAGCGGACGAGCGAGCTTTGAGCTTGTGCAAAAGGCGTTGATGGCCGGTATTCCGATTCTTGCCGCTGTCGGAGCACCATCGAGTTTGGCCGTTGAGCTTGCCGAAGAATTTGGGATGACGCTTGTTGGGTTTGTTCGTGATGGACGGTTTAATGTTTACTGTGGTTCCGCGAGAATATTATTTCGGTAGTTCCTCCGAACAACTGACCATCAAGTCGTGTTGCATAGATAAAATATGTTGACAAATATGCAATTTTTATGATATAGTCTGAGTATAAATTCCAGCTATTTGACAACAATAAAATGTGAACAAGTTTTACTGAGAACTGCGGAACGCAAATTCGGCGGATTTTTTTCAAAAATCGTGGGACACGGCAAAAAACGCATTGTAAGTCTAATATTGACAATATTTAGCCTGTCCCACGCGGAAATGGAACAACATGGGACAAGGAACACTTTCTAAATCAGACCTAAACCGTGTATTTGCTGTCACTTACAACGTCCATGCTGTGACAGTTTGTGTCATTCTGTGTCACAGGTGGTATTGTTCAAATTAGAAACAGAATGAAAAGGAAGGACAGAAATTCAACAGAAAATCTGAAAGTCTCAAAACCTGCGACAACCGCCGCAGGCCTAAAGGCTATCGGCGATACGATGACCAACGCCTTTGGCAAGATGGGCGTTGTTCGCGGCACTCGCGGGCTTTTGAATCTCAATCAAAAAGGCGGCATTGATTGTCAATCATGCGCCTGGCCTGACCCGGACGAACATCGAACTTTCGCCGAGTTTTGCGAAAGCGGCGCAAAGGCTTTGGCGGATGAGGGCACGAAGAAAAAGATCACGGCGGATTTTTTTGCGGAACATAGCGTTGCAGAATTATCAGAAAAGGACGACTTTTGGTTGAATGACCAAGGACGTTTGACCGAGCCGGTTGTTTTGGGAAAAGGCGCGACGCATTATGAGCCGATCTCCTGGGACGGCGCATTTAAAATGATTGCCGGCGAGTTAAATTCGCTTGCATCACCCGATGAGGCAATTTTCTACACCTCCGGGCGCACTTCCAATGAAGCCGCATTTCTCTACCAGCTTTTTGTCCGTCAATTCGGCACAAACAATTTGCCCGATTGTTCGAATATGTGCCACGAGTCGTCGGGCATCGCTTTGTCTGAAACAATAGGTTTGGGCAAGGCGAGCGTTCGCTTGTCGGATTTCAAAAAAACCGATCTCGTGATCGTGATCGGCCAAAATCCGGGTTCGAATGCACCGCGGATGATGTCGTCGCTACAGGACGCAAAACTCGCAGGCGCAAAAATGATCGCCATCAATCCGCTGCCCGAAGCGGGGTTGATGAATTTTGTAAATCCAAACCCGCAGCATTATCCGAACCCTCTGATGTTCCCCGTAGCTTTACTGGGAAACAAACCGACGCATCTAGCCGATCTTCATTTGCCGGTTCGCATCGGCGGCGACATGGCGGTCTTGAAAGGGATGATGAAAGTGATGGTGGGACGAGAATTGTCACAGCCGGGAACGATTTTCGATCATAAATTCATCTCAGAAAAAACCGAAGGCTATGACGAACTGATCGCTTGTCTCGAGTCAACAACTTGGGACGACATTTTGTCCGAAAGTGGATTAACTCAAGCCCAAATCGTCGAGGCCGCAGAAATGTTTATCAATGCGGAACGCGTCATCACCTGTTGGGCCATGGGTTTGACGCAGCATAAGAAGGCGGTTGCTACGATACAGGATGTTGTGAATTTACATCTGCTTCGCGGACAGATCGGCAAAGAAGGCGCGGGGCTTTGTCCGGTGCGCGGACATTCAAACGTCCAGGGCGACCGCACGATGGGAATTTGGGAAAAGGTAAATGAAAAGTTTTTTGCCGCTCTCGAAAAAGAATTTAACTTTACGCCGCCGCAGAAAGATGGATTCAGCACAATCGAAAGCATCAGCGCAATGCACGATGGCCGCGCAAAAGTATTCTTTGCAATGGGCGGTAATTTTGCCTCGGCCGCGCCCGATACGGATTTTGTATTCGTTGCATTGAAAAAATGCCGTTTGACCGTTCAGGTTCTGACAAAGCTAAACAAAACTGCGCTGGCTGTCGGTCAACAGTCTTTGATCCTGCCATGTCTCGGACGTTCGGAAATTGATGTTCAGGCGGATGGCGAGCAGTTTGTTTCTACTGAAAG
This sequence comes from Chloracidobacterium sp., assembly GCA_043773225.1. GTDB lineage: Bacteria > Acidobacteriota > Blastocatellia > Pyrinomonadales > Pyrinomonadaceae > OLB17. Next base: position 3,205 of record JAYVFJ010000446.1, read on the forward strand.
CACAATGCTTAATGTGCAGATGTCGAAAGGCATTTTCAAACCGGCGTCAAAAAATTTGCGAAGCGAGCCGTGGATCGTCGCCCAACTTGCCAAAATAACTTTGGGCGAGCGAACGACGGTTGATTGGGACAAAATGGTGGCGAACTACGACAACATCCGCGACGCGATCTCGCGCGTCATTCCTGAATGTGAAAATTACAATGAGCGCATTCGCGCTTCCGGCGGTTTCTATCTGCCAAATCCGCCGCGTGAAGGCGAATTTAAAACCGAAAGCGGCAAAGCCAGATTTACCGCGAGTCGAATTGAGAAAATTGTTTTACAAAAAGACCAACTGCTGCTGACGACGATACGTTCGCATAATCAATTTAATACCACGATCTACGATCTGAACGACCGCTATCGCGGCATCGAAGGAAGCCGGCGCGTGATCTTTCTCAATACTGACGACATCAACGAACTTGGTTTGAGAGCCGGCCAAGTCGTCAATCTCACGAGCCATTTCGAAGGCGTCGAACGTCATGCTTTTGAATTTACGGTCGTGCCCTATCCGATCCCGAAAGACTGCGCCGCCGCATATTTTCCTGAGGCAAATCCGCTCGTGCCACTAAACAGTTTCGCCGAAAAAAGCCAGACGCCGACTTCAAAATCGCTGATAATCACGATTGGTCAGAACCACCTGCGGTAGCGGGTGGTTGAACACGGACAACACATTATGAACATTGAAGCGTTCATTCTCATTGGCGGCAAATCGAGTCGGTTTGGCAGAGATAAAGCCACGACAAATTTTGCCGGGGCAACGCTGGTCGAAAGAACATCGGCAACTGTTCGGCAAGCCTTTTCAACTTCGCACATCACGCTTGTTGCCGCAAACGAAAATCAATTTGCTTCAAAATTTGCAACCGGAAATGGTTATGCAGTAATTTTCGACCAATACAAAAACCGGGGACCAATCGGAGCAGTTCATGCTGCACTCTCATTTGCTCAGACGGATTGGGCATTGGCTTTAGCCTGCGATTTTCCGTTTATCTCAACTGAACTGTTAAAGCGGCTTGCAGGTATTATCTCGCACGACATAGATGCTGTAACTCCCATTCAAAGCGACGGAAAAATTCAGCCGCTCTGTTCAGTTTATCGTGTCAAACCGTGTATGAATGTAATGAAACGAATTCTGGAAACCGAAGCAGACACACCGCCATTACATCGCTTGTTTGAGCATGTTCGGACGAGATTTGTTTCGTTTGACGAACTAAACGATCTTCCAAATGCACAAATTTTTTTTCTGAATGTGAATACGCCGGAAGATTTTCAATTCGCGACCGAATTAACTTCACCACAAAGGCACAAAGGACACAAAGTAAAATAAAAGTTGTCGCTATCTTCATTATCCTTTGTGCTCTTTGTGCCTTTGTGGTGAATCTCTTTTCGCTGTGGCAAAATAGATGTTAGATGGACATAGTTCTCGACAAATTTCACGAAGAATGCGGCATTTTTGGCATTTTTGGACACGCTGAGGCTTCGACGCTGACGCAGCTTGGGCTATTTGCGTTGCAGCATCGCGGGCAGGAGGCTTGCGGGATCGTTTCAGCGGATGGCTGCAATCTGCATCAATTCCGTGATGTTGGGCTTGTTGCGGATATTTTGAATGAGGAAGCGTTGAAAAAATTGCCTGGTTCGAGTGCCATCGGGCACACGCGATACTCAACCGCCGGCAAGAACACTATCGAGGAAGTCCAGCCTTTTTCTGTTACTTGCCAACATGGCAAAATTGCAGTCTGCCATAACGGCAATCTGCCGTTTGCCCAGAAGAAACGTGACGAACTCGAACAAAACGGTGCGATCTTTTCGTCCACTTCGGACACTGAGACGATTCTGCACGGCGTTGCGCGAACAAAGGCAAAAGATGCCGCCGAAGCTATCCGAAAAGTCTTGAAAGAAACTGAAGGCGCGTTTTCACTCTTGTTTCTGACCCCCCAGGCACTGATCGCCGTCCGCGACCCGCGCGGGTTTAGGCCGCTCGTTTTGGGCAAGTTTCAGGAAGCCTATTGCGTCGCGTCCGAAACGTGCGCCTTTGACCTTATTGACGCCGAATACATCCGCGAGATCGAGCCGGGTGAGATGCTTATCGTTGACGAAAATGGCCTTCATTCGTCAAAGCCTTTTGACGCAAAACCGGTTTCCGTCTGCACCTTTGAGCACGTTTATTTCTCGCGGCCTGATTCGACAATCTTTGGCCGTTCGGTCAATGAATCTCGCCACAAAATGGGCAAACGCCTCGCCATCGAGCATCCGGCAGACGCCGATCTGGTCGTGCCTGTGCCTGACAGCGGCGTTGCTGCTTCGATCGGTTATGCAACACAGTCGGGCATCAGCTTTCGCCAGGCGATCATTCGCAATCATTATGTCGGACGCACGTTTATCGAGCCTTCGCCGTCGATACGCTCGTTTGGTGTTCGGCTTAAGCTCAATCCGATAAAAGATCTCATCAAAGGCCGCCGCATTGTGCTGGTTGACGATTCAATAGTTCGCGGGACGACGTCGAAAAAGATCGTTCAAATGGTCCGCGAAGCCGGTGCAACCGAGGTTCACATGCGCATCTCGTGCCCGCCGACTGTCCACTCGTGCTATTACGGCGTTGACACGCCCGATCGTGACGACCTGATCGCTGCTAAAATGCCGGTTGAAGATGTTTGCGAATATATCGGTGCCGATTCGCTCGGCTATCTATCACTTGAAGGTATGTTGGAAGCCATCGGCCTCGCCGCAAATTCCACCTGCACAGCGTGTTGGACCGGAAAATATCCGACCCTGATCGCCGATGCCAAAACTGCCTGAAAAGCTGCCGTAATTAAAGAAAAATTTTATTGACATACGACTGCCAAAACGAGTAGCATCGATAATGGATTGATTTCCAAATCCCCTGGGTAATCTCGCCCAAGGCCCGCCAATTTTCTTTGCGTTATTAGCGCGCCTTAGGCGATAGGGCTGCGTTTAGACTCAAAAATTTATTGTATATGTTCACACGTTTAATTCCGTTGCAATCAACGTTTACGCGCACGACGGTGTTTAGCTTTGTAATCGGCCTGACGCTCGTATTTACAGCCGGCGCATCAGCAAGCACCGGCTATGGGTTTATTGACACTGTAAGAGTGCTTTTCGGTTTTGAGACGACCGTTGCGAGCGTCTCGCGGGATAATGCCTTGTCGGCGAATAACTTGAAATCGAATGCGGCAACGATGGTCGAGCCCGCAGCGCCTTTCGTGGACACTGTGATCCTTGCCTGGGATCCGCAAGGCAATGCGGGCAATGAGGCGACGATCGCTTCGACTACGACAGACTCGCGCCTCAATACCGGCACGCTCTCTCGCGGAGCCGGAATTAGTCCGACGCCTCTTGCAGATGCTTTCAATTCGACAAATTTTTCGGGAACCACATTGGCGAGTGCGGTGACGGGCAATAAATATCTGCAATTTGCCGTGAGTCCCTCAAGCGGCAACATGGTTTCTCTGAGCGCCCTTGACTTAAATGTCAGGCGAACGTCCAAAGGCCCCGACACATACCAGTGGCAGTATAGTTTGGATGGATTTGCAACCGCCGGTGTGAATATAGGCAGTGCGGTAAACGAGACAGGCACCGGGACAAACGGAGCTAATCAAACGCAGATCAGTCTGACCGGAATAACTGCATTGCAGAATGTGACGACGACGGTAACATTTCGTTTATACGCCTATAATGCCTCGCAGACGGACGGCCTCTTCGCGGTTGGGCGGCTTGCGGGAAATGATCTTGCAATCACCGGATCGACAGCGTTAGCTCCGACGCCTACAAGCACG
>JAYVFJ010000447.1:0-13713 GCA_043773225.1 Chloracidobacterium sp.
TTCGCGTTCGTGGTGATCGGGGATGTAAGTGTCGAGCAGCGTTAGGTAAAACTGGACGTGGACAGCCTCTTCGTAAAGCTGCCGCGAGAGATACATCCGCGCCTCGGGCGAATTGATGTGCTTGTAGAGATTAAGGACGAGGTTGTTTGAAACTATACAATCGCCGGTAGCAAAAAACGCCACCAAACGGTTGATCATATGCCGCTCGCTCGGCGTCATCTTGCTCCGCAGATCGTTCACGTCAGTAGAAAAATCGACTTCCTCAACCGTCCACGTATTCTTGATCGCATTTTTATACATCTCATAAAACTGCGGATACTTCATCGGCCGAAGCGTTAAGTTGAATCCCTGATCGAGCAACATATTTTTTTACTAGTTAACTATTGGCAAGCTTCACAAGCTTCCGGATTTTCAAGCGAACAGACAAGAGCTTCCTCATCGGTATAAGTCTTTTTTACTTCAGCCGGTATCTGTATGTTTTCCGCTGAAACCTGTGCGATACGAGTCGCCGGCCGCGAACGCAAGTAATACGTCGTCTTCAAACCCTTTTGCCACGCATACATATACATTGACGAAAGCTTGCCGATGTTGGGGCTTTCCATAAATAGGTTTAGCGATTGGCTTTGGTCTATAAAAGCTCCGCGGTCGGCGGCCATGTCTATGAGCGAACGCATCGGTATCTCCCATGCGGTGCGGTAGGTAGCTTTCAGCTCGGGGCTAAATTCGTCGATGTCCTGAACGGAGCCTTCGGCGAGCTTGATCTTGTTGCGAATCTCATCGTTCCACAAGCCTATACCCTTTAGTTCTTGAACAAGGTATTTGTTTACCTGAACAAAATCGCCCGACAGCGTTTCGCGTTTGAACAGGTTCGAAACCTGCGGCTCGATGCACTCATAACAGCCGGCGATCGAAGCGATCGTCGCGGTCGGCGCAATGGCGATCATTAGAGAATTTCGCAACCCGGTAGCCCTGATCTTTTCACGCAGCGCATCCCAACGGCCCATATCGTCGGGCGTGTGGCCCCAGAAATCGAACTGCAGATCACCATGTGCGGCACGTGTTTCGAGAAAAGCTGGATGAACGCCGCGTTCGATCGCAAGATCAGACGATGCGTTCAATGCGGCGAAATAGATCTCTTCTTGTATGCGGGCCGAGATATTTCGTGCTTCGTTGGAATCGAACGGCAGACGCATCTGAAAGAAAACGTCCTGCAAACCCATCAGCCCAAGGCCAATGTTCCGCCAGCGGTTGTTCGAACTCGCAGTGCTCGGTATCGCGTAATAGTTGAGGTCAATTACCTTATCCAGTTGACGGACGGCGAGCCGCACATTTCGGTGCAGCTTTTCGTAATCAAACTGGCCGTCCTTTACATAACGTGCCGCATTTATCGAGCCGAGATTGCAGACCGCCGTTTCATTCTCTGACGTGACCTCGATGATCTCGGTGCATAGATTTGAGAGATGAACGACGTTTTCGGGCCGTGCGGTCTGGTTTGATTTGCGGTTGGCGGCGTCCTTGAAAGTCATCCAGCCGTTGCCGGTCTGAGCCATCGTCCGCATCATTTTTGCATACAGATCACGGGCGTTGACCTGACGCATAAACAAACCTTCTTGCTCCGCTTTTAGAAATGCAGCTTCAAATTCCTCGCCGTACAGGTCGGGAAAATGCGGCACGACCTTCGGGTCAAACAGGGACCAAACGCCGTCTGCCTGAACGCGTTTCATAAACAAGTCGGGTATCCAGTTTGCGAGATTCAGGTTGTGCGTGCGGCTGGCGTCGTCGCCCGTGTTGTCGCGGAGTTCGAGAAAATCGTCTATATCTGCGTGCCATGTTTCCAAATACACGCAGCACGCGCCTTTGCGTTTGCCGCCCTGATTTACAGCCGCGACACTGGAATCGAGCGTTTTCAGCCACGGCACGATGCCATTCGAATGGCCGTTGGTGCCGCGAATTAGTGACCCTCGTGAACGAACCCGATGATAGGCAATCCCGATGCCGCCAGAAAACTTAGAGAGCATGGCGACATCGGAATACTTGCGGTAGATACTATCGAGGCTGTCCTGCGGGCTGTCGAGTAGGAAGCACGAAGACAGTTGCTCGTGCTGCGTACCCGAGTTGAAGAGCGTTGGCGTCGAAGGAACGTATTCCAGCGACGAGAAAAGACGATAAAGATCAATCGCTTCGTACGGGTTTTCGGCAAGCCCACAGGCGACGCGCATCCAGAAAAATTGCGGAGATTCGATAACGTCACGCGTTTCCGGATTTTTCAAAAGATAGCGGTCATACAATGTGCGCAGGCCAAAAAACTCAAACAGGTCGTTCCGCGTCTGATCAATTGCGTCGTTGAGCTTGCGGCTGTTTTCGATGACGAAATTTGCAACACGCTCACCGATCAAACCTTCCTTTACGCCAAAGGCGATCGATTGCGAGAACGAATGTATCTCCTGATTGCGAACTTCTTTTTCAATGTACTGATTGAGCAAACGCGCTGCGAGCAGCGAATATTCCGGTTCCTCAAATATAAGGCTGGATGCGGTTTGGATCGAAAGCTTATCGAGTTCCTTTGTCGTCGCTCCGTCATACAAACCGCTGATCGTCTTGGTCGCGATCCGCAGGCTGTCAACCGATGGCAGATTGACACAGCATCGCGTGATCGCGCGGACGATCTTATTAATATCGACGGGTTCAAGAGCTCCGTTACGCTTGCGGACCTGCATCGAGGTCTGTGCCGAATTGTCTGTTTGTCGGGTCGCCGCCGTGCCGGTTTGTGCTAAGAACGTGTCCATTTTGAGTAGCTCGTTTGTGTGAAAAAGAGAGAGAAAGTCCCACTCCCACGCCTGGTGTTTTTCAAGCGTGGCCGTTGTTCACACTAGTAATATTTGGTATTTGCAGGCGGGTCTTTGGATAAAAAATCAAAGGCTGAGTCCTGCAGTGTTATAGACTATATTGTAGTCAAAACGCTTTGTCAACCCAATATATAGTGGTTTTAAAACTTTCTTCTAAACCCTGTTATTTCACTATTTAACGCGCGTCGGGTGAGGTTATGCGTTAAACCCCTCGTGGTTTTCACGCACCAATTTTGTAAGTTTAATTTAATCAAGAATTAAACACTTCGTAACACAATTTTTGAGAGAAATTGTTAGGCCCTAATCTTGATCAACAACTAGTTCATCGTGGGCAAACCAGACATTGTCGGGCAAAAGGCGGGAATCTCGTTCATGCAAAATGTCGTGATTGAGATGAGTAAGAAAAGCACGTTTGGGCCGCAGGTCGGCGATTATTTCTAACGCTTCTTCAAGACAGAGATGTGTTGAGTGAGGCTTAATACGAACGCAATCCAAAACTAAAACTTCCAGATCGCGAAGGCCGTCCATTGAGTCGGGCGGAATGATCTTGAGATCGGTGGCGTATGCAAAATCGTTAAATCTATATGCGACGACCGGTAATTTGCCGTGGATAACCTCGAGCGGCGTGACCTCAATATCCTCGCCGATACAAAACGGCGAATTAGGTTGAACCGTATGTGGTATCAACTGCGGCAGGCCGCCCCCAAAATGTGTAGGCTCAAAAATATATTTGAAAATACGCCGAAGGTCGGTCCACGCTATCTCGTTCGCATAAACACCCATAGCCCCGTGTCGAAAATTGAGCGGCCTTATGTCATCAAGCCCAAAAACGTGATCGACATGGCAGTGTGTTATGAGAACGGCGTCGAGATGACTGATCTTTGCTCTCAACGCTTGCTGGCGAAAATCTATTGATGTATCAACGAGTATCTTCTTGTCGCGATGCTCGATCAGAATCGAAACTCGCAGGCGTTTGTCTCGCGGATCGTCGGACAGGCAAGTCTCGCAGTCGCAACCGATGGACGGAACGCCTGTCGAAGTGCCTGTGCCGAGGAAAGTAAGTTTCATCCTAATTTTTCACCACAAAGACACAAAGAACACGAAGAAAAAACTTTGTGACCTTTGTGCCTTTGTGGTGAATCACTTTTTACCCAAGATATCGGCACCCGAGAATTGCTGAGCGGCCTGGGCTTTTAGCTTTTCCTCGGTTGCTTTGACGAGTTGAACGTATTGCATTCTCAGGTCGCCGAGCAGTCCTTCAAACAGACGGCTCTCTTGCGGGTGAAGATTGCCTTTTGTTTTTTCCTGGATCATCCCGAGGACATCGAGCCAATACTTACCCGTTTCGAGATCAAGTGACCGCTGGCCCGTGGCCGGATGCGGTATCGCACCAAGGGCTGCGGCTGCATTTGTCGCGAGTGTCGAGAGAAAATTTACAAAGCTCGCGGGATCTTCCGCTCCGGGAATCTCGTTTTCGTCCGACTCGCCCTCGAAAGTTGCGTCCGGTTCTACGCTTTCCGTGAGATTTTGTGCCTTAGCTTTAGTCTCAGACTCGACTTTCATTTGCTCCGTCGGTTTTTCTTCTACCTTTGCTGCTTCAAGCACGACGCCATCTTTTACCGACCCGTCAGCGTTAAACTTTCGCCTGTCCGCGACCTTAAAGCTTACTTCTTCCTGATTTTCGTCATTTCCGATCATATTTTTGAAATCCTGTCTCGATAGTAGCATTTTGACAAAAAAAACTTCAAAATCTAGCCAATGTCCAAAGCCTTTGACGATTTAGTTGTAGTTATGTCGCGTCTGCGTGCGCCCGGCGGCTGCCCTTGGGATCATGAACAGACGTATGCTTCGCTTGCTCAATATCTGCTTGAGGAATCGTATGAGACCTTTGACGCAATACAGGAAGCAGACCAGACCGGTGATACTGCCAATTTACGCGAGGAACTAGGCGATCTGTTGCTGCAAGTCGTGTTTCACTCGACGATCGGTGCCGAACGCGGAGATTTTACGATAGATGAAGTAGCCGCAGGCGTAACTCAAAAATTGATCCTGCGTCATCCGCACGTCTTTGGCGATACGAAACTCGCCCGCGCTCAGGATGTTCTCGACAATTGGGATCAGCTCAAGGCAGACGAAAGAAAGGCATCGGGAAAAGTCGAAAAAGTTCACGAGTCAATTCTGGATGAAGTTCCGATCCATTTCCCCGCCTTGCTCGAAGGCTTGAAGTTGACAAAAAAAGCCGCAAAAGTCGGTTTTGACTGGGAGAACGCAGATCAGATCTTTGAAAAGCTGTATGAGGAAGTTGGGGAATTGAAGGAGGCTATAACCAAAGGTGACACCGGAAACGCCGCCGAAGAGATCGGCGACCTGCTTTTTGTCGTCATGAATCTCGCCAGGCATCTGGATGTCGAACCGGAAACCGCGTTAAAGAAGACCAACCGCAAATTCCGCCAGCGGTTCAAGTTTATTGAAGATAAGTTAAAGCTCGACGGCAAAAATCTCGCAGACGCGAGCTTAAAGGAAATGGACGACCTCTGGAACAAGGCCAAATCTCAAAAGGCATGATCGAAACCGCCAGGCTCAAACTTATTCCCAGTTCGCGTGAGCATTTGGAAATGCTCTTATCGAGCGAGGCAGAGCTTGCCGAACATCTGGGCGTCAGCCTCGCGGACAACTGGCTCCTGTTTCCTGAATCAATTGCCTACTCGATCAAGATGATAGACGACGACCCGCGGGCATTGGTTTGGGGAATGCACCTGGTCGTTCACAATGCGGAGAACAAATTGATCGGCTGCGGCGGTTACAAAGGAGCTCCGGACGTGGCCGGCATGGTCGAATTCGGTTACAGCGTCGCTCCAAATTACGAAAATCAGGGATTCGCGACCGAGGCCGCGAGAGGATTGATCAACAAGGCTTTCGCCGACCCTCATGTTCAGATGGTTGACGCTCATACATTGGCAGAATGGAACGCTTCGACAAAGATCTTGCAAAAATGCGGGCTTACAAAGATCTCTGAAAAGCACGATCCCGAGGACGGCGACATCTGGCACTGGCGGTTAATTCGTGAGGAATTTAGATAACGCGAAGTTATTCGACAAATAGCTCCTGCAGGCGTTCGAGCGTTTCTTTTTGAACACTCTTTTCGATCTCACCGATCTTTTTCACCAGCCTGAACTTATCGACCGTCCGGAGTTGATCCAGGACGATCACACGTTCTGCATTTAGAAAATTGACGGAAATACGCGTCGGATATTTTGATGTAGCGGCCGAGAGCGGTGCGATTATTACGTTCGAGATGTTGCGGTTCATTTCGTCGGGCGAAATTACGACGCAAGGACGTGTATTCTTAGCGTCCTTCGTCGGTTCGGTGTCGAGATTGACAAGATAAACGTCAAATCGATTTACCATTGCCACTCCTTCTTTTCAAAATCGGTTGAAGTATTTCCGTCGGCTAATTCGTCATCCTCATTCTCGGCCATCGCTTTAAATGCCTCGTCCCAACCGGCACGCGCCCTCTGTGCGTTGCGGATAAGAATGCCGTCCGGGTGGAGTTCGAGATCGACGTCGCCCGTAATGCGGCTGTCTTCGAGCAGCACCTTTGGTATGCGAATCCCCTGGGAATTACCGATCTGGATTATTTGGGCTTTCATAATTACATAGTAATTACGTCACAAGATCTCGTCAACCGATCTTGTTCATTCCGTTCATATACGGATGAAGTATTTCAGGAATCTGAATGGAACCGTCTGCCTGCTGATAATTTTCAAGAATAGCGATCCAAGTTCGGCCAACGGCAAGGCCGCTGCCATTCAATGTGTGCAAAAACTCTGGTTTAGCACCGCCCGCACGGCGAAAACGTGTATTCATCCGCCGAGCCTGAAAGTCGCCGCAATTTGAACAGCTTGATATCTCGCGATACGTTTTCTGGCTCGGCAGCCAAACCTCAATGTCGTATGTTTTTCGAGCACCAAAGCCCATATCGCCGGTCGAAAGGACAACAGTTCGATACGGCAAACCAAGAAGCTGCAAGATTCGCTCGGCGTTTGCTGTCAGTTTTTCGTGTTCTTCTTCAGAGTTTTCCGGCAGGCAGAGCTTCACCAACTCCACCTTTTCGAACTGATGCTGACGTATCAACCCGCGCGTGTCGCGGCCGTAACTGCCTGCCTCGCTGCGAAAACACGGCGTGTAAGCGGTGTATCTTAGCGGCAGGTCTTTGGCTTCAAGAATCTCCTCGGAGTGATAATTCGTAACGGGCACCTCGGCCGTCGGTATCAACGCAAATCCGCGATCGTCCTTGATATGAAACAGGTCGTCCTCGAATTTGGGCAGTTGGTTTGTCCCGAAAAGTGCGGTCCGGTTGACCAGAAAGGGCGGCAGCGTCTCGGTATATCCGTGCTCGGTCGTGTGGACCTCAAGCATGAAATTGATCAGCGCGCGACTCAATCTGGCACCCGCTCCGTTAAGGATCGCAAAACGCGAACCGGCGATCTTTGTCGCCCGTTCAAAATCGAGTATTCCCAGCGATTCACCCAGAGCGACGTGGTCCTTTGGCTCGAAATCAAATTCTCGCGGCTCGCCCCAACGTCTTATCTCCTTGTTCGCAGATTCATCCGCACCGACCGGAACGCCGTCCGCAGGGATATTCGGCAGTCCCGCAAGCAGCTCGTGCATTGCCGCTTCAGCCTCGTCACGAAGCCGTTCAAACTCGGACTGCCTATCTTTCAACCCTGCGACCTCGGCCTTTTTTGTTGCGGCCTCGTCCGCATTGCCGGCCTGCATCAATGCACCGATCTCTTTGCTGGCGGCGTTTCTCAACTGATTGATCTTGTCCGCTTCTCCGATAACACGGCGGCGCTCGGCGTCCAGTTCGACGAAAGTATCGAGCGAATCGCCTGGAAAATTACGATTCGCTAATGCCTCGCGAACCGCGTCCAGATTATTTCTTACAGAATTAAGGTCAAGCATCGTTATGTGATTACAATGTTATCACTCACCCAGTCGCCTCAGCATCATTTTCCGGCTTTTCTTTGCCTGTCTTTGCGACTTTGCGTTAAAAATCCTACAATTGAATCTAACAAAATTGGTATGACAAACAAAATTCGCAAGGCTGTTTTCCCCGCTGCGGGGCTTGGGACAAGGTTTCTACCGGCGACAAAATCCTCGCCAAAGGAAATGCTGCCGCTGGTTGATAAACCTCTGATCCAGTACGTGGTCGAGGAATCCGTCGCAAGCGGCATCGAGTCGATCCTGATTATCACGGGCCGCGACAAAGGCACGATCGAAAATCATTTCGACATCTCGTTCGAGCTCGAACAGCTGCTCAAGGAACGCGGCAAACACGATCTTTTCGAACAGGTGCGCTCCATCTCGGACATAGCCCACATCAGCTACACGCGGCAAAAACAGGCCCTCGGCCTCGGCCATGCGATCTACCAGGCAAAGGATTTCGTCGGCAACGAACCGTTTGCCGCTCTGCTTGCGGACGACATCGTTGACAGCGAAAAGCCCGCGTTGCAGCAAATGGTCGAGGTTTTCGAAAAATACAACGCGCCGGTGATCGCCACAATGCAGGTCGAGGGCGAGAACATCTCACGCTTTGGCGTGATCGACGCCGACGAGGTCGAGCCAAATGTCTATAAGATAAAGGACATGGTCGAAAAACCCCCGTTTATCGAGGCGCCGTCCGACCTCGCTATTATCGGCCGGTATATCTTCACGCCCGACATTTTCGCCGCGATCGAGCAGACAAAGCCCGGTGCCGGCGGCGAGATACAGATCACCGACGCCATGCGAATACTCCTAAAGACGCGCCCATTCTACGCCGTCAAACTCGAAGGCAAGCGCCACGACGCCGGCGATAAACTAGGTTTCCTCATCGCCACCGTCGAGCTTGCACTGAAACGCGACGACCTTGGCCGCGAATTCCGGGATTATCTAGAAACCCTCGAACTGAGTTAACTTTTGCGCTGACGTTGACCGGATAATGTTCAATGAGGGCGAGCCACGCGCTACCACCGTCTTCCACTCCGCTCGGTTTTTTCATTGAACAAATACGCCCAAAGGCATATAATTCGGCCAAGCGGTAAGCTGATCGCGTCTGCAGGTATTCCCTTATGTATAAACCACGTCTTTCGTCGCGTTTGTCCGTCTTTAGTGCAGCGGTTTTGACCGGGCTGACGTTTTTCGTTGCTGCTGGAATGTCGGCGGGCATGGGAGAAGGATCAGAGTTATTTGAACTCGTGGGGGTTTCACGAACGCAGTCGTCTGTCTCGAGCGCGGCTGTGCGTGAGCAAGAAATAAATATCAGATTTGACGATATTGATTTCGAAGCGGCAACAAAATTGAGTTTTCCATTACTGGATGGAAAACTTTACGAGGCCGTTCGAAATGATAGGGAAGGTTTTGAGCGGATTGCCGCTGATGAATTCACTTGGCGCGGAAAGATATTTGCGGGGAATGATTTTAGCGACGATGTTGTTTTTTCGGTTAAGGGCAAGGCGCTTTCGGGTTTGATCTACTCACCGACGGCGGTTTACGAGATCATTCCTCAGGCAGATTTTAAACATCTGTTGGTCGAATTGGATCAGAACCGGTTTCCGTCATGCGGCGGTGCGATCAGTGTTGAAGCGCCGCCCATAGATGAAAACATTTCGCTGTTTGCGGGCGATAGTTCATTGTTTGTGGACGACGGCAGCACGATTGATGTTCTGGTGACATATACATCGCTTGTCCGGCAAGCGCTTGGCGGGACGACTCAGGCACAGGCTTTTGCTCAGCAGGCGATTGCTTCGACGAACACTGCTTATCAGAACAGCGAAATCACGATGCGTTTGCGATTGGTCGGAACGCTTGAGGTCAGCTATGACGAAGCGGCCGGGACACTTTCGGCGGCATTGCCGTGGGTGCGCAGCGACCCGACGGTAGCTGCCACACGCAACATTGTCCGGGCGGACATGGTTTCGATAATCATCCAAAATGCCAGCGACGCCTGTGGATTGGGTTATCTGATGACCAATGTCGGCCCGTCGTTTGCAACCAGCGCTTTCTCGGCGGTTTCGAGAAGCTGCGCTGTTGGCAACCTGAGCTTTGCCCACGAATTGGGACACAATCAGGCGGCTCATCACAACCCCGAAAATGGAGGAACCGCTGCGTATCCTTACGCGTACGGCCACTATGTCAACGCGAGTTTTCGCACCGTCATGTCGTATGCGAACCAGTGTCCAAACGGCTGTTCACGCGTTCCATATTTTTCTAATCCGGCGATCTCGTTCAACGGTTCGCCAACCGGGATCACGGATCTACGCGACAACCACCGCACGCTTAATAACACTGCACTGACCGTTTCTCAATTTCGCGAAGGCCTGCCAGCAACGTTGACCCCGACAAACACACCGACGCCGACAACCACCACGACTCCGACAGCAACCTCGACAATTACGGCAACTGCGACCAGAACGGCGACTCCGACGAGCACTTTTACACCGACGAATACCGCGACAATTACACCGACAAGCACACCCGCAGCGACACCGGTTGTGATTATTAACGAGGTGGATTCTGATACGCTTTGTGAGGATGCCGAGTTTGTTGAGCTTTATGATGGCGGTGTTGGGTTTACACAGTTGGACGGCCTCGTTGTTGTGTTTTACGACGGAGCGAGCGACACATCATACGCGGCATTCGATCTCGACGGCTACCAGACAAATGCGATGGGTTACTTTACGCTTGGTAACGCCGCGGTAAGCGGGGTTGATCTTTTCTTTGCAAACGGCCTTCTTCAGAACGGAGCAGATGGCGTAGCAATTTATGATTCAAATGCCTCAAGTTTTCCAGATGGAACGCCGGTGACGACTACTAATCTCGTGGACGCTTTGGTCTATGACTCGGGCCAGCCGGACGATTCGGGATTGTTAGGATTGTTAAATGCGGGCCAGCCGCAGGTAAATGAGAATGCTAATTCGAACCGCGAAGGTGTTTCGATGCAGCGTTGTCCGAATGGATCGGGCGGGACTCGAAATACAATTGCCTATGCCGCCTCGTTTATACCGACTTCGGACACGGCCAATACTTGCAGCGCGATGCCGACCGCAACGCAGACGCCGGCGTCAACGCCATCAATCAGCGGAAAGGTAACTTATGGCAATGCAGCCGGACCGACAAAGTATATTTCTAACGCAACGGTAACAGGTGTTGGTTCGCCGTCTGTTTCCTGGATGACCGATCCTCCTGGACCGACCGCCGGACAATATACGCTGACTGGTTTTGGATCAGGTGTTTATACCGTCTCTGTGGCAAAGACGACGGGTCAGAACGGCATCTCGTCGAACGATGCGGCGCGGATCGCACAACATGTCGCCGGGACGCTGCCTTTGACGACAAATAACGAGAAGGTTTCAGCCGACGTCAGCGACAACGGCGCTATCTCGTCAAACGACGCAGCCTTGATCGCGCGTTATGCGGCTGGATCCGGTTCGCCGATCGGGATCACGGGCAACTGGCGGTTCTTTATTTCTCCGGGACCGACGTTCCCGGTCGGATCGTCGCAGACGAGCAGGACGTATGCTTTCGTCCAAGGCAATCTGACTTGTGACGACTTCATTGGGCTGCTGATAGGTGATGTTAGCGGCAACTGGAATAACACAGGCGCGCGGCCGGCGGGAACAGTGGTCAGTGAAGACAGTGGTGTGACTGGGAAACCAATCTTGGTGACGGCGGGGGATGTTAGGACGGCGTCTGACAAAGAAATTGTTGTTCCGGTCAGCGTTCAGGGCGCGGCAAAAAATGACATTATCTCTTACGAATTCGACTTGCGGTATGACCCTGTGGTCTTAAAGCCGCTTGGTGATGTTGTTGGTGTAGCGGGAACGGCGAGTCGCGGGCTTTCGGTTGTGACCAATGCGACAAAACCCGGCTTGTTGAGAGTTGTGCTTTACGGGGCGTATCCGATAGACGGCGAGGGCGTATTGCTGAACTTGAGATTCACGGCAATCGGAAATGCCAATTCGGTTTCGCCGCTTGTGTGGGAGCGGATAATGTTCAATGAGGGCGAGCCGAGTGTGGTGACCGTGGATGGGCGGGTAGAACTGCGTTAATCTACAATGCGCAAGCCCGCGCTGTTCTTGTGCTATACTCAAAAAATTATGAAACCGGTCATCCGCTAGAATTATCCTCGACGTCGAAATCCAGGACTCAGAATTCGCAAGTTAGAATTCGGGCTCGAATCTTTTCGTTTCTTTTCACTAAATAGGATAAACAGTAATGTCGTTTGATGCTAAAACTCCGTCAGTGGAGACGGTAGATAATTCTTTTTGGGCGGTGGTGCGCGAGGCGTTTCGCGGGACGCAGCGGGATTTTACGACGGGGCCGATCGGGATGGCGATCTTTTTGCTGGCGGTGCCGATGATACTTGAGATGTCGATGGAGAGCCTCTTCGCGGTCGTCGATATTTTCTTTGTCGCAAAGCTGGGCTCGGATGCGGTTGCGATTGTCGGCCTGACGGAATCCGTGATGGCTTTGATCTATGCGGTGGCTTTCGGGCTGGCGATCGGCGCGACGGCAACCGTGGCGCGGCGAACCGGTGAAAAGGATGAGGCCGGTGCTGCAAAATCGGCGGCTCATGTAATTTATCTAGGCGTTATCACATCGGCGGTCATCAGCGCGATCGGTATTATTTTTGCGCCGAGCATTTTAACAATACTCGGCGCAAAGCCGCATATTATCGCCGAAGGCTCGGCGTTTATGCGGATCATGCTCGGCGGAAATGCGGTCGTTGTGTTTATCTTTTTGCTAAACGCGATTTTTCGCGGAGCGGGTGACGCGGCAATTGCGATGCGTGTTCTGATCCTGGCAAACGGGCTGAATATGATACTTTCGCCCTGCTTTATTTTTGGCGTTTCTTTCTTTCCTGAGCTTGGAGTAACCGGTGCGGCCGTCGGCACAACGATCGGTCGAGGAATTGGTGTCGCCTATGCCGCATGGAATTTGTTTCGTCCGGGCGGACGGATACATCTTGATCGGGAAAGCTGGCGGTTTGATCCAAAGCTGCTTTGGAAACTCGCAAAACTTTCGTCAACCGGAGTTTTTCAACTTTTGATTGCGACAGCAAGCTGGACAGCGTTGATGCCGATCATGGCCGGATTTGGCGAGGTGGCGATTGCGGGTTACGTTATTGCGTTGCGTGTGGTGATGTTCGCTTTGCTGCCTGCTCTTGGACTCAGCAACGCGGCGGCGACGATGGTCGGCCAAAATCTGGGTGCGGGAAAGCCGGAACGCTCCGAGGCCGCCGTTTGGAAAGCCGCGTGGTTTAATGCCGCGTTCTATTTCGTCATCGGTTTGATCTTTTTGTTTTTTTCAAATCAGATCATAGGGATTTTTACGCAGGAAGCCGAGGTTTTGCGTTACGGCACGTCGGCCCTGCACATCATCGCTTACGGCTTTGCGTTTTACGGCCTCGGGATGGTGCTCGAAACCGCATTCAACGGCGCGGGCGACACATGGACGCCGACGTATCTAAATCTGTTTGTATTTTGGTTGTTTGAAATACCGCTCGCTTACGCGCTCGCGTATTGGTATGGAATGGGGCCGGACGGCGTTTTTTGGGCAATAACGCTCGCCTTTTCGCTGCTGGCGGTCGCAAGCGGGCTGCTTTTCAGACGCGGGAAGTGGAAGCTGAAGATGGTTTAAGAATGACTCACCACAAAGGCACGAAGGACACAAAGATTTGATTTGGTTTATTCTCTGTGTTCTTTGTGTCTTTGTGGTAAAAATGACCTATGACTGTGTTTCCCGATCCGCGAACTTTTGAATACCCGGAATGGGTTTCGATTGGAAACTTTATTTATCGCTCGCATGATGTTGTTGCGTTTGG
>JAYVFJ010000448.1:0-2320 GCA_043773225.1 Chloracidobacterium sp.
CAAACTCTATATGATGGTCGGACTGCCAACCGAGACGGACGAAGACCTCGACGAAATGTTTGTGCTGGTTGAGAGAATTAAGGACCGAATGCTCGAGGCTGGCAAGAAATTTGGGCGTGCGGGCAAGATAATTCCGTCGCTCAACGGCTTTGTTCCAAAACCAAACACGCCGCTCCAATGGGATGCGATCTGCGAGGAAAAAGAGCTAAAGCGACGTATCAAATATGTCTGCAAAGGTTTGAGCAAGATACCGAATGTCGAGGTCCGCTTCATGTCGGCCCGCATCGCGCACGAGCAGGCCCTTTATTCGTCGGGCGACCGTAATATTGCAAAGGTCATCGACGCGGCCGCTCGAATGGGCGGCGATCTGAACCGTGCTTTGCGCGAAACCGATACGAATGCCGCATTCCACACATCCCGTGATCGCGGCTATGACGAATATCTCCCGTGGTCGATAGTAGATTCCGGTTTGTCGTTTGAATTCTTAAAAACCGAGCATGACAAGGCTCTCGAATCGCTTTCGAGCCTTCCCTGCCCGGCCGTCGAAAAATGCACAACCTGCGGCGTCTGCCCAAGCACGTGGCTCGCCGATGCACCTGAAAGTCTTATCCAGATCCAACCGCTCAAGATTCGAGAAATTCTTGCACTAGGAGTTCCAGCTTTAGCTGGCTAAAACCTCACGCATTTAAAGTGAGGCTTTCTAAAAAGTGCTTTTCGTTAGGCTTTTTCCTGTTCTTATTCCGTGTCTTTCCGTGCGATCCGTGGTCGATCTCTTCGGAATTAACCACAGAACGCACGGAATAACACGGAACAAGAACCGAGAAACAGCCTTTTCAGACATCCTCGTTTCCGACCTCTCTACCAACAAACTGAAGTTTATTGGACGCTACTGTTTCAGCAAAAATCCGCTCGGCGTCGCCGTATGGTCAAAATGGTAGGCGTATTTGTATATGCCGAAGGGCAAAATATTGACCTGTTTTGTATAGATGACCCGGGCCGTGAGAGCGTTACCGGCGGCTTTTACGTCCATAAAGACGTCCGGCGGCACATTGTTTTCGACGAAAACTTTCTGCAGGCGGGCCTTTACATTGTCAACCGGGTTTAGTTTTCCCGGCAACGCCAGCCCTTGCAAAACGGCTGTTCCCATCTCGGATTTTACGCTCTCAGCCTCATACGCGACCGGCACATAGTTGTAGCCGGCGTTTCCCACGAGGACGATGATGGCCATCGTGATGGCGAATTTTACGCCCGCACTGCCGCGTTCGGATTCGCGATTTTTTACTGCTTTGTTCATTTTCGTTACTCCTGAAAGGCAAACGGGCAGGGGCGTTACGCCCATTTTTGCAGAAGTTTTTTGAGGACTTTTTGCGCAGTCGCGCGAGGGATCTTATTTTCCGTCACTATCACCGGTTTGCCAACCCCTTTTAGCAGAATCATTTGCAGCGACCCGGCGAGATGTTTCTTGTCGAATTTGAAGGCCTCAAAAACCTCCTGCCCGTCGATGTTTGCAAGCGGCGGCAATGTCCCGACGCGATGCAAAACATCGTTCAACAATTTTACATCTTTTTCATCGCAGAGTGCAAGAGTTTTTGAGAGCTCGGCGGCAAATAAAATACCATAGCCGACGGCCTCGCCGTGTTTGAAATATTTATAGTCCGTCACTTTTTCAAGGGCGTGGGCGAGCGTGTGGCCAAAATTTAGAATTTTTCGTGATTTGGCGTCGAGACGTTTCGACGATTCGCGTTCGTCACCGGCGACAATCTTTGCTTTGAAGGCGACATTTGCCGCTATCAAATTTGAAATTTCAGATTTGAAATTTGTTATGTTCAGATGTTTCCCCAAATCCGCCACGGGAAATGCACGCAACATCTCATCCGTCTGGCTCAATAGCGCTTTTCCGCCAATTGCGCCGTGTTTAACCATCTCGCAAAGCCCGGCGGTCAACTCGCGGACGGGCAAAGTTTTCAGCACATCGGGGTCGATCAAGACACCGGACGGCTGGTGAAATGCACCAATAAGATTCTTTCCAAATGCTGAATTTACGCCGGTTTTGCCGCCGACCGACGAGTCAATCATCGCGAGAAGTGTTGTCGGTATCTGCAAAAACGCGATCCCGCGCAGATATATTGCGGCCGCAAACCCGGCCAGATCGCCAACCACGCCGCCGCCGAGAGCGACCACGGCGTCGGTTCGCGTCAGACCCGATTCGGCAAACGATTTTAAGGCGGATTCGGCCGTTCGCAGGTTTTTATGCCGTTCGCCGTCCTTGATTAGAAAATGCGAGACATCAAAACCGGCCGCCGCCAGCCCGGCGGTTACA
>JAYVFJ010000449.1:0-4474 GCA_043773225.1 Chloracidobacterium sp.
AGGGACACACCGACTGGCACAGTCCTTTCCTTCTGCTCGATTTGTCCCAACCTGTCCCACTTTGTCCCAAACCGGTGTGGGACAGTGTAAATGTTGTCAGCATTATAGTTGCCGCGATATTTTAGCCTTGTCCCACGAATTTTGAAAAAAGTTTTTGCCATCGTCAATGTATTATACATAATACATTGTATTGCAACATGGACTAAAATGTCAAGTGGATTTTTTGGAGACTCAGGACAGCCGACGGGCAGAAACGCGAGTGTTACTGCAGCGTCAGCCCGCATTTGCCGCAGAATTTTATATGCGGCGGGTAGGCGGTGCGGCAGCGTTGGCAGACGCGCTCTGCGGATTGCGGAGTAAAAGAAGGTGGTGAGCTTAAATGCTGATCGCCGGCTGCCGACGGCGAATTGCCGACTGCCGACTGCAGAGTGAGGCCGCAGCGGCCGCAGAAACGCGAATTGTTTGGCAAAGGCGCCGCGCATCGCGGGCATGGATATGTAGAGGACGTTTCGCCGGGGCTTATCATCGCAAACGAACCGCTGCCGCAGCGTCCGCAGAATTTGACGCCCTCGGCAAAGCGGGAGTTGCAATTTGCGCAGGCGACGATGCCCGGCATCAGGCTGGAGATCGGCGAGCCGCCCGCGCTGCTTCCCTGCGAGGAAGGTTGGCTGCCCTGTTCGCGCACGGAACGAAGCTGTGCCTGTATGACTTGCTCGACTCCGCCCGCGCGGATCTCGATGACGCGTTCGTCATCGCGTTCGCCGGACTTCGACACGCGCAGGATATGTTCGCCCGGCGGAATGTCGCTGAGAACGACGCGGCCCGAACTGCCGACGCTCGCCTTTCGCTCGTCGTTGACATAGACCTCGGCGTTCGCAGGGGCAAGCACGACAAGCCGCGACATGCCGGAGCGTTTCTTTTCCTCGACGTCTTCTGCGGCCTCTTCGAGTTGGCCGATCCAATCCGAGACGGACCTAGGACGCTTTGCCGGGTCGATCTCGAGAGCGCTCATTATCACGCGGTCAACGTCTGCCGGAATGTCCGAGCGGATCGTCGCAAGCGGCGGGGCCGCGTGCATTATCTTTTGCATGATGAGCTGCATCATGTCGCCGGTGAAAGGGGTTTTGCCGCCGAGCATCAAATACGCGATCGTGCCGAGGGCATAGAGGTCGGAGCGGGCGTCAACGCCCAATTCGGGCTGCATCTGTTCGGGCGACATGAATTCGGGCGTGCCGATAATGCCGCGAGACGACGGCGTGGCATTCGAAGTTGCGTCGGTGACGGTCTGGCTGACGATCTTTGCAAGGCCGAAATCGCCGACCTTGATAAATCCGTCGCCCTTGCCCTTTTGCATTATGAAGATGTTTGCGGGTTTGAGGTCGCGGTGAAGAATTCCGAGTTCGTGGGCGGCATCAACTCCGTCCGCGATCTGCCTGAGAAGCCGGACGGCGCGTTTGACGGGCAAGGTGCCTTCGCGTCGGAGCAATTTATGGAGAGTCTCGCCCTCGACATATTCCATCACGAGATAAAAAATGCCGTCGGGCGTCTCGCCAAAATCCGAAACGCTCACCGTGTTTGGATGCTGAATGGAAGCTGCGGCCTGCGCCTCGCGTTCAAAACGCGCGATGGCCTCGCCCTCTTGCAGGTCTTCGCTGCTCAGGATGTCCTGGCGGACCGTCTTGACCGCCAGCTTTTTCGTGGCAAACTTTTTGTCTTTAGCAAGATAAACCTGCCCCATCGCTCCGCGTCCGAGACGACTCTCAAGCAAATACCGGCCCGCAATTATCTGCGGCCCGGGCAAGGAAACACGCGTCTGCGTCCCGTCGATCGGGCACTGGGCCACTTCGTCCGGAAAACAAAGCTCGCATTTTGGGCATTCTTTCATAGCTCAAGAAGTATTTTCAACGCAAAGACGCAAAGAAGCAAAGTCGCAAAGAATAAGAAATTGGTCCACAGATGAACACAGATGAACACAGATAAAGAGCCCTCATTTTGTATCTGTGTGAATCTGTGTTTATCAGTGGATAAATTTTCTTTGCGTCTCTGCCGTTTGGCGTTAGAAATTCCGGTTTGGTATAATTCAGTTTGCTTTTTTGGGTCGTTAGCTCAGTTGGTAGAGCAACGGACTCTTAATCCGTGGGTCGCAGGTTCGATCCCTGCACGGCCTACCAAAAAACAGTGCACAATTAAGAATGCACAATGCACAATAAGGGAATTCCCAAAGTGTGCATTGTGCATTGTGCATTTTAAAGTCGAGTTACGGCTTCGCGTTTATCGTGCGAAGTTGATCGGAAAACATTTCGCCGGTCGAACTGTTGAGTCCATACCTCGAATTTGCGCTCGGACGGAAAACGGCAATGTCGCTCTTTCCGTCAGCGTCATAATCCGCAGGAACAGGCATGTCTTCGGCGGTTCCAAAACTGTATGCCGAAAATTGCAGCGTGCTTGGGTCGAGGATATACCACGAACCGTTCGACGGCCTGTAAACCGCAAAATCAGAAGTTCCGTTACCGTCAAAATCAGCGTTCAACGGACGATCGCCCATTTGGCCGAAAGCCTGATAAACCGGAATTGCCGCAGTGCTCGGCAGAATGTGCCAAACGCCGTTCGACGGACGCCAAACGGCTACGTCGGCTTTTCCGTCGCCATCGTAATCGCCTGTGAGAGGCTTATCGCCGGCGGTTCCCCATTTTTGAGTTTTGAATCCGGAAATGCTTTGCATGATATACCACATCCCGGTCGAAGGCCGCCACACGGCAATATCGGTCCTGCCATCGGCGTCGTAATCCGCCTGAACGGGAATGTCGCCATTGATTCCAAATCGAACAGAGACGAGTCCGTCTTTGCTTTCCTGTATCTGCCAAGTGCCGGTCGCCGGATGAAATACGGCAAAGTCAGATACCTCGTCGCCATCATAATCACCAGAGACGATAATGTCGCCGGGCTGTCGGAAACCCGCCGTTTCCATTTTTGTATCAACCGCCAATTGCCAATCGCGTGTCGAAGGCGAAAATATGGAAACGTTCGTCCCTCTGCCGTCAGAGCTGCCGCTGATAACGCGCGTGCTCGAACCTATCAAACGGGTGTCAACGATGAGCATGCCTCTCGCCAGATCGCCGATCAAAACTTTGTTTTGGCCCAAATTAGGATAGACGGCCCACGCTCCGTCATAGGTTGTCGGGAGCATGCTTTCGATAAAATTCGACCCGCAAACCATATCCCATGGCTGGGCATCAGCCCTAGCTTGCTTTTCGGACGCGGGCGGAGCAAACGCCGGGGCATATGTATCATACTGGCCGACCCGAATCGGATTGGACCTATTGCTGATATTGAAAACCTGAAGTCCGGCCTGATACCACGCGACGTAGAGGAAATTTCCGTGCACAACCGGATTGTGCGGCGTTACGGCATTCAACCCCAACGCTACCATCCCGATGCTTCTCACCAGAAGGGGACTTGCAGGATTGCTAATGTCATAGACCCTAAGATCGCCGTTACCGTTATTAGTTTCCCGACAGCTATAGAGCCAATTGCCGTCCTCGCTCGGCCAGGCGCTGTGCATGCTGTTGCCCGCAGTAATGCTGGACAGATCCGTAACATATCCGAGCAATGTCGGAGTCTGAGTAGTTATGTTCGAAATGTCATAAATCTCTGTGCGGCCTCTGTTCGAGCTGTTGCCCCAACCGGAGAAAAACATGCGGTTGCCTTTAACGACCATCGCGTGAACCCATTGCGGCTCGGTTGGAATAATGTCACGCACAAAAACCGGCGCGGCCGGATTGGTAACATTGATGACCTTTATGGTCTTTGTGCCAAGGCTGTTGTAGTTTTCGACCAAAAACGTCGCCCCGTTCTGCTCGAAAACAACCATCTCGTGAATAAAATTATGACCGCTGCCGCTGGTAGAATTAACAGCTCCAAGAAAAACCGGGCTGTAAGGATTAGTAAGGTCAACTATATGAACACCGCCGCCGCCATTGCCGCTGCCGAAATAACCGCGATTGCCGACGATAACAGCTTCGAGAAACTGTTGATTTGCTCCCGGGTTATACCACGACGCCAGAGCCGGCGCGTCAGGGTTTGTGATGTCGTAGATGAAAACACCCTTGCAACCGTATGTTCCCTGAACGGCTATGTTGCCCGAAGCGAAAAGATCGGCATACCTCAAGCTCGCCCCCTGCGAACTCGTGCAGGCCGGCGCCATCTCAGACCGCAAGCGAACAGGCAGCGCCGATGCGTCAGAACAAAATATAGTCACAAACGCCGCGACGATGGACATCATCATCATCGGTCGGACGAAAATACGAGGGCAGGCTTGAAACATACGGTAATCTCCTAATGCGAAACAAATTAAAACATAACACTATTTTTTACGCTTTTTCTTATAGAAAAGCAAATAAAAAAGTGCACAAGCCCGCGCGTAAGCAAGGGCGATACATTCAACGTGCGTGTATCGCCCTTGCTTACGCGCGGG
>JAYVFJ010000450.1:0-4908 GCA_043773225.1 Chloracidobacterium sp.
ACAGGCTCTTACGCGACACGAGTCTATGCAGAAGCTGTCACGAGCCGCGATCACGACATCACCGAAGACGATTCTGTAATTATTACGCTCAAATTTGCCGACGGCTCGAACGGAACCATCGCCTACTTGGCAGAAGGCGACCGTTCGATCCCAAAAGAACGCGTCGAGATCTACGGCGGCGGAAAAACATGCGTCCTCGATGATTTTCGCTCAGTCTCGATGTTTTCGGGCGGGAAACAAACAACGAAGAAATTGGCCGTTCAGGACAAAGGCCAGAAAGAGGAAGTTCGCATTGTCTGCGAAACTGTATTAAGCGGCGGCGAACCGCCTATCGCGCTCGCCGACCTTGCGGCGACGACACGGGCAACATTGCGCATACTAGATTCGCTGCGAACCGGCGAAGCTATGGATATTTGAAATCTTAATTATTTGAGTTTGGATTCGATCAAATCGCTCACCCATTCGGCGCGGGCGTCCCAAGTGCCTGATTGAACCGCAGCCTGACGCAGGCGAGCTTTTTCAGGATCGGATTCGTTTAAGGCGTCTTCAACGAAGCGGATAAATTCGTCACCGCTGCGGGCGATGCGCAGGACATCGCTCATCGATTCGTATTCGGGAAGCGGTGATATGACAACCGGTATGCCTGTGGCTAAATATTCACGCACTTTTATCGCTGAGCCATAGCTTGTAAAAGCATGCTCCGTTTTCCACGGCAAAACGCAAACGTCGAATCCGGCGGCATAACGCGGCAGGTCATCATAAGGCACGGGGGGAAGAAAATGAACATTAGGCAGATCGACAAGATCGGTGCCGCGGGCCAGATTGCCGATAAATATCCAATTCCAGTCGGGGCGTTCTACCGAAGCTCGTCTAATCACGTCCTGATCCATCAGCCATGGCTCGACCGCTCCAAAATAGCCTAGACGCGGTCGGGGAATGGCAGCTATCTCGTCAGCCGGCGTCAGTTTTGTTGTTGGTGCCCAATGATCGAAATCTACCGCTTGTTCAAGCAGATACGACTTATCAAGCCCAGTCGCGGCTTCGGCAAGCAGCTTGCGCCCTGAGTAGAGCACAATGTCAGCCCGTTCGATCGCGTATTCATGAAGGCGTCGTATAGTTTCGGGATTGACCATGTGATCCTCGGAATTGGAATCGTATTTATCCGAAACCTGATAAACAACGAGCGATTCATTCATTTTTCCGATAAGTTCTGCGGCGGTCGGGATCGCTATCCAGAGGATCGGCGAGCTCATTTTACGGTTTTTGGCAAGTATGCCGATCTGCGCTAAAAGCAACCTCTTGTTCAGCCTGCGTGTTACCGGATTTCCGTAAAACGGCAAGGTTGCGGGCGAAACTACGGTGATTCCTTCATCGGTTGTGCGGGCCAGTTTGGCATAGCTTTTAAGTTTGCGCCAAATCTTTGGAAAAAGATCTTTGTTGGAAATGCCTGGAAGTCCCATCGAGATCGAATTTACAAAGATCACCTTGTTTCCCGCTCGCGCAAAACGACGCATCAGGTGATTTTTTGAATGCGGATGGTGATACCACCAATCCTCACCCGCAAAGCAGATTATTGACCTGTTCGTTAACATTACTTAATCCAAAAATTCCCGCATCCACAATTCGAGAGTCAAAAGCTGAAATACCTGCAAGTTAAAATCTTCTTTCCCTGACAAATTGGTTTCAATTATTTTTTTTACTTCTGCCGGATTAAAAAGTCCGCGCGTCATTATATTTTGCTCGGATAAAAGTTCCTCGACCATCGGACGCAGCGGCCCGCGAAGCCAAGAACGGATCGGCGCTCCGAATCCGGCTTTTTTGCGCCAAACAATGTCATGAGGCAAAAACTTTTCAGCCGCGCGTTTGAGAATAAATTTACGTTTCAGGCCTTTTAATTTGAGGCCAACCGGCATTCTGGCAGCCAACTCGACCAGTTCGACATTCAGAAAAGGCACGCGAACTTCGAGATTTGCAGCCATCGACGTTTTGTCGGTGTAAGCCAGATTCAGGCACGGCAAAAATGTTTTGAAATCAACATACAGCAATCTGTTTAATGGATCGGCCTGTTTTACACAGTCAAAATACCTGCGGTGATATTTATAGGCATCAAAATCCTTTGATTGCTCTTTCAAGTCGTCGGAATAAAGAGCTTGTTTTGCCTTGGCCGTAAAATAAGTTCCAAAACCGAGATAGCGGTCCTCAAAATCCATCGCGGCGCTGCGGGCAAATTTTTTGGCGTTTCTCAGTGGAGCAGTAAACTTGCCAGGCAGGCCGCCCGGCAAAAAGCTCCCAATTGCACTGAAGATCGGTCTGCGAAGTGACTGCGGAATCGGATCAAATGCGCCCGCCAGCTTCATCGCAAGATGCCGCGGGTAACCCGCAAACACCTCATCGCCGCCAACGCCTGATAATAGAACAGTTAGCGTCTCGCGGGCGGCTTTCGACACAAGATAACTCGCTATCACTGCCGGGTCGGCAACCGGTTCGTCGAGGTGCCGCACCAGCATCGGCAAAAGATCGGCAACCTCCGGCTTCAATATCAACTCGTGATAATCCGTATCGAAAAGCTCGCCTACGCGCCGCGCCCAAACGGCATCGTCCGGGATAATATCGTAACGCAGGTCCTGTTGCTCGATGCCGACAGTATAAGTCGAAACCTTGCGTCCGTCGCCTTGTCTTTTCATCAAAGCTACTATCGATGATGAATCGACGCCGCCTGACAGAAACGCTCCAAGCGGCACGTCCGACAGCATTTCCATTTCAACAACTCGGTCGAGCGTGTCCAAAAGTTCTTCACGCCATTGTTCTTCGCTTTTTTCATTGTCGATCTCGTCAAACGAAAGATCCCACCATTCGGTTTGCGTTATCGCACCGTCTTTCCATTTCAAATAATGAGCCGGCGGCAGCTTGAAGATATTCTTGAACGCAGTTTGCGGATCGGGTGTCCAAAGAAATGTCAGATATTGATCTAAACCTTCGTGATCAAGTTCGGCGCTCATCAAGCCGGTTGCGAGGATCGCTTTTATTTCTGAAGCAAAAACGAAATTATTACCTGTTTTAGCATAATAAATCGGCTTGATGCCGGCGCGGTCACGAACGAGTGTCAACTCCTTTTCAAGGTCATCCCAAACCGCGAAGGCAAACATTCCGTTGAGCTTATCAAGACAACCGACATTCCATTCACGAAACGCTTTCAGCAAAACTTCGGTGTCAGAATTTGTCGTGAAAATTTCGCCTTTTGCTTCCAGTTCCGCGCGTATCCCTTTGTAGTTGTATATCTCGCCGTTAAGAATGATCGCAAAACGTTTATCCTCGGTGAACATCGGCTGATGGCCGGCAAGCGAAGTGTCGATGATCGCCAGACGACGATGTCCCAAACACATTTTTAACTGATCCGGTCCAAATGGCGTGGAAACAAACACGCCCTCGTCGTCGCGTCCGCGATGCTCTATAGATTTCAAAGCCGCGCCGATCCGCGTTTCCGGGTCGTGTGAAATTATTCCTGCGATTCCGCACATTTGATCTTATTTCCGAGGCTTCATCCAGACCCACAAATGCCAGCCGAGCACTCCGGCGAGCAGCAGCCATTTCAACTTTAGCGGCGGTGCGTGCATAAAATGTCTTTCACATTTCACGATTTCAAAATCGGGAAAATCCTCCCGAACTTCATTCAAACCATAAACTTTTGAATACGGATTAAACGGCCCGTCGGTGCTGACGTTAATGAAATTCTTCATCGAGAGATAATTCCAGATACCCGCCTTTCTTGCATTGTCGAGGTGATCGCCGTAAATGCCGCCCGCTTTTATGCCAAAGCTATAAAGGCCTAACAATCCTAAACGCCGCAGAACCAAAGTGCTCAAAAGATAATTCAGAGACCGCTTTGCATACAACATTGCGATCAGATAACCATCCGGCTTTAGAACACGAAATATTTCCCGTTCGGCTTTTTTAACCTCCGGAATATGATGCAAAACGCCGTGACTGTAAACAATATCAAATGAATTGTCTGCAAACGGAAGGTCAAGTGCGCTCGCTTGTTCGATCCTGTCAAATGAGACGCCTTTCAGAGAAAATCGCATCTTCGTCCTCTTGACCGCTTCGTCTGTAAGATCAACGCCCGAAAATATGCCGCCTTGCCTAACTATCTGCTCTGAGTCAGCACCTTGCCCAAGTCCGATCTCCAAAACTCTTTTCCCGTTAAAATCTATCCGCTCAAGATTTGAAAGAATGTGCGGTTCCGTCGTGTAACGGTAATCGTCATACCGCTGAAAAAAATTGAGATAATCGGCGCGCGATTCTTCCGTCAGATCACCAACCAACGTCGCTCCGCACGGATGCGTCTGCCAAAAATTTTTGATCTCATTTTCCATCTTTGCTCTCAATCAAACGCGCGAATGCATATGCCATCCAAGCTTGTCCCCAACGCATGAACGGCGTTTTTACCGTCCTGCTCTTTCGCTTTTGATAAAAAAAATAACCTTGCGGATCGAGCATATTATTAATCGTCCACTCGGCGGTTTTCTTCGCCATCGGCAGCATTCGTTCGTCGAGGCTATTTAGCTCGCACATTGCGGCAATGGCAACAGCCGATGAATGAACATCTATCGGATAAACTTTTTTGTCATAGTATTTCGGTGTTCCGTCTTCGAGAAAAAAATTACCCAGCCAATAGCCAATGCCTCGAGATAAACTATCTGAAATCTCAAATTCCAAATTTGGAATAACTTTTCCTATTCTGTGAAGCGAAAGCAAAACATATGCAGTGTGAAAATTATCAACCCATTTTTGCGACTCTTTATCGCCGTAATGCCACGAGCCATTTTCTCGCTGTCGCCGGGCCGCAAACCTGACTGTTTTTGCGGCGAGTTCCAGATATTCCTCGTTACCCGTGATAGCACCAACTCG
>JAYVFJ010000451.1:0-7313 GCA_043773225.1 Chloracidobacterium sp.
ATACACTCAAGTAGGATGTATCGCCCTTGCTAACGCGCGGGCTTGCGCATTATAATCCATTACACTAATCGTCTATTGAGAACCTATGCCCCAGGAAAAAGCAGAGAAACACAAATTGAAAGCCGTTCCGAAAATAGTTTTAACTCCTGACATTGACGAGTGCCCAAAATGTTTCGGCACGGGTATGGAAGTTGTTAAAGGAAAAGGCGCGCGAATATGCGCTTGTCGAAAACTGAAATCGCAGCACGGGCAGTTTGAAAGTGTTCGCCTTCCAAAACGCTACGACGGATTTCACTTTGGCAATTACAAACCGCAGAACGAATCACAAACAATCGCTCTCAAAAGCGCGATGGCATTCGCCATGGAATACCCCGCGGTCGATCGCGGCCTACTGCTGATGGGAAGCGTTGGTGTCGGCAAAACGCACCTCGCGGTTTCAATTTTGAAAGGCTTGACCGAACGCGGATTTTCGTGTTTGTTCTATGAATTTGGCTCGCTGCTCAAAGAAATTCAGGATTCTTACAATGCGAATACGCAGTCATCTGAACTTGCTGTGCTCTCTCCTGTTTTGAACGCAGACGTGCTTGTGCTGGACGAACTCGGAGCCTCAAAACCAACTGATTGGGTCCGCGACACTATGGCTCACGTCATTAACACAAGATATAACGAAAAGAAATTTACTATCTTTACGACAAATTATCTTGATGAACGTCCCAATGATCGAGAGGAAACTCTGGAAGACCGCATCGGCGTCCGCGTCCGCTCGCGACTTTATGAAATGTGTAAGACGATAATGATGGACGG
This sequence comes from Chloracidobacterium sp., assembly GCA_043773225.1. Taxonomy (GTDB): domain Bacteria; phylum Acidobacteriota; class Blastocatellia; order Pyrinomonadales; family Pyrinomonadaceae; genus OLB17. Next base: position 805 of record JAYVFJ010000451.1, read on the forward strand.
GAAAGATTACCGCAAGACCTTTGACCGATCAAGTGCACAAGCCCGCGCGTAAGCAAGGGCGATACATCCAACGTTGCGTGTATCGCCCTTGCTAACGCGCAGGCTTGTGCATTAGTAGTTTCCCGCAACGATTGTTGATTTTATACCGCTTGCTTCCTGAGCAATCTTGACACCGACCGACGCGCCAATCCGCGTTGCTCCGGCCTCGAACATAGCCCGCGCGTCTTCAATTCCCTTCACTCCGCCCGACGCTTTTACGCCTAATGCGCTGCCTACCGTATGGCGCATCAAAGCGACATCATTCGCCGTCGCGCCGCCTTTGGCAAATCCTGTCGAAGTCTTTACAAAATCGGCACCGGCGCTTTTTGCGGCTAAACACGCACGGACTTTTTCTTCGTCGGTCAGAAGCGCGGTCTCGATGATAACCTTGCACAAGATATGATTCTCATGCGCCGCTTCGACAACGGCTTTAATGTCGCCCTCGACAGCGCAATCGTCGCCTGATTTCAGCGCTCCGATATTTATCACCATATCGACCTCGCGCGCACCGTTAAATATCGACCGTCGGGCTTCATAAGCCTTCACATCCGGCAAAGTCGCACCAAGCGGAAACCCGATCACGGTGCAGACCGGCACGCCCGAGCCTTTCAAAAATTCAGAAGCCTTCTTGACCCAACCCGGATTCACGCAAACGGATGCAAAACCAAATTGAACGGCTTCCTCGCAAAGTTTCCTAATGTCGGATTCTGAAGCTTCCGGTTTCAGCAACGTATGATCAATCAAACTCGCCCAATCGTGCGCAGTCGCAGTTTCGCCCAAAACGATTCCGATACGTTCTGCTCCCGCATCGACGATCCTCGCAACATCTGCGTGACAAAACGTCGGGCAATAATCATCGCCGCCAAGCTTTGCCAGCACCATATCAGTGATCTGGTCTATCAGTTGTTCGTAATTACCGTTTTGCTGCATCTTGTAGATTAATATTTTACCATAGATAGATTTCCCGCGAAATACGCGAAAAAACGCGAAAAAAAGAAACCATTACTGGGATTTTTCGCGTATTTTCGCGTGTTTCGCGGGCAAAACCTTCCCTACTTTCTATATTGCTTTTCGATATTGTCGATCTTGTCAACTCGTTTTTTGTGCCGCTCTTCGGAAATATCGGTTGACATAAAGGCTTCAACGATCTGTTTGATTTCGTCGAAGGTATTCTGTCCTGCACCTAGCGTCAGAATATTTGCTCCGTTATGTTCGCGTGAGTTTTTTGCAAGCGCGACCGAATAGCAGGCAGCAGCCCGGACATTCGGCACCTTGTTGGCTGTCATTGCGCTGCCGATTCCCGCTCCGTCGATGATGATGCCGATATCGACCTGCCGGCCGCTGACTGATTTTGCAACGGCGTGAGCAAAATCCGGGTAATCGACCGCGTCTTCACTCTCGGTGCCAAAATCACGCACCTGCACGCCAAAATCCGTAAGGAAACTTTTCAACTGCTCCTTCATCTTGAAACCGCCGTGATCAGAACCTATTGCAACCGAGCGAACTTTCGTCGTATTTTGCCTCGGCTGTTTGCGGATGAGTTCGATGTTCCGCTCGTTTACGATGTCCTGAGCAAGAGAGGTAAATTTTACGTTCTGCGCAACACGCAACCGCGAGCCCGGTTCAAGTCCGCGCAGATCGTCTTCGGTAATCAAGGATTTAGCCGATTCGTCACGGTCAAATTCCTTGCCTAGCTTGTCCTGAAGCGAATTTACGATGACATGCTCAACAGTTGCTGCCTGTGCTGCAGTCGCATTTTTCTGCACGCCCTCGGTCGGCACAGTCGCCAGGACTTGCCGCACCAAAGCGTGGACGCGATCACGTGTTTCTGTGTTTTGATCGGACATATTGAAAGCGAACTTGAAAGTCAGCCTATGTTTGAATAGTATTTGTAATTGCAATTCCAATCAACTCACGAGGAAAATATGGCCGCTGAATCGACGCAGATCGCAATGACAGAATTTACCAATCCGAATCTCGAAGTCCTGTATTCTCACGCGGATATACAAACAAGGATAAAGGAATTGGGTGCTCAAATAACAAAAGATTACGCCGGTAAAGATCTCGTTTTGGTAAGCGTTCTAAAGGGTTCGTGCGTATTTCTCGCCGACTTGATGCGCGCCATTGACCTGAAATTGACCATAGATTTTATGTCGGTTTCGAGCTATAAAGACGGAACACGATCCACAGGTGACGTCGAAATCTTAAAAGATTTGAGCAACTCGATACGCGGCAAAGATGTTCTTGTCGTCGAAGATATTATAGATACCGGACTGACGCTTTCGCGTCTTTTGGACATTCTCGGATCGCGTGGAGCCAACTCGATAAAGCTCTCAAGCTTTCTCGATAAACCAGAGCCGCGTATCAAAACCGAGCTAAAAATAGATTACACGGGTTTTGTAGTCCCAAATAAATTCGTCGTCGGCTACGGCCTCGACGCTGCCGGGCGTTATCGCAATTTGCCTTTCATCGCCGTCGTAAAGGACCCATCCGCTGCATGACAACAATAGGAATACCAAAAGAAATACATCCCGGCGAAAAGCGCGTCGCCGCAACGCCTCAGACCATTTTGAAACTGAAAAAACTCGGTTTTGATGTCGTTGTCGAATCAGGCGCCGGCCACGGCATCAACGCGGCAAATTCGGAATACCGCGAAGCCGGTGCGACTGTAATCGATGATACGCGTGAGCTTTGGGCGTCGTCGGATGTCATCTTAAAAGTGCGTCCGCCTGAGGAAAATAAAGAACTAGGCGTCCATGAGGCTGACCTTTTGAACGAAGGGGCGACGCTTGTCGGATTTATTTGGCCGGCACAGAATCGCGAGCTTCTCGACCGTCTTGCTGCGCGTAAAGCTACGGTTTTCGGAATGGACTGCGTGCCTCGCATAACTCGTGCGCAAAAAATGGACACGCTCTCGGCGATGGCGAATATCGCCGGTTACCGAGCGATCATCGAGGCCGCAAATCACTTTCCGCGATTCTTCACTGGCCAGATCACTGCCGCCGGACGCATCGACCCGGCAAAGGTGCTCGTGATTGGAGCGGGCGTTGCCGGTTTATCTGCGATCGGCGCTGCGAGGAGTTTGGGTGCGATTGTTCGCGCGTTCGACCCGCGTTCGGCGACGAAGGATCAGGTCGGCTCCATGGGGGCCGAGTTTCTAGAACTCGATATCAAGGAAGAAGGCGAGGGCAAAGGCGGTTACGCCAAGCAGATGTCCGACGACTTCTTAAAGGCCGAGATGGCGCTGTTTGCTCAACAGGCGATGCAAGTTGACATCATCGTCACGACAGCATTGATACCGGGCAAACCCGCTCCAAAACTCATCACGACCGGCATGGTCGAATCAATGAAACCCGGCAGCGTCATCGTTGACCTCGCAGCCGAGCAGGGCGGCAACTGTGCACTTACCGACCCAGGAAATGTCGTTCATCACAAAGGCGTTACTATTGTCGGCTACACCGATCTGCCTTCGCGAATGGCGAGTATGTCGAGCCAGCTTTACGGGGCATGCATTGCTGCATTGCTCAACGACCTTTCTAAAGAAGGCGAGTTGACGCTCAATCTCGAAGACGAGGTCGTCCGCGGCGCCATTGTCCTGCACGAAGGCAAAATGATGTGGCCGCCGCCTGCTCCGCCGACACCAGCAGCGCCTCCGGAACCGGGTGTTCCGACAAAAAGCTCGGCGAGCGTAGCAGTCGCCAAGGCAGCTTCAACCGGCCACGGAAACGACGAAGGCAAAGGCATTAACCCTCTCGTATTGGCTGTCATCGGAGTCGTGCTGCTCGGCCTTGGCTTTGTCGCGCCGGACAAGACGCTTTCGCATTTTACGGTGTTCATGCTGGCGATCTTCGTCGGCTTTCAGGTCGTCTGGAATGTCAAACCGGCACTGCACACGCCGCTCATGAGCGTGACCAACGCCATCAGCGGCATCATCCTCGTCGGCGGAATGCTCCAGCTAATCTCGTCGTCGCTGAACCTGACCGTCGTCCTCGGAGCCATCGCCACGCTGATCGCCGCGATCAACATCGCCGGCGGATTTTTGGTAACGAATCGCATGTTGGGGATGTTTAGAAAATAAGTGGGATATGAACTCGCGAAGATTTCCATGGATTTGGTTAACTATCTCACTGTTATTGTTAGTGGGCACACCAGCCGCCTACTTTTTGATCGCACTGCCTTACGCCGAAAGCACTAACGATCCGGACGGCGCGGTTGCTATGGGCGGCTTCTGCATTGGTATAGTTCTGATGCCTGTCGGCCTTTTATCATTACTAACGCTTGCTGTTTGGGTAAGTCGAAAAAGACAGTTGGAAAAGGAAAACATGTTATCGCTGAATTCGATTGAGAAACGATGAAAGGCCACTTTATCAATCGTGAAACTTCTTTTAAATTGCCACTAGCTTTAGCTAGTGGACAGGATGCACAACACAAAACCGGGCTTTAGCCCAAAAATCCGTTGGGCTAAAGCCCGATTCTTTTTCTTAGTTTCCCACTAGCTAAAGCTAGTGGCAATTTAAAAAGCATATGCCCTTCGTCAAAGTCTGGTTGCATTTTGTTTGGTCAACGAAGGAACGGTTTCCTTACCTAACAGATGAGATTCGCTTGAAAGTATTCGAACACATAAGACAAAATGCGAAAGAGAAGGGCATTCATATAGATTTCATAAATGGTTGGCTTGAGCATGTCCATTGTCTGATCTCGCTCGGAACCGACCAGACGCTTGAAAAGATCATGCAGTTGATCAAAGGTGAGTCCTCATTTTGGATAAATAAGAACAAGTTAACCAAGGCTAGATTCGCATGGCAGGATGAGTATTTTGTTGTATCGGTAAATGAAGCCACTTTGCCGAATGTCAGGAAATACATTGCGAATCAAGAAGAGCATCATAAGAAAGTGAGTTTTGATGAAGAGTTTGAGGGTTTTTTGAATCGTGCAGGATTTCAAAGATTTAAGGATTCTTAGTTGGTTGTGCTAAGGCAATAAGGTATTTATTTTTTTTCTTTTTGGGCTAAAGCCCGGTTTATTTGCCATTTTGGTCCACTAGCTAAAGCTAGTGGCAATTTAAAAGCCAATGGCAATTTAATATGCAGCAATCTTTAATCACAATCGCCTACATCGCCGCGAGTGCGTTGTTTATTTTGAGCCTCGGAGGGTTGTCGCGGCAGGAGACGGCGCGGCGGGGGAATCTTTACGGCATTCTTGGGATGCTGATCGCGCTTGTTGCGACGGCGGCGGGGATGCAGGTTGGCGGGCTGCCTATTTTGGCGGCTGCTTTGGTTCCGGGGCTTGTGATCGGGGCGATATTGGCTTCGCGAGTTCAGATGACGTCGATGCCGGAGCTTGTCGCGATGCTGCACAGTTTTGTGGGGCTGGCGGCGGTTTTGGTCGGGTTTGCGACGTATCTTGGACCGCAGGAGTCGATGACGGCGGGCGAACACAGCCTGCATATGGGCGAGATCTTCATCGGCGTTTGTATCGGTTCGATCACGTTCACTGGTTCGGTGATCGCATTCCTTAAACTACGCGGAAGCATCGGCGGCAAGCCGTTTATGCTGCCCGGACGGCACATGATCAATCTCGCGATGCTGCTGATCACGATCGGGCTTGCTATCGCGTTCTTTATGGCGCCGGACACGGCTTCGGGACAATGGCCGCTGCTGATCGCGACAATAATTACTGGAATTCTCGGTGTGCATTTCATAATGGCGATCGGCGGAGCGGACATGCCGGTGGTCGTTTCGATGCTCAACAGCTATTCCGGCTGGGCGGCGGCGGCGGCGGGCTTTATGCTCGGCAACGACCTGCTGATCATCACCGGAGCGCTGGTCGGCTCAAGCGGCGCGATCCTCAGTTACATAATGTGCAAGGGCATGAACCGCTCGTTCGTCAGCGTGATGCTCGGAGGCTTTGGCACCGAAAGCGGAACGGTCGCTTCATCAGCCAGCGGCGAACCGCAAGGCGAAGTCCACAGCATAGATGCCGCCGGAGCCGCCGAACTCCTCACCAACGCCAAAAAGATCATCATCGTTCCCGGCTACGGTTTGGCGGTGGCACAGGCGCAGCATTCGCTTGCGGAGGTCTGCAAGATCCTCAAGGAAAAAGGCGTCGAGATAAAGTTCGCGATCCATCCGGTCGCCGGACGCCTGCCCGGCCACATGAACGTCCTGCTCGCCGAGGCCAACATCCCTTACGACATCGTTTTCGAGATGGACGAGGTGAATGATGAATTTCCAACTACCGACGTTTCGTGGGTGATCGGCGCCAACGACATCGTCAACCCGTCAGCGATGGACGACCCCGGCAGCCCGATCGCCGGCATGCCCGTCCTCCACGTCTGGGAAGCCCGCGACACCATCGTCATGAAACGCTCAATGGCCAGCGGCTACGCCGGCGTCGATAACCCGCTCTTCTACAAAGACAACACGCTAATGCTCTTCGGCGACGCAAAGAAGGTCGTGGATGAGATACTC
>JAYVFJ010000452.1:0-5277 GCA_043773225.1 Chloracidobacterium sp.
CTTTACCGCGAAATTCTCGCAAAGGACGACGCCAACTTGCCGGCGCGAACGGGATTGATTCTCGCTCTATTTGACGCCGATAAACGTGCCGACGCCGAAGCCGAGATGGCAAAATCGCTCGAAGCAAATCCCGGCAACGTCATACTGCTCGCCGGTGTCGCGTATTGGCATGCGGCGCATAACGAAGGCGCTCAGGCTGTCGCTTTGGCACAGAAAGCGATCGAGTCCGATCCGCGTTTTATCTGGTCGCACATCGCTTTGGCTCGCGGGTTTTTGAATCAAGATAAACCGCTTGACGCCGAACGAACGCTCCTTGCGGCGCGTCGATACGGCAATTTTCCGACGCTGGAATATGAGATCGCGACGGCGAGGTTTGCTGCGGGTTTATACCGCGAGGCTGCGGAGGAATTGTCAAAAAGTTTTTCGGTCAGGGACGGCGTGATACGTGCCAATCTCGGCGGCCGCGTGCCGCTCGAATCAAAAAACTTTAGCGAACTGATCGGATTTGAGCGGCGGGCGAGCATCTTTGCTCCGATGGCGGCTGACGATCCGGACAACGCCGCAAAGCTCAGGGCTTTGCTCGAATTTAAGCAGGAACTGGCGTCGTCCGAGCCAAAGCCCGACACCGTTATTAGCGTCGTCGATGATTTTGTTCGCGGTGACGACAAGATGAAGGTGCATCGGCAGATATTTGTCGCGTCCGAACTTTTAGAGAAAAAAATCGCGTTGCCAAAAGTGCTTGAAATTGCCAAGTCCGCTCCATCAAGTCTCGATGCGGGACTCGATGTTGCGGAACCGGCCACGGCTGTCATGGCGAGCGAACTTTACGAGAACAGAGCCATTGCGGCGGCTCGCGGCCAGTATGTAAATGTGCCTGTGGTGCCGCGAACTACGCTTTCGGCTGTCCTGCGTGGGCGGATCGAGGAGATCAGCGGTTGGGCGCTTTATCAGTTGGATGATGCGGATCAGGCGGCAGTGCATTTGAAGCGCGCGGTCGGCGTTTTGCCGGTTAACAGCGCATGGTGGCGTTCTAGCACATGGCGGCTTGGCAGTGCTCTGATCGTCAGCGGCAAAGATGCCGAGGCTCTCGACGCTTATATCAAATCGTATAAAAGCAGCGGCCCGGATGCAGTTCGATACAAGGCGATCGAAGCGGTTTATAAACGAGTCAACGGAAACACGATTGGCCTGGAAGAAAAGATCGGTCCAGACCCGTTGCCTTCTCCGCCAGCCGAAACTGTCGCGCAAAAAACGGAACCGACACCTGATGTTAAAACCGAACCGACATCTACGCCGGACACATCACCTGAACCATCGCCTGTCATTCCGGCAAAGATCGAGACGCCGCCTATCGTGGAAACGAAAGTCGAACCGACACCTGATGCTGTCGCAAAAGATGTTCCGACGCCCGTTGAGTCTCCAACCGAAATCCCTGTTGCCTCGCCGACGCCGACATCAGATGTTCCAAAAGCTGAACCAACTTCAACTGAGAAACCCCAAGAAACTAAACCGGTTGCGACACCTGAAACGTTGTCCGAAATACAAAAGACGCCGGAAGAAAAACCAAAAGAAATTGCCGTTGATGAAAAACCGGCTGCAACGCCAAAGGAGCTTTTTCCTTCGGTCATAATCACTATACCGCAGCCCGAAACCGCGAAAATTGCAGCCAAGCAACCGGAAGCAAAAACCGAACCGACACCTTCGCCGACGCCGGTCGAGATCAAGCCATGCAAGCTTACCGTGAGCGACGAGAGCATTACATTTAAGACTGACGTCAGCGATCTAGGGATTATTGTCAGACGCGAAGACGGCGGCGATCTCGACGGATTGACTGCCGTCTCAAGCAGCGCAGAAATTGTTACCGTCCGCCGCGAAATTATTGAAGGGATAAAGACGCAGGCATTGTTCGTCGTGCATTTGCAGAGTGCAAAAACCGGCGAGTATCAATTGCGTTTTGAGATGCCGTGCGGCAAGAAGGAAATCGTTGTTAAGATGCCGTAGCGGCCGAGCGCTTGCGTTTTGAGGTTTCCGATTTAACGGAAACTGTCGCCAATGCGCAGAGAAGCAAAAAGAAAAATGTATTAGACTGCGTTCGCAGCGGAAAATCGAAAAAGCTGTGAATCAGCAACCCAAAACATCCGGCAAGCGCTCCTATCGCAACATCGCGGCGCAGGCCGTGCGATTGAGCTATCGTCTGCCAACCCTTCCTAAAAAGAAAATAGATAAACGCCGTGATGCAGATAAAACCGGCGATGCCCGAATCTGCCAGCGTTTGCAGATATTCGTTATGAGCCTGCTCGACGCGAAATTGACCGTTCCATGTGTCGTGTTTTGTAAACGCCATTCCAAAAGCGTCAAAGCCGGCGCCGAGAATCGGGTGCTCAAAAAATATTTTGATAGCTATCGGCCAAAAATGAGCCCGGCCGTTTGAGACTCCGTCAGGCACTTCGGTGAGGCCGATGCCGCGAAAAAGCTCGTCGCTGCCGCCGAGAGATAAGACGATTCCAAATATTACGAATACAAGCGCCGCCGCGGCTGAGACGACCGCAACTTTTCGTTGAATGCTGCTGACCGGTTCGGCATCGGATCGCTTTTTTTTCGACCACCTGCCTGAGAGGAAATTCAACATTGCGACAAAAGCCAAAACTGAAAAAATGCCAAGCATTCCGCCGCGCGAACTTGTCAACGCAATCGCCACGCCCATGACGGCGACGGCTATCACGAGCAGTATCTTTTTATCTTTTGCGATTCTTTTACCGAAAAGCAGCCCTATCGTCACGCCCGCTGTCATTTCCATAAACGCCGCGAAATGATGCCGGTTAACAAACGGCCCGAAAGGGATCGACTGCGGCGTGCTTCTCAGCCCGTAGATGCCGTCGGGGTTTGCCAGCCGCTGCAGAATGCCAAAAAAAGCCATCGCAGCGCCGAAAATTATGACCATCAACAAGGTTTTTTTCAGACGGCTTTCGTTGTTGATAAATGTAAGACAGGCCGCGAAAAAAAAGATGTAAACAACAAGTTGAAGAATAAAAAACCGCGTCGCATACGGGTCGAGCGACAACGCATTTGAGACGGGCACGTTGAGCAAATCGCCGGCATTACGTCCGTCAAATGGCAAAAGCTGAATTATCCCGATCAACAAAAGTCCGAGCATCGGCAGTTGAATAGCGCTCGGATTGAGCAGGAAACCTTTTCCTTTCCAAGTCTCAGCGAGCCAAAGCAGAATGATCGCGATCCAAAATATGAAAATGAAAATCCATGTAATATTATCAACTGCTCCGAATAATATTGTCGCAAATATCGGCAACACTAAGATCAACCCGACAATGGCCGAGCTCAGGCGCGACGACGAATCGCCGATGATGACGTTTTCCGAGTAGATCGTTTGGCGTATGTCTTTCATCGGTTTAGAGCGGTCGAATTGAAATATTGTCAAGCCAAAGACTGCCGTTGACCGGACAAGACGGCCCGCTGCAACCTTCGCGGACAAGTCGAACAATGATGCCGTCGCTGTCGGCTGGCACTTTAAATCTGATATTTAATGAACTCCACTCATCAGCCGGAGTCATCGGCGGCATACCGGCTAAAGGCACGGTTGTCATCGCATCAACGATCTCCCATTTTAATGACGCCGAGGTTTTTACATCCGATCTGTAATAAACTTCAAACTCGTATTCTGCGCCGGGCACGACCGCAGCCGTTTGCGAAACGGTGCGAAATGCAGCCGTCTCAAATGTGCGGAACATTAGCAAAAGACAATATTTGCCGTCGCGCGTTTGCCCCTCGCTAAGGCCTATTTCGGGCTGCGCGCCTTCGGCAATCAGCCACTCGAACAGGCCGGCATTTCTCATTTTTACGCCGTTCTCAAAACCGCCGTTTGCGATTTGTCCGATCACAGGTTTCTCGGCTTCGATGCTGCTCACGGCGGCAGTCACGCGGGCCGCGAGGCGGAATCTTTTTGCAGCCGCAAATTTTTCGATCAGAGTCTCGCCGACACGTTTGGTTTTTGGGCTGTCAAAGGCGGACAATTTTGACCACGCATTAAAGGCGTCATCAAAATGTCCCTGTCCGGCAAGCACGGTCGCGAGCGCGGTGTTGGTAACATCGGTGTCGCCGAGGCCGCGCCGCACGGCATCAATATCACCTTCAAAGATCTGCAGCGCAGTCAGAGCGGCAGGCTGCGCATAATCGGAATTCGACGCGGCGGCTTTTGCGATGAGCGGAAATCCGGCGTCCGTTTCCCCGTTGCGAATCAAAGTGTTGCCGTAAATCCATTGCACGGCGGCGTAATTTGGCGCAAGCTCAAGCGCGTGTTTGTATGCGGCCAATGCTCCGTCAGCATCGCCGTTGAGATTTCGCGCCTTGCCGAGATCAACCCACGTCATAAAATCGTTCGGCCCAAGAGCGACGGCCATTTCGTATTCGTTGAGCGAACGCGCAAGATCTTGCGCGTCAAATGTTTTCTCGAAAAGACGAGCGGCTGAAAAATGAGTTTGCGGATCGCTGGGAGCCATCTCAATCAGCCAATCGGCGACGGGCTTTAATTCAACTTTTTTTATATCGAGCCGCGACGCAACGACGTTTGCAAAATTCCATTTGATAAAAAACCATGCCGCTGCAACGCACAAAATCGCCGCCGCGATCAAAAGGATGCGGGCAAGACGCGGTTTACATTTTATTATCTTTAGCGACAAATGCGGTTTATTTCCTTTTAGACAAAATCGATCGGTTCTATTTTAATCTGAGCTCGTTTGAGAATGATGTTTGTGTCACGACATGCCTCGCGTATTTTTTTTAATTGCTCAGGCGGCAGATTGCGCACCGAGACGAGAATCTCGGCAATGTTTTTTTCGCGGCAAATGTCGCCGATCATTCCGTTGCCGTCAAAGACCTTGAGGCCGTGAATGACTTTATCTTTTTTCAGCGGATCGTCATCGATAAAACCTACGGCATGGCAGTTCCATTCGGGATTGTTGTTTAGTTCGCGCAGCACCATTTCGCCCCCGTCGCCAGCCCCGTAAATTAAAACTTTGCGGCCATCAGCGAGAAGCGGCAGCGGCAGCATTTGACGCATGACGCGAAAAGCCATGCGGCTGCCGACAACCGCAAGTAGCAAAAGAATGCCGTCGATAATAAATACTGTTCGTGAAAAATTCTGAAATCTATAAAGCAAAAGGAGCGTCAAAACGCTCAATATCGATCCGAGCATCACGCCTTTAGTTATTGTTATCAGATCGCCGATGCTCGTATATCGCCACAGGCCGCGATAAACGCCGA
>JAYVFJ010000453.1:0-8598 GCA_043773225.1 Chloracidobacterium sp.
CTTGCGTCATATTCGGAAAACCACGTCATATCCGGAAAGTTGTTATTCCAATCTGCCTGAGAATTTGCTAGCTTGGTGCGGGAACAGATATTTGACAAAAAGAAGCGGTAAACGGTAAGCAGTCTGCAGGAAAACAGACTTTTGATTTTTGTTTTGAACTTTGCCTTTTGACTTTTTACTTTTGACTTCGCTTTTTGCCTTTTGACTTTTTACTTTTGACTTAGCAGCCGTGTCCCACCGAAGATCGCCGCTTCCAAAAATCGTGGAACGCCGTAACCTATCTATTTACAGGGATTACGAATTTTGAACACGATGCGACGAATTTTTTCAAAAAACGTGGGACAGAGGCATTTTTGCTATGTTAACGCACTTAGATACAGCATTTAGCGTGTCCCACATGGGGTGTGGGACAGCGTGGAACAAGTTTTTGGAAAGTGACAGGGTTTAACGAAAAAAAGGCCGCCTTTTCAGACAGCCTTTTTAATAAATGGTCGGGGCGAGAGGATTCGAACCTCCGACCTCACGGTCCCGAACCGTGCGCGCTACCAGACTGCGCTACGCCCCGTCAAAACTCGAACTATTGAGTGTAGGTTACTTGAGATGTCTAGTCAAATCGGATTCCTATTCTGCCTCGGCATGTGCAGCCTCGCGTTTTCCTTCGCGTCGGGCTTTGATGAATTCAAATATGATCGGCAGAATCGAAAGAAACACGACTACGATAACCACTTTGTCGATGTGGTCTTCGAGCAAAAAGCCCTCGACCCCAAACACATTTCGCACCAACTGCTCAACCACGCCGCCAAGAAAATAACCGGCAAAGAGCATGCTTGTCACCCACGCAAAACCTCCGACGACGTTGTAAACAGCGAACTGCCGATACGACATGTCCGCTGCCCCGGCGACTATCGGGGCAAAGGTTCTAACGATAGGCACAAAGCGGGCGATGATGATGGTTTTGCCGCCGTGTTTTTCGTAAAAATCATGAGCTTTCTTGAGATGTTTGGGATTAAAAAATCGGGATTTTGGCCGGCTGAAAATAGCCGGCCCAACCTTTCGCCCGGAAAAATATCCGACAGCATCACCGACAACTGCTGCAATAAACAGGAGAACAAGCATGACCCAAAGATTTAACTTGCCCGCCGCGGCAAACAGCCCGGCCACAACCAGGAGCGAATCGCCCGGCAGAAAAAATCCGACGGCCAGCCCCGTCTCGGCAAAGACGATGACGAACAGGCCAAGATAGACCCAAATCCCAAGTTTGAGCAGCATCCAGTCAATCAGGATTTTAGGATTTAGGTAATCTTTGACTTGATGAAGAAGATCAAAAATTGATTCCATAAAATAAAATTATGTCAGAACCCAGTTTATTACCAACCGTGCTCGCCGATCAATGGAACAAAAGCACATGGCCCAAAATTCTCTGTCCGATAGCTAATCTCGGTTCGCGTCACTCGGACAAGGTTTTGCTTTCTCTGCTCCTCGCCAAGCGGCATTACCAGCTTGCCTCCGATCTTTAATTGCTGCACGAGCGGTTCCGGCACAACCGGCCCGCCGGCCGCTACAAGTATCGCGTCGAACGGCATATATGTGTCCCAGCCGGCAGTGCCGTCTGATGCCTTTAGCGAAAAAATTTCTGAATCCCAGCATTTGCAGGCGGCGTTCGGCTTCGTCAACGAGATTTGGCAGTCGTTCTATAGCAAAAATCTTTCGCGCAAGCGATGTCAGAATAGCTGTTTGATAACCCGAACCTGCTCCGATCTCTAGCACTTTTTCCTGACCTGACAATTCCAAAAGCTCCGTCATTCTGGCGACGATAAACGGCTGCGAGATCGTCTGCCCACTCGAAATCGGCAGCGCGTTGTCTTTATAAGCCTGCGATTTTAATGCTTCGGAAACAAACAGATGTCGCGGCAGTTTTGCCATCGCATCGAGAACTCGTTCGTCGGCGATCTTGTAATGGTCACGCAGCTTCTCGACCATTCGCAGCCGCTGCATCGTCATCTCGTCCGTAATTTTGGCTGTGCCGTTCATGTGTTCCAGCTTTTTAGTTTTTCGAGACCGCTGTAACTTGTCAAATCGCTTCGCATCGGCGTTACGGAAACATATCCCTCGTCAATCGCCTCAAAATCCGTTCCGCCTTCGGCGCGAAAACCCTCACGCAATTCGCCGATCCAGTAATATAGCTTGCCGCGCGGGTCAATATGTTCGCTGATAACCGGCCGTGCGCTTTTAAAACCTTGTTTGGTAATGCGTATGCCCGCGGGAACGCCTTTAGGAACGTTTACATTGAGCAGTGTCCACTTTGGAATGCCCTCGGAAATAGTCTTTTGCGCGAGTTCCTTTGCGATCTTGACCGACTCGGCAAAATCATGATCGCTGTAAGCCGTAAGGCTGAATGCTAAACCTGGAACGCCGAGTATCGTTGATTCGAGAGCTCCCGCGACAGTTCCCGAATACGTCGCGTCGTCACCCAGATTTGCTCCGTGATTTATACCCGAACAACAAATATCAGGTCGAAGTTCTGGCGGCAAAATTTGATTCAGCGCAAGCGTGACGCAATCGGTCGGCGTCCCGTCAACCGTCCAATGCCGCTCGTCTATCTGCCTGATTCGCAGCGGACGTGCCAACGTCAAACTGTGCGACGCCCCGCTCTGTTCGGCTTCCGGAGCAACAACATAGACGTCGCCGATCTCTTTCAGTCCCTCTTCCAAAGCCAGAATGCCGTCGGAATTATAACCGTCGTCGTTTGTAATCAGTATTCGTGTTCGTTTCGATTCCATTCAAAATAAAAAAGTGAAAAGGCGAATGATCTGCTCATTATCACACCTTTTCACTTTTAACTGTTCGTTATTAACTACCTGTTGTTCTGTCCCATCGGCGGACGTGACGCTCCCGCGTTTGTTCCGGTGCCGCCTGTCGTCGGTCGCTGCTGCCGAAAACGCCTGCGGTTACGCTTGCGTGCATTTACCGATTTTAGCTTTGCCTTTTGACTGGGAGGTATAAAATGAGCGTGTTTTTTGAGGTCTTTTATGATCTCCTCGCTGATAACCTTTCGCTTAAACCTGCGAAGCGCCGATTCGATCGATTCGTTATTGTTCACATTAATGTATGCCATTTTGTTTGCTCACCTCCTTTCGGCTAAAATTATGCCCTTTAGGGCAAACAAGTATTAGACACGATTCCGTTGTATTTCGCAAGCCAGGATATGCCCTGCTTGCTTTCTCAGGACAATGGTATTAATTTGTTGTATTATCTAATTCAGGGAGGTTTTGATTATGCCGGTAGTTTTAGAATTAGAAAAAAAGACAATTTTTACCAATGGCGCAAAAAAGAATCTCAACTCTAAGATTCGCCGACTTCGCACTTTGCTTGACAGCGATAAAAATGAGCAAAGAGAAACATTTGCCGAATTGAAAAAGAACTTAGACGAAGACCGACTCTCAAGCCGACCTCTCTTTAAATGAACGAGATCGTGTTGCTCGACGCTGGCCCGCTTGGGATGATCTCAAATCCATCCGCCACGTCCGCCAACCTTAAATGCTACAACTGGATGGAATCTTTGTTAATGTCCGGTTGTCAGATTATTGTGCCTGAAATTGCAGATTATGAGGTTCGCCGGGAACTGCTTCGGGCAGGCAAAACTCGTGGTCTAGAGCGGCTTGACCTTCTAAAATTTACGCTCGAATATTTGCCTTTAACGACGGACATAATGCTCAAAGCTGCCGAACTTTGGGCTAAAGCAAGAAATCAAGGCACTCCAACTGCCGACCCAAAAGCGTTAGATTGCGATGTGATTTCAGCTGCCCAGGCTTTGTCGGTTAACGGCCTTATAGCAACCGAAAACATCGGACATCTTTCTTTGTTTGTAGAAGCAAAAGACTGGCGGGATATTGTGGCCGATTCCTAGATTTTTAGCAGGCATTAATCACGAGCACGCTCGTTTTGAACGCGCGTTTCAGTTCGCATTATTTCCCCAGCGGCAGCGCCAGCAGATGTCCGCGATAGACGAAATAGGCTTTTCCGGCGGCTTCATCAACCCATAGGCTCATGCTGTTGAATTTGATCTTTGGAATGCGCAGCATCGGCTTGAACACGAAAACCCGCGTATCGTAAATGCCGACCTGAGTCTCTTTCTTTTCCGGGTCATAAATCGCTGCCCAGAATTCGTTCGGCTTTGACGCATTTTGGAGCGGGCGAAATGTCTGCTGGCTCAGCGGACGAAATTCTCCTGCGATCGGCTGCATGACGCCGGTCGCCGGATCGAGCAAAAACATACCGGCCGGATTGACGTCATCCGGAGCGGCGTCTTCTTTTTCCGAATCAACCCCTCCATAGTCTCCGTGCTCGTAGTAACGTTCGTTGTTAATCACCAGAACCTTGTTCAACGTCGGAATATAGGCAACCGGATACTTTTGCCCGTAACCCTCCATCACAATCGGATATTCGCGGTTTGTAACGAGATCAACGCGAACTATGCCGCCGCCGCCTTCTTCGCCGGACTTAACGGCAACAGCCCAGCGTCCGTTTGGCGTAACGACAACGTTGTCGTAAAAACCTTTGCGAAGCTTAATCAGTCGTCCGCGAACAACTTTGTATAAGCCTTCGCTCGATGAGCGTATTTCAACATCGCCGGCACGCGCTTTCCATTGTTCGTCGCTCGGCTGAACAGCGAGACCGTCGCGGAGCGGAATATACTCGACGTTCGGCGGCTGTGCGGCAATGCCTGCGCTTTCGCCGCCGGCGACTTTATGCCACGCAAAACCGTCGTATCGGCGCTTTTCGGTCAAAGCTGCTTTTTTAGCCTCATTTTCGGCGCTGTAAACTTCTTCGCCGTCAAGGTCGTCTTCAGAGTTCAAGTTTTGGATCTCAGCCTCAATTTTTTTCCGCGCGGCGACATCGCTGGCAGCGACACGAACATCAGTTCCCTGCGCCCAGACGGTTTCCGCATGCAGATCGTCAGAGGCAAGTAATATTTCGAGGCCGGGAATCTCGCGGCTCAAAGCGTATTTGAGCGTCGCCCTTGTCAGCTTCAGGTCGGCAAAATATTTATCAAGCCATGTAAAAAATTCGGAAACATTACTGTTACCCGAACCATTCATATAAACGCGGCGCCCGCCGCTGCGGCCAAGCATTACCAGTTCCTTGGCCGAGCAATAATCGCCGCCGCAGGAAAGAAACGGCGGCAACTCGTCAACTCGATTCGCAGTGAAATATGATTTGATGTCGTCAAATTCTTCCTGTGTCAGCGGCCTTTCGCGGTAACGCGATTCGTCCTCGTCCCAGCTAAAGATCACGCGATCTTTGTAAATCCGAATAAAGTTGCTGTCATAGGCATAGACGCCGAGAAGGTCGAGATCTTTTTTCACTTCGGCCTGCAGCTTCTTCTCGGTGCTTTCGATCTCTTCGTCGTTATAGCTCCCGCTCCAGCCGTTGTAAAGAGACTCGTCGCCCAAACTCTGATACAGCTGCCAAAGGTAATTGCCGGTTTCACCCGAAGAGCCTTTGACAAAAAATGCCGAGGTCGAGCCGAGTATCATCGCCTCATTCGGATGCCGTGCAAGCACAAAACCGCGGGCCTCGGGCGAATCTTCGGATTCGAGATAGCGCTCGGCAGCGATCTGAAGAAGTTGGTTTTGCGACTTTAGATTTTCGGCTACCTTAGCGACCGGCAGAGGCGAACGGATCAGCCGTGCGCATGCGAGCATAGCCGTCAATGTCTCGGCGTCGCCATTATCAAGAATGGCTGCATAATCGCCCTGATCCTCGAACAGGCATGCAGCGATTCCTTTTGCGGCAGGTTTTCCGTTCAGCAAATCCGACACATCGGTTGACTGCTTCTCCCGCAAACTTTTACGCTGGCTCAAAAGCCGAACTATTGTATCCTCATCGGCAATGTCGCGCTTGACGTCGCGCAAGAGCAGCATGTTGATCACCGCGTTTTGCCATTTGAGAATCATTCGGCGGTAAGCTGCGGCAAGCGACGGATCTTTTTCATCCAGCACCTCAATCCGGTCAACTATCGCTCGCGCAAGCTCGTCCGAAATCTCTTCCGATTCCATCAATTGCTGACCAAGAAGGTCTTTGATCTCCGGCTCGGCAACAAGCCTCGGCGGTATATTGTTTGCATAATACCGACTGTCGGGAATATTCGCATTTGCCCCAGTCATATCTGCGTATTCCGCAACAGCCATTGCTGCCGTTTTTTTAGCGGCGGCCTCCAGTGCAGCCATCTGCTCAACAACCGAAAAACCACCACAGTCAAGGATCGCCTTGACCGCGATGCTGCGCTCATAACCATTGATCTCGTTAAGAACACGGCGCAGAGCAGGCACGGCACGGCCGTCTTTTTGCTTTCCCAGCGCGGCAATCGCCGATTGACGATACGGATATGAAAAAACCATCGGGCCACTACTTTTGACGTTAAGTTTGTTGTTTATTTTTTTCACGTCGGCTTCCACAGCGATTTTCATCACTTCGGGGAGCCGTTCTTTTGCAACTATGCCAGTAAGCGTGGCTTCGCCGTTGGAAACAGAGACGTCAATCTCACTCAGGCCAAGTTTCATAAATCCTGCTTCGATTGCATTCTTAATAGCCTGGTCATTTTCAGGCATCGCCGTATTCGCCGAGCCTCTGGTTGCGTCGGTTTCTATTTGCCTTTCTTTTTCGTCAAGCATGTTTATCAATCCCGGAACGCTTTCGGGAATGCGATACTCGATGAGCTTTCTGACGATGGTTGAACGCGAGTCTCTTGACCCTGTTATCCATGTCGGATCTTCGAGCCACGGCAGCAAGCTCTTGATGATCTCGATTTCCAACTCCTCGCCGGGGTCTCTGCTCAACGCGGTCTCGAGGTTGCGCGCGGCTGCGGCCCTGACAGTCGGATTTGATGTCTTTTGAAGCAAAGCGATCATTTTCGGAACGTATTTTTCCGGCGGCGAATACATTATGAGAGTGGTGAGCATCGTAAACCGCGTCATGTTTACAAGCGTTTCATCCTCAAAGAGCGAAAAGCTCCATTCGTCGCGTCCCGGAAAATCACGCTCATGCGTAAGCGCATCATTTGCCTTGTCGCGCACGCCTTCGGGCATGTTCCGATCCTCAACCATCCGCATCAACTCACCGCGATAGCGTTCAATGTCGCTGAGCGAATCTGTTTCCAAAGCGCGCCGGTAAAGCGCCCACGTCGCCAGCGCCCTCGAAACCGGTTGCGAGCTGTCATTGTAAAGCTGGTTTATGATCGGGCTAGCTTTGTCGAAATCGTAACGGGTCAGCGCCAAGAGATTGTTTTCGTTGCTAAGGCTTACGTAATTGTTCTCGTCCTTGATCTGCTGCGAAACGCGCTCAAGGTCGCGGGTGAAATGCGGGCTGTTAAAACGCAGCCACTGACGGAGCTGCCTGCGCTCGTCCTCGTTCATGCCGCCATCGCCGCCTGATTTGTCATAGAGGTCTTTTATGGCTTCGGCGGCCGCTTTGTTGTCGGGCCAGATATTTATTAACTGCAATGCCAACTCAGGCTTTTTTGCCATTTCATTCGCAAGCCTGGCGAGCGTTCTTTCCGAAGGCGTCGGCGTGAAAAACAGAGCGCCGCGATAATTGCTTGCCTGATTGGTCCAGTAATCTATAAGGTCTTCGATAGGCGCGTTATCGCTTGGTGGGTTATTCTTATCGTAAAATTTTTGATCGCGTTGGCGCGTTCCATTTACCAGCGGATTAGGCGGCGGAGGCGCTGGCAGATTTAGCAGCTTTATTATGACGTTCTCTTTTGCCTCAGCCGGAGGAAAAAGAAACAACGAAAGCAGCACGAGCAGCGAGACACAAAACGCGAGAGCCGAAATAAATCTCTTCATTTTACTTCCCCAAATTTCAATCAAGATATTTCAATGCCAACGAATGATGCGATTATATACCTTCGCCGTTTGAAAGAGAACTTTTATATGCCACGGACAAACAAAATCTGAAAGATCAGAGATGAAACAGTTATTTTTTCTCTAGCTTCAGGCTTTGTTCCGAAACCGGTTTGTGACACACAATGACACAGTGTGACACAGGCCTAGCGGCGTAAACCAAAGCAAATACAGGGTTTAATGCCATTTCCCAAACTGTTCCGTGTCCCATTACGATCTTTTTGTGGGTGGGACAGTCTAAATGTTGTAAACACTAGGCTTACTATGTGTTTTTTATAGCGTTCCACGTTTTTTTGAAAAAAATCCGCAATGCGTAAGTCGAAAGTTAAAAGGCAAAATAAAAAGCCCAAGATCAAATTGTCAAATATCTATAATTACATATATGACCATACCAGATAATTGCATTTGTGTCAAGAGTTTTCATATATGCAACAGCCATGACCCGCGCGCCTTGTGCATTCTTTGTTAGATATTATACTGACATTTCGCCCGATGAACATTTCTAACAAGATTAAGACTGTCTTTCGCGGCGATATACCGCTAGCCGATCTTCCGCGTGAATTTTTGCGGCGAAAAAAGGCCGCAAAGAAACAAAAGCAAGAACGCCGCGATCTCGATAAGATCAACGATTCTTCCGCAAGGCTTTCCGCTCAATTCTCATCGCTTTCTCCTGCCGAACTGTTGACACATTTTC
>JAYVFJ010000454.1:0-10308 GCA_043773225.1 Chloracidobacterium sp.
GCTGCCGATGTAAACCTCATCTTGGCCGCCATTTGCAAAATAGTAAATTCGGCTGTGCTCGAGAAAGCGTCCGATGATCGACCGGACTCGGATGTTCTCGGAAAGGCCTTTTATTCCGGGACGCAGCGCACAAATGCCGCGAATTATGAGGTCAATCTCAATTCCCTCTTGTGATGCGCGGTATAGTTCGTTGATTACATCAACGTCGGTAAGGCTGTTTGCTTTTATAATTATCCGAGCTTCCTTTTTCGCGTGCTTGTTTTTGATTTCGCGGCGGATGAGCGAAATCAGGCGGTCGCGCAGATGCAGCGGCGCGAGGATAAGCCGTTTGTATTTATCCTGCTGCGAGTAGCCGGTTAGAAAATTGAAAAGGCTGCTCCCGTCTTCGCCGATCTCTTCGTTAGCCGTCAAGAGCCCAAGATCGGTGTAAATTCGAGCGGTTATCGGATTGTAATTTCCGGTCGCCAGATGAACGTAACGGACGAGTTTTCCCTTTTCGCGGCGCACGACAAGCAGGACCTTTGAGTGCGTTTTCAAAGTGTTAATGCCGTAAACCACATGGACGCCCTCGTTTTCGAGCATTCGCGCCCATTCGATATTGTTCTCTTCGTCAAAACGCGCCTTTAGCTCGACGAGCGCCGTGACCTGTTTACCGAGGCGGCTCGCGCGTATAAGCGAATTTACTATCGGCGAATCCTTGCCTGTTCTATATAAACAGATTTTTATGGCCTGAACGTCAGGATCCGAAGCCGCACCGGCGATAAAATCCGCTACCGTGCTGAACGAAGTGTATGGATGATGCAGAAGTATGTCCTGCTTTTTTATGACGTCAAAAATATTGACTTTCTTTTGCAATTCCGACGGCACAACGGCCATGATCGGCTTTTCCTTGAGCCTCGGCCGGTCGAGCGAGTAAAGCTGCATTAGGTCAGGAATCCCTAAAAATCCATCTACGCGTTCTATGTCGTCATCGTCAAGGCCAATTCCTGCCGCAAGCAGCTTGATCATCTTTTGGGGCATGGCCGACGATGCTTCCAGTCGAACCGCAAAACGGTCGCGCCGTTTTTGAAGTTCGCGTTCGAGCGTTCGCATCAAGTCGCCTGCCTCATCTTCGCGGAGTTCGATGTCGGCGTCGCGCGTCACGCGAAACAGAAACGCCTCGCTCGTTTTCATATTCGGGAAGATCTCGGCAACATTTGCGGCGACGACTTCCTCAAGCAATGCGTAGCGTCCCTTTTTCTCGTTGATCGGGATGAGGCGCGGCACAGTTGGAGGCAGTTTGATGCGAATGAAACGCTTCTGTCGGAAAAGATGCTTTAAGTTGGCCTGTGTAAATGCCCGATTTGGCTCGATATAAAGTCCCAGATTCAAACTCAAATTTGAAATGTATGGAAACGGATGGCTCGAATCAACCGACTGCGGCGTTAGGATCGGAAACAAGTTATTGCGAAAGTATTTATCGAGTTGTTTTTTCTCTTTTGCAACAAGGCCGGCATACGATTCGATGGTTATCCCGGCTTCGGCCAAAGCCGGAAAGACGTTTTCCGCAAGATATGAAACCTGACGCTTGAGCATCGGCCGCAGACGTTTACGAATCTCAACAATCTGTTCAGACGCAGTCATTCCGTCTGCCGAAAGCTCGCCGACGCCTTCCGCGATCTGCTCCTTTAGGCCCGAAACACGGATCATAAAAAACTCATCGAGATTGCTGGAAAAGATACAGAGAAACTTGAGGCGTTCGAGCACAGGCAAACTTTCGGCGGTCGCTTCGTCGAGAACGCGTCGGTTAAATTCAAGCCAGCTCAGCTCGCGGTTAAATAGCGTCTTGCCGTCAAGATCGTCCGTTGCCGATACTTCTGATTCAGGCTGCTGAGCCGTCTTTGACGATTTCATATCCAAAAATGTCATATATGGCGGACTTGATTATATGAAACGCCACCGCCGGAACAAAACAAATCGATGTTAAATCTTTCACTATTCACTGTTCACTATTCACTATTAACTGTATTTTACGCGGTTCGTCTCCGTCGCCCTCGATCTTTATTGAGATAGTTTCGTTCGAAAACGAAACGTCGCCAAGCCTATCTGCCCATTCGATGATGGTTACAGCATTTTCGTTTTCAAGAATTTCTTCGAGCCCGACTGCCTCGGCAGTATTTTGGGCCGCTTCCAAACGCCACAGATCGATATGATAAACGTCACAACTCTTTGTTTTATAAAGATTTACAAGCGTAAAGCTCGGACTCGTAACCTCGTCAATATCAAATTCAAGCTCATTCAAAATGCCCTTCGTTAAAAGTGTCTTTCCCGCTCCAAGCCCGCCGTAAAGCAATACAACATCACCGGACTTTAGAGAACCGGCTAGTTGTTCACCAAACGCAAACGTTTGTTCTGGCGTTTTACAAATAGTTTCCCTTTTGTCCATCAATATTTAACAGGATAGACAGGATTCACAGGATATTCTTCTTTTCCCATCCTGTTTATCCTGTCCATCCTGTTCTAATTCGCTTCCAATTGGTTAAATGCGTCAGTCAGGCTTTCCCGCACGTCCGATGCCGTCATAACGCGTTTGCCATATTTCTTTTCGGCAATGTCACCTGCTATTCCGGCGATATAGACCGCCGCAACGACGGTCTCAAAAATATCAATGTTAAATTGCACGGCCTGGGCAACAAATCCCGCAAGTATGCCCGTCAACGTATCGCCATTCCCCGCTTTGCCAAGGCCTGAGTTCCCTGTCGGATTTACAACGACCTTTCCGCCCGGTTCGCCGATCAAAACACGCTCGCCTTTTAAGACGAGGATCACATTATGCTTTACCGCAAAGTCACGAACTGCTGCAACGCGGTCCTTTATCGCGTCTTTGTCGTCAGTCCCAAGCAGCCGCATAAACTCGCCCTCGTGTGGCGTGAGTATGAGCGGTTGATGCACAAGGCCGCGCGTTAGCAAGCGCGATACACTCGCGTTGGATGTATCGCCCTTGCTAACGCGCGGGCTTGCGCATTGTTTTCCGAACGGCGATAACAAATTTAACGCATCCGCGTCAACGACCATTGGCTGCCGTCGCCTTTCGATCACCTTTTGAACAAATTTCTTAGTGCTTTCATCCTGTGAAATCCCGCTGCCAATAGCCACCGCATCGGCTTTTTCGAGCAGATCTTTGATCTCTTCAAACGCAGATTCGGCTATCGCTCCGTTTTCGGTCTCGGCAACACCGCGAACCATCACCTCCGGCAAAACCCTCGATGCAACCGAATCCTTTGACGACCTCGGCGTCGCAATCGTCACCAACCCAACGCCCGAACGCATCGCAGCATTCCCCGCCAAAACCGCCGCTCCCGAATAGCTCTCCGAACCGGCGATCAAAAGTGCATGGCCCCGTTTGTTCTTGTAAGAGGAATCTGTAAAACGTGAGTCATAACACCAAAGACCAAGATCGGAATCTGTCGTAACAAATAACTGCGATGGATAGCTTGCAACAAGATCTCCTGGCGTGCCTATAGGAGCCGTTATCAATTCACCACATAGATGACATGTCGGAGGAAGAACCAACGCGGGTTTCGGAGCAGTGAATGTTATGGTTACATCTGCTTTGAGCGGACAGGTAGTGGGCTCGGTGCCATCGGAGTTCAACCCTGAAGGTATGTCTATCGCAAATACCGGCGTCGTCTTTGTATCAAAAGTGTAGTCGCGAACTAGTTCCAACAATGAAGAGTACTCGACCGATAGGGGTCGATTGAGTCCAGTCCCAAAAACAGCATCCACAATTGCATCAGGCCTTTGATCTGACACCTTTTGAAATTGGTCGAGCAGGTTCTCGCGCGTTAAGGACGTAATCGCAAAGTACCCATTGAAATGTGAAAGTATTTCGAAATTCGTTCCTGCATCGTCCTTCAAATTCTCACGCGAACCTATTGTAAACACATACGGTTGACCGCCTTGTGTCCAAAGAATTCGTGCTAACGCAGCACCGTCGGCGCCGTTATTGCCTGGGCCGCAGAGTATAAGGATCGATTTTCCTTTGACCGAGCCGCCGAGTTTTTCGGTTATAACTCGGGCGACGGCATGGGCTGCGTTTTCCATCAGGAGGATTGATGGAATGCCGTATTTTTCGGTCGTGAGACGATCGACCTCACGCATTTGCGCGGCTGTCAGCACTTTTTGCATCTACAAATAATCTAACATATCCCGCAACTCGCGCTTTATCTGCCTGGTCAAAAGTCAAATTGAACGAAAATACCTTTATCAATCTGTAATAAACCTTTGACCAATTAACGTCCCTGCTTTGATCTCACGGCCGTACCAGCTTTACCAAATGCCGATTTTTACACGACAAAAGTCGCTGTCTGCATTTTATATGTGGCACGTGCCACATTTGGTGAAACACTTTTCGGGGAGGACAAAAACAAAAACCGCATCGTTCTACAATGCGGCTTAAACCTTAGACTTGGTGATTGCGAATAGACTTCGAGCGTTGCCACAGCGGTAATGTTTGCCACTGTGCTAGAACACTCTTTTCTTCCGTTCAATTAATAGAAACTGCTATTCGCGCTTTAATTCCAAAAAACTGGTGTTCCCGGCGTGATTCGAACACGCGGCCTTTCACTTAGGAGGCGAACGCTCTATCCAGCTGAGCTACGGGAACCGAGGGATTTTTGATTTGCGATTTGCGAATTTCGATTTTGTAGCAATTTCTTCAATCGAAAATCGCAAATCTACAATCGAAAATATCAAGAGTTGTAGTGTATCAAAGATCGAACGTCATAGCCGTCAAATTTGCTGCGACCGTTTAGGAAATCGAGTTCGACGACGAACAGTAATCCGGCGACAGTGCCGCCTACGCCTTCGACAAGATCGACGACAGCTCGTGCTGTGCCGCCGGTCGCGAGCAGATCGTCAACGATTAGGACGCTGTGGCCTTCGCCGACGGCGTCTTTGTGCATTTCGAGCGTGTCCTGGCCGTATTCGAGGTCATACGATACCGAAACTTTTTCCGCCGGCAGTTTCTTTGGCTTGCGCACGGGAATAAAACCGGCGCCTAACTGATACGCAACCGGCGTTGCGAAAATAAATCCACGCGATTCGACGCCGATAACGGTGTCGATCTGCTTGCCTCGACATTGCTCGGTGAGAGCATCTATGGTTTCCTCGAGTCCCTCAGGGTCGAGTAAAAGCGTAGTGATGTCATAAAAATTGATGCCCGGTTTTGGGAAATCGGGCACCTCGCGTATAAGTTTTCGTAAATGTTCCATATTTTTGATTGTCAATTGTGAATTGGTTGATTGTCAATTGGGAGTAAAAAATCCTTCCTCCAATTTACAATCAACCAATTCACAATTGACAATTTTTCTATCTTTCAATCCTAAACGCTGAATATAAACCACTTGGTTCGATTACCAATTCCTCGATCTCGCCGACTTTTGAATATGCAGGGCCGGCTGCCAGGTCATGTTTGAATGCTTCGACCGCCTTTGCATCTCCTTCTGCCAATGCCTCGACGCGGCCGTCTTCGAGATTTTTTACATATCCGCGAACCTGATGCTTGGCTGACGATCTCTGAACAAAAAACCTATATCCGACGCCCTGCACCCGTCCGCTGATCAGAAACCTTCTCGCGATCATTTAACAATATTGCAAGTTTGTCTTTGTATGTGCAAATCCGAAGGCGAAGAAGCCACGAATGCGCGAATACTTCAGAGACATCCGTGCATTCGTGACTATCAGAAGATTTACAAAACACTCCTTTAATGTAAAAATTGATTTCATGAATCGGCTGCTGATTTTCTTTTTACTTTTGCTCGCGGTAACCGACATCGACGCGCAGCAGAGGCCGCTTTTGACGGACGATGTTGACATCACGCCCGCCGGTTCGCTTGATCTGGCAATCGGCGTTGATTTTTTTCAGGACGCAAAATTTCCGCTTTCGGGCATAAAAGGCGATCTGACACGCGTCGGTGATATTCGCATACGCACCGGGCTTGCCGCGAACGTCGAGATGCAGATCGAAGGCTCGATACAAAATTACGTCGCGATAAATTCCCGCACAGCATCGGCCATTCCGCTGACAGTCGTGGGAAACTCGACAAATGATTTTGACGATTTCACGGT
Source organism: Chloracidobacterium sp. (assembly GCA_043773225.1). Lineage (GTDB taxonomy): Bacteria > Acidobacteriota > Blastocatellia > Pyrinomonadales > Pyrinomonadaceae > OLB17. The sequence continues at coordinate 6,109 of JAYVFJ010000454.1, forward strand.
TTCGGCAAAAATAAAATTGAGAAACGAGGGCAAAGTGATTCCCGCGCTTGGGCTAAAATTTGGCTATCAGATGCCGAATACAAATCAGGCTCTCGGCATAGGAACAAATCAGATCAATATTTTTACCAAAATACTGCTGCAAAAAAAATTCGGCAGCGTTGTCGGCAAGACACCGCGATTTAATGCCTTCGGCAATCTCGGATTAGAAATAATGACCGCGCCGCTTGAACGCTTTACACAAAATGACCTCTTTCTCTATGGCCTGGCCGGTATTTACCGTCTGAATCGGAGCGTCAATATTCTCGGCGAAGTAAACGGCCGCATGAACACCCGCGGCGGCGAGGCGCCGCTCGGCACCGAGAGCATCGGCCAGTTTCGCATCGGAACGCAGATCAAGGCTTCCGGCTTGCGATTCGATACCGCGGCGGCGTTTGGCCTAACAAAATTCAGCCCGCGCTCAGGTTTCATTTTTGGGGTGACTTATCTGACGCCAAGCATCTTCACACCGGCGAAATGAGAAGGGGAGAAGAGGAGAAGAGGAGAAGAGGAGAAGAGGAGAAGAGGAGACAGGGAGATACCTTTATATATTAATTGGTGAATGTCCGTGCTGTTCGTATCGCCTCAGTTACAAATTCTTTTGCGGCTCTCACCGATTCGACCAGATCATTTCCCACTGCTAAATTCGCCGTGATCGCCGCCGATAAGGTGCAGCCAGTCCCGTGTGTCGATTTAGTTTCAATAAAATCAGCCTCAAAGACGTGCTTGGCATTGCCAATAAATAAATAGTCCGTCGCCTTTCGTCTCCCTTTCTCCTCTTCTCCTCTTCTCCCCTTCTCGACAAAGTGTCCGCCTTTGATAAGGACGTTCTCCGCTCCCAGGAGGCGCATTATTTCAGCTGCTTTATCGAACGTTTCTAGTGAATCGATCGTTATCCCTGATATTCTTTCCGCTTCGGGAATGTTTGGTGTTATCAGATCAGCCAACGGAAAAAGTTTCTCAATAAGCGCGTTCAGAGCCTCGTTGTCAATTAAGTCAAAACCCGATGTTGATCTTACGACAGGATCAACAACAATATTCCTGAGCTTGCGTTCCTGAATAATGCTCGCCACCTCCGCGATGATCTCGCGTGTCGGCAGCATCCCGGTTTTGAGAGCGGCGATCTCAACATCGTCGAGAACAGGTTCGATCTGTTTGCGAACTGTCTCGGCAGTTTGATGAACAGCGCCAAAAACTCCGGTCGTATTCTGAAAAGTTATGGACGTAACCGCCGCCGCCGCAAAACAGCCAAAAGCCGAAAATGTTTTAATATCCGCAACGATTCCCGCTCCGCCCGAAGGGTCAAGTCCTGCAATTGTCAGACAGGTTTGTTTCATAACTATCAACTGCCGGTTTCGTTCTAGCCGCTAGCTGCTAGCTGCTGGCTGCTAGCTTACAAATCGACCGCAGCGAGTCTGGATCGTTAAGTGAGCGGATCGCAGCAAAACCCGATGCTCCGGCTTCTAAAACTGACTGAACATTTGATTCGTCAACGCCGCCGAGCGCTAACACAGGAAATGGCAGTAACGCTTTGCAAACCTCGGACAGTTTTGCTGTTCCTTGAGGTTCGCCTTTGTCAGGCGTTGCAAAAACCGGGCCAAAGACGACAAAATCGGCGCGGTTTGCGGACGCATTGATCGCCTCTTCATTCGTGTGCGTCGAAACACCGATAATAAGATTTTTTGGAAAATGCCGGCGAATAACGGATGATGGAATCGAATTTGCGGCGAGGTGAACGCCGTCGGCTTTGGCGGCGACTGCAATGTCTGCACGGTCGTTTACGAGCAGACGGGTTGATGATACGCGTGTGATCGCGGCAGCCTCGTTAGTCAGTTCGAATAAAAGACGAGCCGGTAAATTCTTTTCGCGCAGTTGAACCAGCGAGACTTTTTCTTCGACGGCAACGCGAATTATGTCAAGAATTTCGCGGCTCTTTTCGCCAAAGTTCGGGGCCGTGGCTTCGCCTTTTGTGATCAGATAAATGACCGGTTTATCAATCGGAAAACTCACTTTTCGCCCTGTATTTCGCCGCCCTGAAGCATACGGACGCTTTGGTTAAAATGAACCGCTTCCCAGACGGCTATGACCAGATTCAAAACGCCGAGACCGGTCACGGCGCCGCGAAACCAATACGAGGCGACCACGTTTGAGATGATCGGTGCACTGGCTTTATCAGTAAGATACACGAGCAGATAATTTTCGCCCCAAGGGCCAAACAAAGCGTCCCACGGCGCGAGTATCAAATACATGCCGAGGAGCAGACAGAGAATGATAAAAAAAATAACGGTCAGGCGTTCAACCATAATAAGACACGCTCGGCAAAGAGTTTATTATACTCAGGATTTTTTAGAAACGTGCAGGCGCAAAAAAAGCTTCGTTGAATCAATACGAAGCTTTTTATGAGAGCCAAGTTGTTGTCAGAGTTGAATAAGACAAGCTCTGAAACCAATTATACGCAGCGTGGTTCGCGACAGTGTCTTCTTTAATACAAAAAAAAAGAAACCTATGTGATGTAAAACGCATCAGAAACATTTCTTAGAAACGAACTACTGTCAGAACAACATTCTGTCGGTTGCTAATTAAAATTTCCAGGAGGGCCGACAATGATCGAAAAATGCAGGGACTGGATGAAGCCCAGCACTAAGCTGGCCGATGAATATTACCGCGCTGTGACGAGATGGGCCGTTTCACGGCGATCGGAAGGAAGTCTCAGGCACCTGATAAAAATTGGTTCCGCTTACCGGTGGACGTTGGAAAAAGCATTGAGGTGCCTGCGAAGCCTGCGGCGAACCGAGCAGGTCGAGCGCAAAATCGCCCATACGGAAGAGTATAAAGCCCTCGTGACGAAGGAACTTGAAACACTACGCGAGTTGGAGTAAAAACTTTTCTAACCAAAAGTTCTCGACATGCCGCGGCCCAGCAGGCGGTTGTATTCGACATTGACGACGGCATAGCACTCGCAAACCTGTTTTTCGAGAGCATGACGGTCGAGGACCGTGATGCTACCGCGAACATTCTTTATGAGGCCTTTCTTTGCGAGTTTTTGGGCAGCGAGCGTTATGCCTTCGCGCCGGACGCCGAGCATGTTTGAGATAAGGTCGTGCGTCATAACGAGCTTGTCCGAATCGAGCCGGTCGTGACTGAGCAAGAGCCATCGGCATAACTGCTGTTCGAGGGGATGAAGCCGGTTGCAGACGGCAGTTTGCGAGATCTGCGTCAAAAGGGCCTGCGTGAAACGGAGCATGACCTCCTGGAATACGGAATCGCGCTTAAACGCCGTTTTCACGTCGTTTACATTCATCCTGAAGGCATCGCCCGCGCTCTGGACTATCGCCCGGTTGGGCATGGAGTTGCCGCCCAGAAACGCCGCGACGCCCAGCACCCCGTCGTTGCCAATGACGCCGATCTCGGCTGTTGCGCCGCTCTGCATGATATAGAGAAGCGACATGATGACCGTGGTCGGGAAATAAACATATTCTATGGTGTCGCCCGATTCGTAGATGACCTCGCCGAGTTTGAGCGACACATGTTCAAACTTAGGTTGTAGGAGTTTTAATTCGGATTCGGGCAAGGCTGCAAGTAAATGGTTTTTCAGCAGACTTTGCCCTTTGGCACTATCTGGCATCTTTGTAGTTTTATCTCTCCTGGCATTTTACTGTGAATATCAAAATCCCGGACATTCATCGTTAGAGACGTTATCACAAACAAAATCAGTTGTTTGTGCGAAAACACACAAAGCGGCATTTTTCTTACGGAATGCCCGAAGGCTTGTTTACATTCATTAAATACACCCAAAAAAATCATTTGTCAAGCGTGTTTACGCGCACCGACAGCCCGCCTTCTTTCATAGATAATAGGAACACGCCAAAGTTTCGCCGAACGAGCATCTCATAAAAGGGATTCGTGGACGGCCACCACTTTGGCGGTTCCTCAAAAAGAATGGCCGGGGGCGGCTCTTTGAAAGTTGATGATTGTATTAGCGGCATTATCGCTGCGTTTTGAAGGGCGATGTCACTGCTTTGTTGCATCGCTCTTCCTTTTTTTAGCCGCGGCTCTAGCGGTTTTGACCAGATGAAAATGAAAAGAATATTCAATTTGCTGTATTGGCTCAAATTGGCTGTTGTGCAATTTATGTCGAAGCCGATTAAGCGTTACCGTAAATAA
>JAYVFJ010000455.1:0-9350 GCA_043773225.1 Chloracidobacterium sp.
AACGTTGTGCCGCCCGTTACGGGGGAACAAGAAGCTGAAAGGCCGCAGAATTTTTCGCAAAAAATAAAGCTGGGCAGGAAAACGGCAATTGCAGTCGTCGCGATTCTGTTCGTCGCCTCGGTTGCCACCAGTTATTACTTTTTCAAAAGCGCCAGTGCTCCGATCGTTTTTCAGGCCGGCGAGATAAAACGCCTGACCTCAAACGGCCGTGTCGCGTCGGCCGCATTTTCGCCCGATGGTCAATTTATTGTCTATGCGCAAAAGGAAATCGGCGATCAGCAAAGCCTATGGATGCAGCGTATCGGAAATGACAATGCCCTACAGGTCGCTCCGCCTGCAAACATCGAGTATCGAGGACTGGTGATCACTCCGGACGGCAACACGTTTTACTACACCGACGGCCAACAGACTCTTTATCAAATGGGCGTCCTCGGCGGACGGGTGAGGAAAATTGCGGAAAATGTGGGTCGCCGCCGTGGCCAACGCAAGATCGCTATTTCTCCCGATGGCAAAGAAATTGCTTTTGCCCGCAGAAACGAGGCGGGTGAGTCTGCAATGATCGTCATGAACGCGGACGGGACAAACGAGCGAACCCTTACTGCGTTCGATGCCGCGATCAGCATAGACCCGAAAAGCACTAGCTGGTCGCCTGACGGTAAGGTTATTGCCTGCACTTATGGTTGGTGGAGGAACGACGGAGTAATGGGGATACAGACCGCGGACGGAAAATATGCCCCGATCCTGGCCCCGACATGGTTGAGTATCTACGATATTGCGTGGCTGCCGGATTCGCAGAGTTTGGCGATAGCGGGAACATCGTTCACAGATGTGGTAGAAGAAGTCGGCCCACAGATCTGGCAGATCCCCTATCCGGCCGGCGAGAGGCGCCGAATTACGAAAGACTCAAATAGCTACGTGAGTCTCGGGATCGCGGCCGACGGCTCGCTGATAGCCCTTAGAACTGATGAAAATGCGTTGATCGAGACCACAAATGATGACGGAGGGTCGGAGCCTAAGCGGTTAACCGCCGGTTCTGAAAAACAGGACGGCGTAATATTTCTGGATTGGCTGCCCGATGGCAGAATCGTATTCGATTCCTGGGCGAGCGAGAAGTATTTCACATTGGCTCTGGAACAGGGCGGTGCGAATACTAAGCAACTGGCGAGCAGTATCTTAGGCAGAGCGATCTCAAATGATGGAAATACGCTGATCTTTACGAAGTTGAATTTTGAAGGGATGTGGAGCATGGACCTGCGGACCGGAAGCGAGCGCCGTTTGCTGCCAGACGAGAGTGCCTGGGTGGATTTTACGCCCGATGACAAATGGATCGTGTTTGCAGGCTCTGACGGAGAAAAATCGGGTCTAGTGAAGATGCCGGTCGAAGGAGGCGAACCCACGCTGCTATCGCAAGGATACGCAATCCCTGTTGTTTCGCCCGACGGCAAGATAGTTGCATTTACCGGTGCATACTGGGGAATGGCGATCGCACTCGTCTCGATCGACGGCGGCAATATTATCAGGAAATTTGAAGTAGGACCCGAAATCCCGGAATTTTCGGGTAAGCGTGCCTTGCAATGGACGCCCGACGGACGAGCGATCAACTATATCGCGTTAAATAACCTGGTCTCGAATATCTGGCGGCAGCCTATCGACGGCGGCCCGCCTGTTCAAATTACCAAGTTTGAAACCGGACGCATTTTTAACTTTGCCTATTCCCGGGACGGCACTCAACTCGCCCTTTCGCGCGGAACACGAAATAGCGATGTCGTTTTGATCAAAAACTCCAACTGAATCCGCGACGACCCGCGATACGCCGATCTGGTCACACGTGTAGGTTTGAAGTGAGATTAAGTGTAGTAAAATGATGCATGAGGTATTTTAATGTCAGTAGAAACCCTTGACTCGATCAAAAAAAAGACGGCGGTTTTAAACAAACGAGAAAAATTTGCTTTGGCAAATTATCTTCTGGATCAATCTAAGGAAAAAAACCGAACCGAAAACGGCAAGAGCATCGAAGATAGTGATGCAGTGAAAAGCCGCCAGCTTTTGTGGCTAAAGAACAATCGTGAACAATACGCCGGACAATATGTTGCGCTTGACGGCGAACGATTGGTCGGCCATGGCGCGACGATTCGTGAAGCAAACGAACAAGCAAAACAAAACGGCGTGGAAAAACCGTTTTTGATGCGTGTCTTTGCGGAAGAAACGACCGTTTCCTCGGGTTTGTAAGCGATGCCGCATCAACTCAATTTTGAACAGTTCCTGAATTACGATGTCGACGGAGAAGGCATCAGGTTGGATGTTGAGATCAGGCTTGGCGATTCTAATGTAAAACTTAATGCGAAAATTGACACTGGAGCAACTTACAGCATTTTTGAAAGAAAATTCGCTGACGAACTTGGCTTAGAAATTGAAAGTGGAATGCGTCAACGCTTCGGCACGGCGACAGGCTTCTTTTACGGCTACGGTTTTCGCGTAAATTTTATCACGGCGGGTTTAGAGTTTGATTCGATGGTTTTCTTTGCCGAGGAAGATAATTTCACAGCCAATGTTCTCGGTCGGATTGGCTGGCTGGATAAGGTGATTTTCGGTTTGGTAGATTACGAAGGCAAACTTTATCTTTCGCATTATCTTGATGAATAGACGATTTAACCACATTGCGGTTTCTACGTTTTTTATGCGAAACCATAAATCTCTGTCTCTTATCCTGCTTACCGTCGCGTTTTTCCTCTTTTTTTCCAAATCTACTTTTGCTCAATCGGGAACAACTTCCATCGCCGGCACTGTTTTCGATCAGCAAAAACAAGTTGTCTTGGGTGCGAACATCAAACTGTCCGATCTCGAGAAAGGTTTTTCTCGCACCACAACGACCAATGACAATGGAGCGTTTTCATTTCCGGCGATACAGCCCGGCGCTTATCGTCTGGAAGTCGAAATGAACGGCTTCAAAAAATTTATCACCACCGACGTTCGCGCTTTGGTTGACACGCCGATCGAAGTTTCGGTTGTTTTGCAGGTCGGCGACGTCACAGAAACTGTAAATGTGCAAAGCAACACTGCCGAAGCGCTGATCAACACGCAGGACGCGACCATAGGCAGCCCGTTTAATGCCTTTCAAGTGACGCAGCTTCCGACCGAGGCGCGCAATGTGATCAATCTTTTGACGCTGCAGCCCGGCGTTACGCGCACCGGCTATGTTGCCGGCGGCCGGAGCGATCAGGCTAACATCACGCTCGACGGCGTTGATATCAATCAGGCTCAAACGAACAGTATTTTTGATCCCGTACTGCGGCTGAACGCCGAAGCGATCGAGGAGTTTCGCGTAACGACAACCAATCCAAACGCCGAACAGGGCCGCTCGTCAGGCGCGCAGATCGCGCTCGTTACAAAAGGCGGCACAAACCGCCTGCGCGGCGCGCTCTTTTTAACAGGACGCAGAACCGGCTGGACGGCCAATAATTTCTTTAATAACCGCTCGGGCGTTAAGAGACCCAAACTTGATCGAAATGTTTTCGGCGGAGCAATCGGCGGCACGATCTGGAAAAACCGCGCGTTCTTTTTTTACAGCTATGAGGGCGAACGCACGACGCGGGGCAGTTCGGCTTTGCGCAGCGTGCCTCTGCCAAATTTGGGACAAGGCATTATTCGTTTTCGCCGCGATACTGATGATCAGATCGCCGAGCTCAGATGCACGTATATCGCCCGTGTTTTTTCAGCAACAGGCGGTTGTAATCCTGCGGCGCTCGCGGTCTTTGCCGATGCGGCCCGTCGTTATCCGGCGAACAGTTTTGAGCTTGGCGACGGCCTGAACACTGCAGGTTTTCGCTTTAACGATAACAACAAAATTAAGAATAATTCACACGTTTTGCGGCTGGATTTTAATCTAAATTCCAAACAACAAATATTTCTTCGCGCAAATTATATTAACGATATTGATGCGTCGGCACGGCAGTTTCCCGACACGCCGTCGCCAACCTCTTGGAGCCATCCTCTCGGTTTTGTCATCGGCCACAACTGGGTGATTTCCAATAATCTCATAAACAATTTCCGTTACGGTTTGACCCGCAATGCTTACAGCGATCAGGGAGATTCGTCCGAGAACGCGATTGCTTTTGGCGGCGTTTATTCTCCACTCCGATTCCTAAATAATCTTTCTGTTACCACTCCGGTTCAAAATATTACCGACGATGTTTCGCGCATCTGGCGAAATCACACCTTCCAATTCGGGACAAACATCCGCCTCATTCGCAACCGGCAGATCGACTATGCAAGTTCTTACGATTTTGCGCGCACTGCTCCCGGTTTTTATGAAATTGGCTCAGTCACCGACCCGATCAATACATACCTTCAAAACAACTTTAACTATCAAATTGCCGCGGGCTCCACTATTGGCGTGAGGAGGGCAGCGACAGCGGCTATCGGACGCTTAAACGCGTATGGCGCAAACTTTATTTTCCGGCACGACGGCTCGCTTCAGCCGCCGGGGACGCCGAGCGACCGCGAATTCAGAACGGAAGAATACGATTTTTACTTTCAGGATATTTGGAAGATCCGTCCGAATCTGACCGTCACCGCCGGATTGCGTTACGGCCTGAGCCATCCCGTTTACGAAGCAAACGGCTACGAGGTCAAATCGAATATCAGCCTGAGCGAGATACTCAGGCGCCGTGCTGAGGGAGCGGCAAACGGCACGCCATACAACGAGCCGATCATTTTGGACGTGTCGGGCAAGGCAAACGGCAAATCGCCGTTATACAAATGGGACAAAAATAATTTTCAGCCGCGCATTGCCGCTGCGTGGTCGCCCGATTTTGGGGAAAACTCTTTTGGCCGTCTGTTTGGCCGCAAAAACGAATCGGTCATTCGCGGCGGTGTTGCCGTAACTAACGATTATTTCGGCCAGCAATTGGCGGTGGCTTTTGACTATAATAATCTTCTCGGTTTTACCTCGACTCAAGAAGTCAGAGCGAACTTTTACGATCTGACAAGCAACCTCGCACCGCTGTTCACCGGGTTCAACCAGGCGATCCGCACACTGCCAAACATCGTTATCCCGACTGCCAATCTGACATTTCCGCGTCAGGCACCGACGCAAGATTACCCTACGGCGATCGAGGGCGGATTTGATGAGAATCTTGTCGCGCCGATAAATTACAGTTGGAATCTGACCTACGAAAGAACTCTGCCGGGCAAGCTGATCGTCTCGGCATCATATCTCGGACGCAAAGCTCGCAATCTGCTCGTCCCGCGCGACGCGGCGCAAATCGCTAATTTCACCGACGCGAATTCGGGTTCTGCCAACTCGCGGTCGGTAACGGACTGGAATACGGCCGCGACCCAGCTCGAAATTCTGCGTCAGCAGGGCACGCCTGTTTCGCAGATACAGCAAATCCCTTATTTCGCCAATCTGTTTCCGGCAAATTTAACCGCGCTTTTGGGTTGCAATCCGGGTCATAATCAAACGCAGGTCGTCTATTCAATGGTGTTCCACGGCGCAGATCAATGCAGCCCGACCGATTGGACAACCGTCCAGCTCAGATTGTCACAGTTGTCGAGCCGTTTTCCCGGCCAGCATATTTACTATCAGCCGCAATACGGCACATACAGTGCCTGGAGCAGTGTTGGAAAGTCGGATTATCAGGGATTGATATTTACGGTTCGGCAAAGACTGGGAACGCGGCTGACGATGGATTTTAACTACACTTATTCAAGCTCTCAGGATGACGGATCACGCCTGCAAACCGCGAATGTTATTGGCTTGGGCACTCTTATCAATTCATTCCGGCAGGAAGACAATTATGCCCCGTCCGATTTTGACGCGCGCCACGTCGTCAATGCCAACGCCATCGTAAAACTTCCTTTCGGACACGGCGAACCGATCTTCGGCAGCGTTAATAAATTCGCCAATCTAATTTTAGGCGACTGGCAGATGTCGGGAATCTTCCGCTTCAACTCCGGCCTGCCATTCTCAGCACCGGGAGAAGACGGACGATGGACGACCAATTGGGTTATCCTCAGTCACGCAACCCGCACCACCGACGTCCAAACCTGTCCGACACGCGGCGGCAGCCTGTTTGGCTGCAACACGCTGGAAGCTTATAACGGTTTCCGCAACGCCTATCCGGGCGAAACTGGCGAACGCAACGTCTTTCGGCTTCCCGGTTATTGGGTGCTCGACATGGGATTGGGTAAATATTTTGACATGCCTTGGGAAAACCACAAGTTCCAGTTCCGCTGGGAAGTTTTCAACGTCGCCAACACGCAAAAAATGGGAAATGTTATTAATTACAATATCGGACTCGACCCGCAAAACGCCGCCCAAGCACCTGACGGTTTTGCAAATTTCTCCTCCATCCAAGGCCAGCCGCGCAGCATGCAGTTTGTCCTGCGATATTCTTTCTAACCTGAAAAACTAAAACGGCAATCGCGGCTTTGGTATTTTTTGCTCGATCTTTTGTTTTGTCGCGTCAATAATCGCCTTGCCCGAAATAATATTATCCAGCTTTGTCGCCAGTGCCGGGTTGATTTTTTTCAGTCGGTCATTGATCTTTTTAGCCTCTTTTTTGTTGCCGCTGGCAAAATAGGCTTCGCCGAGTCCGTATAGGCCGAACGTGTTGTTGCCGTCGAGATTTACAACCTGTTTGAAAGTGGCAACGGCGTTGACAAGATCATTCATGCCCCGATAACCGAGCCCGAGTTGATTCGTCGCGATGACCCAATTGCTCCGCAAACCGAGAGCCGTTTTGAGCACGTTGACCGCCAACTGAAACTCGCCCAGCTTATTATGCGTCGAACCCAAATTGAGATACGCGGCGTCAAGTTTCGGATCCTGCTCGGTCGCTTTTTGCGAATACGATTTTGCGAGATCGTAATCGGACTTGGCAGCCTCGTCATTTTTCTCCGCCGCCTTTGTGTTGCCCGAATTGTAATACGCCCAGCCGACGTTTGAATTATCTATCGCGTTCGGGCTCATTTCGCTCGCGGTCTTGAGCCGGGCGACCGATTTGTCCCAGTCGTTTGTCTTGCCGAGACAATAGCCCCACTCGCTGTAAAGATCGGGGTTCTTGATGCCCGTGGACGCGAGCTTGTATTCGGCATTAGCGTCCGCAAAACGCTCAAGCTGACGATAAGTACTCGCCAGATTTGCATGTGCCTGCCAGTTATTCGGGTCTATCTGAATCGCTGTTTGATAAGCGACAGCCGCGTTGTCGTAATCGCCCAGATTGTAATAATCCACGCCGAGATCAAACGCCGCCGGCCCAAATGTCGGCGCTAATTCGAGAGTTTGTTTATAAGCCGCGATCGCCTGATCCTGCCGTCCCAAACGGTCAAGCGTTTGCCCCTTGTAATACAACGCCCCCGCATAACTGCTGTCCAATTCCAGCGTCTGTTCAAAAGCCGCCAACGCAGCGTCATTCTGATTATTCTTAAAAAACACAAGCCCGCGCAGCAGTCTTGTATCCACTGTGTCCAACGATGCCGCGTCAGCTTTTTGCAATGCGTTCTCTGCCTTTGCGATCTCGCCGGCGTCCATATACAAAATGCCAAGCGGCGGATAGAGCGTCGAGAATTCGGGATTTATCGCAAGCGCTTTTTCGTAATTCGCGGTCGCTTTATCGTTCTCTCCCTTTGCGTCATGGATCGCGCCGATCTTTGCATAGGCGACGTCGTTTTGCTTGTCAACCTTGACCGCTTCGTTAAAGAACGTGAGCGCGGCATCGTTGTTCGTATCGCCCGCAACGTCGATTCCCTTCGCCGTCAAAGCATTGCTCAGGCCGTCAGCCGCCCGCGTGTTCTTTGGATTTTTAATAATCGCGTCGCGGAAATTCGTGATCGCAAGATCGGTCTGGTTGTTGTCCAAAAAGCCCTCGGCCTTTGCCGTCAGAGTGTTTGACAAAGCAAGCTGTTTGTTCCTCGCCGCGACAACCGCTGCACGCTTTCGCGCCGCAATAGCAGCGTCGCGTTTCTTTTTAGCCGCAGCCGCGATCTGCGCATTCGAACGCGCGCTCCGCGCCCTCGCGCTTGCTCCGCTGCTGCTGCCTACGCCGCCGCCAATGCCTTCGCCAAGCATCAACCGCCCCGCAGCCGCCCGCACCTGCGGTCTCTTCCGCGACTCGCGAAACACAAAAACACTCGACCCGCCCCCAACATCCTCGCTCGCCACCAAATCCTGAGCATTAACCGCCTGCGAAAAAGGCAGCAGCGACAAAAAAATCGAGACCAACAGGAAAAGCGATAACCCACGTCTGACGCGAAACATATTTCTCCTCCGTTTCGGACATTATACACCAATTGCCCGGAATACAAACCGCAGTTTACCAGCCGAAGATTTTCAAAGGTTAAAAGCAAGTTCAAAGCAATACGTCAAGCGAACAAGCATAGGTTAATCCATAAATAAAGCAGCAAGTTCTACGTCGCCGAAAGTACTTACTAAGTCTTTCGCACTAATTCCTTTCATATTTTTTTCATATGGATTGGCTCCGTTTTCAAACAGTGCCCGTACGAGTTGGAAGTCTTTCCGAGCGTCAAAAACAGCACGCCAGATTACATTATTTCCATAGTCGTCCGTAGCATTTACATCTGCACCAGACAATATCAACTTCAACCCAATCTTTGGATCGTTATTCTGGGCCGCAAAGTGGAGAGCAGTCCATTTCCGTTTATCTCTCCGATTAACATCCGCGCCCCGCTTAATTAAAGCGTCCACAAGTAGTAAATCTTTGCGAATTACTGCTTCCATTAGCATCGTTCTTCCCCCACTATCCGCAATATTGATGTCTAATCCAGAATCGATAGCGTCCATTATTTCACGATTTTCGGATACGTCCTTGACCCCGAAAAGCGAGAGTATAGTTATCCACTTTTTTCCCGACATATGAGTTTAGCGAGGCATTTCAAATCGACGGCTGCGGTTATTTCCCGGAAGCTCTATTCGATAAAGATCTGGGTTGTTAAGGAGTTCATTAAATTGCTTTTGATTTAGACCATCAGTCATTGCCTTATCCCTCATACGCCAGAATTCATCACCGTACCGATGTCCCAAATCGTACTTACCTGGAATAATTTCGCCGGTATTAAAATCGAGGAATTTTCCCGTACCTGGATCTCGTCGAGCAGCAGTTTCAACTGCTTCACGGGTGGACTTGCGAATATACGGTCGCCGAAGAGCCGTCGAACAAGCATCGCCAACCCGCCTGGCAATTTTTGTTACCCCCGCAATCCAGCCCCAAATAGGAACCGCTGATGCGCTGCTAAGAGCCACCCCGGTAGTGTCACCTTGTCCGAGACTTATGAGACCATCTGCTGCATCAAATGGCTCACCCCAGCCGGGGATAAGCCCTCCGAGGGCT
>JAYVFJ010000456.1:0-7477 GCA_043773225.1 Chloracidobacterium sp.
GCATGAGCGAGAGGATCGGGCGGCGGGCCGCCGAGCGGACAGCCAGTGGGGACGCTGGCGTTACTCATCTCAGAACGTTCGACATTTGCGAGTGGATCAAGCCGTTGCTTGCGAGGATGGGCGGGGTGTAGAGGTTGAATTTTGAGCCGTCGTAATTGCTGATCTGTCCGCCTGCTTCCTCGATGAGGAGAACACCGGCGGCCATGTCCCACGGGTTTAGGCCTTCTTCCCAAAATCCGTCAAAACGTCCGCACGCGACATAAGCCATGTCGATCGCCGCTGAACCGTCACGCCGAACTCCGCGGGAGTTCAGCAGAAACTGCGTCAGATGCCGTGCGAAATCTTCTCGCCTTTTAAAGTCGTATGGAAAGCCGGTGACGATCAAAGCATCGGACAGATGTTCCGTGTCGGACACGCGGACTGGTTTGTTGTTCAGGCTGGCGCCGCGTCCGCGTTCGGCGGCAAAAAGTTCATTGCGAGTCGGGTCAAACGTGACGCCAATGACGATCTCACCGTCATGTTCGAGCGCGATAGTAACGCAAAAACACGGATAGCCGTGAGCATAATTCGTCGTACCGTCGAGCGGATCTATGATCCATTTCCACGTATTTTCGCCGCCGATAATAACGGCATTACCCGATTCTTCGGCGAGGATCGAGTGCTTTGGATAATACGATTTGATACGCTCGATGATGAGCGCTTCCGACGCAAGATCGGCCTCGGTGACGAGATTTATGTCACCTTTTTTTGAGACTTTTATGTTGCGCTCAAATTTTTCGAGCAGGAGCTGCCCGGCGTCGCGGGCGGTTTCGATTGCAAAGTTCAACATATCTAAGATTAACCACAAAGGCACAAAGAGCACAAAGAACAACCTATGAATCCTTTGTGGCCTTTGTGTCTTTGTGGTGATGAATCTTTGTTTTATCCAAACACTTTGCCAAACCAGCCCGTTTCTTCGTCCTTCTCGGCAATTTGCGTCAATTCGCCCGCGTCAAGCCAAACGCCCGTGCATTTGTTGCAGACGTCGATCTTGATCTTTTCAAAATCTGTTTCGATCAACGTGCCGTCGCATTTCGGGCATTTTATCTCGAGGCTCTTAGAACTCTCTTCTGAGAGTTTAGCTTTCATCTTGTCTATCAGTTCCTGTTCTTTGCGGCGGAAATACTCGTTTTCGAGCGCCTGCCCGCGGTCTTCCAAATCAATCGGCATAAAATAATTAGACTCCTTTATTAACTTTCGGTTTTATGAATCGAACGCATTCGCTGTCGCGCTTTCTTTGAACGCCGTATCGTGTTGCGTCGCTTAAGATTGCTTTCGGCCCAGTCGGAAACTTGTTTGAGCGGATGCCACTCGAAACTCTCCTGCGGCAAGACCTCGCTCGATGCGTCTTTCAATTTCAACGTGCTAAACGCTACGAAAAAGATTGTCAGATTAAAAAGTGCTCCGATGAGTACGACCAACCAGCCAGGCGCAAGACCAACCGTTGCCCTCTGAAAAACTAAATCCCAAAACATCTTCCGCTCAGCCTCGGTCGTCGCGGGAATCGGCGACGGATGTATGTATATCTTCAATGTCCACGAAAGCGCCAGCAGGACAAACAACCACAAATAATTCGACCGAAGCCGCCTCCCTACTGCCTCCCATTCGCTGATCGTAAATCGCGGGCTGATAAGATCGGCCGCAATATGCTCAGCCCATTCCTTGTCCGGCGGGATCGTCCGGTGCGACAGCATTGGGGCAAAATATCCAGCTTCCAGGATCCGTACGCGATTGGCCCAGACCTCATAATAACGGTATCGGCGCGCCTCCATAAACAAAAATATCGAGACCAGGAATGTATTGATCGGTATCGCAAAGTGAGGGTTATCGGGCGAGCTGAATACAAATGAAAGAGTTGCACCGGTCGTGATGACCGCCCAGTTCGTCGTCGCGTCGAGCCGCGTGCGCCACACATTCGATCGCTGCACCTCGCCTCGATAGAAATGCGCCATGGCCATGTTAAATTCGGCAGGCAGCAATTTTTGGGCGATCGCGACAGGAGTACTTCTTGGCTTCTGTGAGCGTTTGTGGACTTCCTCGGCAAAGGCGCGGAACGACTGCGGCACATTCGTAATGTGTATGTCTGTATCGGCAGGCCGGGAACCGGCGCGAACCTCGTCGTTCATAGCGTTTTTCACGATTAGCTCTCGAAGGGGGCAAAAAGCTTAGCAATTAATGTTTAACATTTTAGGCGCCCGGATGCAAGATTTTTGCGATTTCGTTAAACTCAAACAGGATGTCAGAGACGGATGAAAAATGGATGTGGCGTGCGATCCATATAGCGCGCGATGCGGTCAAGATCGGCGAAGTTCCGGTCGGAGCGATTATCGTTGACGATAAAGACCGGATACTCGCGACTGCTTCAAACAGGACGATCACGGACACCGACCCGACGGCTCACGCCGAGATCCTCGCTCTCCGCACGGCCGCGCTCCGCGTCGGCAACTATCGCCTAACCGGCACGACAATTTACACGACCATCGAACCATGCGTAATGTGCGCCGGCGCCCTCGTAAACGCGAGAGTCGCAAGACTGGTTTACGGCGCACAGGACGAAAGATTTGGAGCAGTCGAAACACATTTCCAACTCTGCACCAGCCCCGATCTCAATCACCAGATCGAGATAACGAGCGGCGTCCTCGCCAAAGAATGCGCAGCATTAATGCAGGATTTCTTTAAAGCAAGACGGTAAGAGAACCGCGAAACACGCAAAACACGCAAAATAAGCATTTCTTTTTTCGCGTCATTTCGCGTTTTTCGCGGTTACTTCCTACCTTCAACTTGAATATTCGCCAACTAAAACATTAGAATTAAACGTTCGCGGAGAGGTGCGAGAGTGGTTGAATCGGGCAGTCTCGAAAATTGCTGTACCTTTACGGGTACCGTGGGTTCGAATCCCACCCTCTCCGCCAGTCTTTCGAAGGATAAAGGATAAAGGGTAAAGGATAAAGTAGGAATCAGACGCTTCCGAACTTTCCCGTTATTCGTTTTCCTTTATCCTTTATCCTTTACCCTTTTATCCTTTGGAGGAGAGATTATGCCTATTACAAAAAGGTTATCGGCGGAGTTTATCGGAACACTGTGGCTAGTTCTCGGCGGCTGCGGAACGGCTGTGCTCGCCGGCTCAGCGGCAGGCAATGTCGGCATTTCATTAGCGTTTGGTCTTACCGTTTTGACGATGGCATATGCCATCGGCCATATTTCGGGTTGTCATCTCAACCCGGCGGTGACGCTCGGCCTGTGGGCGGGCAAGAGATTTCCGGCAAATGAGATTTTGCCCTACATCGTCGCTCAGGTTTTAGGGGCTGTCAGCGCTGCGGGTATTTTGTATATTGTCGCAAGCGGCAAAACCGGTTTTTCGCTCAGCGGCGGTTTTGCGTCAAACGGATTTGGCGACCATTCGCCCGGCCATTACGAAGCCATGGCCTGCTTCGTCGCCGAGGTCGTGATGACGTTCTTTTTCCTGATCGTGATACTCGGCGCAACACACGGCCGCGCTCCAAAGGGATTTGCCCCGATCGCCATCGGATTCGCGCTAACGCTCATCCATCTCATCTCGATCCCGGTGACAAACACGTCCGTCAACCCGGCCCGCAGCACCGGCCCCGCACTTTTTGCGCAAGGTTGGGCGTTGACGCAATTGTGGATGTTCTGGATCGCACCGATCTTAGGAGCGCTGCTCGCCGGCTTCGTCTATAGCTGGCTCGCAGGCGACGACGAACCCGC
Organism: Chloracidobacterium sp.; assembly: GCA_043773225.1. GTDB lineage: Bacteria > Acidobacteriota > Blastocatellia > Pyrinomonadales > Pyrinomonadaceae > OLB17. The sequence continues at coordinate 3,766 of JAYVFJ010000456.1, forward strand.
CGTCGTCGGCGAAACCAAACCAAACGGAAGAGCCGACGATATTTTGGAAATTTGAGAAAGGATAAAAGATATTAACAAAGGATAAAGGCGAAAGGATAAAGTAAGAGAGATTATTGTAAGAGAGATTATTTCTTACGGGCTTTAACCTTTTTGGCTATTGTCACGAAAATCGCGGTCAGTTCTTTGGTTTCGACTTGGATTGGTTTTAGTTTTTCAGGAGCGAAAATATGCATTTCTTCGAGAAGTTCCAGCCAGTAACTGGTTTCTTCTAATTCCTGCAAAGAACCTTCGATCTTGCTGATAAAATCCGCGTCCGATTTTGCGTGCTGCGATTCGCGGTATTGTGCACCGACCGAGGTTCCGGATCTCAAGAATTGTTTTCCAATGACTTGTGCCTCCGTTGTTTTTGGAAGTGCCGCGAACAATTTAATTATCCGTACGGAGAAATTCTTAGTCCTAATTATCAAGTCCTCGTTCATCGTTTCAAAAGGATAAAGGATAAGGCGAAAGGATAAAGTAGGTCAAAAAGTCTTGCTCAAAACTTTCGCCTTTATCCTTTCGCCTTATCCTTTAAATCTGGCGGAAAGGGTGGGATTCGAACCCACGGAACCCGTTAAGGCTCACAGCATTTCCAATGCTGCCAATTCAACCGCTCTTGCACCTTTCCGATAAGATGGCTTCAGACTTGATCGCAACACAGGTTGAAATTGCTACCGTTGCTCGATTCCTCGCCTAGCGGAGTTCACAACACAAACCTTGTGCGGAGCCTGAAGCCAACCTATAGAATAAATGATAAACGAAACGAGTGGCAAGTTGCTGTTCACTATTCACTGTTCACAGCTTCAGTCTTTCATACTGAGCAAACAGCTTCGTGATCTCTGCATTGATCGTCTGTTTTGTCGAGGGATTCGTTGACTGGTCGCGCTGCCTTACCAACTCTTCGATCTTCGCCGCCAGAATCTCCACCTTCGTCTCCGGCTTTTTGCTTTTGCTTATGTTGTATTTATCGTCCATACACCAACTTTACTACAATACCTTTGCATTCGACGGTTTTCTCATTTCCTGAGAGCCCGCGTAGCCTTCAGATCAAGAACCAGCGTGCCGTCCTCCTCTATCTCGGCCTTGCAAGCCGTCGTCCTCGGCATCGCGATCCCGTAATAGCGGCAAAACCTGCCGGCCCTAATAACGCAGTGTTCCCCGTTGCTTTTGGGAACGATCGGAAACGCGTTTTCGGTTTTCTCCTTTAACGGAGCGACCCCGATCAGCCCGTTCCAACGATCCCACAAAAGCACCGCCCACCGATGCAGACCAAACAACCGACTGGCGCGCGCCCCGATCATAATCTCGCCCTTCGGATTCAAGGTCACATGCAAAACCTCCTCCGGATCCTTAGGCCCCAAAGCAAACTCTTCCCAATTCCTGATCATAGTATGCAAAATTGTATCACATAAGCAACGCATTGTCAAATTGATTTTATAGATGATTCTATCTACGCTCGGTGTTAGAATTTGATTGATGAAACCGAAAGTTTACATAGAAACTACCATTCCGAGTTGTATGCACTCCGGATAGCCTTTTGGGAGAAGACGAAAATGTGGAAAGATGAAATTGTAGAAGAAGTTCATCGCGTGCGTGAAGAATATGCGGCGAAGTTTGATCACGATCTTGATGCGATGTATGAGGATATTAAACGAAGGGAAGCAGAATCAAAACGAGAGTTTGTTTCGTTTCCGCCGAGACGTCCTGAGATTTATCCGGCGCGAGAACCCGCAGTTAAAAAAGCCTGACGACATCGGCACATTCAAAAAAGCAAAAAAATAACCGCCAAAAGTGACTGCCAGAGCACACTCGGTTTCGAATAGCACTCAGCCGCATAGATAGTGTCTATGTGCGATGGCATACAGACTATACGATCATAGTGGCGTATCTTAGAGATAGTTCGGAACCCTTAGCAGTCGATTCTGCTATCGGAAAGATGCCTGGGTGGAGGAATGACTCAGGCATCTTTCGTTTTTAAAGGTTTTGAATGCTGCGAGTCAGGAAATCGTTTGTATGGCATCATACATACCTCTGAGCATGAAAATAGCGATAATTTAATAGAGAGCAGAAAAAAACTTCAGTAAGAGAGGGAATATGGATAAAGTCATAGTCGAAAAAGAAGTCCTTGTGCCCACAGAAGGCAGCAGCGGAACAGCAAGCAATTTTATATGGGCAATCGCGTTTATTGTAATCGTCGGCATGATCGTCGGTGCGCTCTATTACAGTGGCTTCCTGCGCCGCGTCACCAATACGGCCCCGCAAAAGATAAATGTTGATGTAACGGTCCCGGCCGCAGCTCCCGCCAACCGTTAAATTTTCCTTGAACGCTCGATACGCTTATCGGCGGATGCCTGAGTATTTGAATGACTCAGGCATCCGTCATTTTGTCTTTGCTTTCGCACAAATTAAGATAGAGATATGTGCGGACGAGCATCACAGGCTGAGATGAAAGCCTACCAACAATTCATCTACGAATGGGATCATCCTGAATTTGCCGTGCCTCGGCGCAATTTGCGTCCGACCGAGCCTGCGTGGATCGTCGCGCGGCGTGGTGAGGGCCTTTATGCGTGAGAATGGACAGAGGGTTTCGCTTGGTGGCAGGTGTTTGAAGAACTTGGTGCACGTCGCAAATCGCAAATAGGTCCTTTCATAACGGTAAGAGTTTCATCGCCTGGACAATTCGGGAATGAGATCACAAACATAACGCGGCCTTCGATCTTTAATTCATTCTCGGTGTCTTTTGGGCGGCGGCACAGGCGGCGTGGCGGAAGTGGAGATTTCTCCATTTACGGGTGAATCGGTGACGCGGAGGAACGCGGGCGAAACCGTGCCAAATTGTCATATTGACACGCATTTTCACCCAAAAACCGCGTTTTGTGTCAAAAAAACACGCCGCAACTTGGCGGATTTCTCATATTTTCCCCGAATTCTTACCAAAAAGTACGTCCTTGACGTTCTTAGCCCTTACAAGTCCTCACTTTCCACTTTCCATTTTCCACTTTCCACTATCCAATGTTCACTATTCACCATTCACTATTTTCACTTCTCCGCCCTTATCCTTTATCCTTTAAGAAATGTCTTATCAGGTAATCGCGCGAAAATGGAGGCCGCAGACTTTTGAGGAAGTGACCGGCCAGGAAGTCATTACTCAGACGCTGCGTAATGCTCTGGAGTATGACCGCCTGCATCACGCATACCTGTTTTCGGGTGCTCGCGGGGTTGGTAAAACGACGACGGCACGCATCCTGGCAAAGGCTCTGAATTGCCATAAGACAGACAAACCAAACCTCACGCCTTGCCTTTTGACTGATCCGACTGCTTGCCCTTCATGCATCGAGATATCGGAGAGCCGTTCGATGGATGTGCTTGAGATTGACGCCGCTTCGCACACCGGAATTGACGATGTTCGCGGGACGATCATTGACGGCATCAACTTTAATCCGGCGCGCGACCGGTTTAAGGTTTTTATCATTGATGAAGTTCATCAACTTTCAAAAGCGGCGTTTAACGCGCTTCTTAAAACGCTCGAAGAGCCGCCCGGCAACGTTGTTTTTGTCATGGCGACGACCGAGCTGCACAAAGTGCCGGAAACTATCCTATCTCGGTGCCAGGAATTTGAATTTCGCACCATTCCGCTGCAAAAGATATTCGACAGGCTAAAACTGATCGCCGA
>JAYVFJ010000457.1:0-5955 GCA_043773225.1 Chloracidobacterium sp.
CATTCTATTGTCAATTGGGTCCGCGGGCGTCTTCGCCCAGGACATTACCTCGGGAACGATCCAGGGAACTGTATCTGACGAACAAGGCGCCGTAATTGCCGGAGCAACGGTGGAAGCAAAAAATACGGCAACTAATTTTTCCAAAATCTTTACAACGGATTCCGACGGGCGTTTTACATTTCTGAGTATGCCTCCGGGACGGTATGTCGTAACGGCCACAAAGCAAGGTTTTGCAAAGTTAATTCAGGAAAACCTTGAACTGACGGTTGGCCGACTTATCAATTTAGATCTCAGCCTAAAGGTTTCGGGAATTAGCGGCGAAGTCACGGTCTCGACATCGCCCAACATCGATACCGTAAAAACGGAGTCGAGCTCGACACTGAACTCGAAATCCATCGAAAACACGCCTGTTCTCGGCAGAAAATTCGAGGATTTACTTACGTTGACGCCGGGCGTCAGCATTACACAAGGTCCTGACGGCGACGAGATCAATTTCGCGGGACAGCGTGGCATTTTTAACAATGTCAGCCTTGACGGTGGCGATTACAACAACGGATTCTTTGGCGAGCAAGCCGGAGGACAGCGTGCCGCAATCGATATAACGATGGATGCGGTGCAGGAATTTCAAGTGATCGCCACAGGCGCAAATGCAGAATACGGGCGAACAGCCGGCGGCATTATCAATGTCATTTCAAAATCGGGAACTAATGACCCGCACGGAAGCGTCTTTTACTACCAACGCCACAAAAACTTGTCGTCAAATACATCGGACGGGAAAGAGCTGCAGGACTTTCATCGCGAACAGTTTGGCGGAACGGTCGGCGGCCCCATCAAACGCGACAAAGCGTTTTTCTTCTTTGCATTCGAGGGTGTCAGAGACAATCTGACGCGGCCAAATTTGAGCGATCCGATAGGAACGCCCTGCTCTGTTCCGCATCCCACCGTTCAGGCGAACGAGCCTTTGATAATCGCCAGTCCTGATTGCCAGCGGTTAGCTTTGATCGACTTCATTCAATCTTCACGCGGCGACAATGAGGGACTGCCGGTGAACCGCAAGGTCCAAAACTATGCGTTTCTCGGAAAGGTTGATTGGAATCTAAATTCGAGTAACAAACTTGCCACCTCGTATAATTTCGATCATTCAAAAAACACGAATCAAACATTTGATGTTCCGACCTACGGCACATCGGCAAACGGAACCGAGGGGCCGTCAAAGATAAATGTTTTCAACGCCAATCTGTTCACTACATTCTCACCGACCACGGTGAACGAGGCTCATTTCACATATTCACGCGAAGAGCGTCCGCGCGCCGCGACAAATTCAAATATCCCTGCGGATACGGCGATGGGATTTGGAACGACTTTCCGTTTTGGCAACCCGTTCTTTCTGCAGCCGGGCGTTGACGAGGTCTTTTGGCGGACGCAGATCCGCGACAGCGTTTCGATGGTCAAGGGCAGCCACAATGTCAAAGTTGGCGGCGAATGGCTGCACAGCGTTAACGATCAGGTGTTTCGCGGATTCTTTACCGGCCGTTACATTTTTGACACCGTCAACGGATTTTTGCGTTATGCCTCGCCTGCTGCATCCGGCGGCTTTGGCCCGAATGCGATGCTTTGTTCAGGCGGCACATGGATAACATCCGGATCTCAAACATGTCCCGGATCGGAAACTTCAGCAACGCCATTGCTGCTTTTCCTGCAGGGAGCAGGCCGCAATGGCCCCGCGACCGATGCTGCCGGAGCCTCGAATATCAAAAATGAAGACTACGCTCTTTTTGCACAGGACAGATGGCAGGTCTCTCCTAATTTCACCTTGAATTACGGCTTGCGTTGGGAAGCCCAGATCTTTCCTGACGTAACCGTTGCCCCTAGCGATACGGCTTATGGGATATTTCTAAACGACCCGAGGTTTACCTCCGACGGCACGCTGCCAAGCGACAAAAAGATGTTTCAGCCGCGCGTCGGTTTTGCGTGGGACATATCAGGTAACGGGCGGTCTGTTGTGCGGTCAAGTTTCGGAGTTTACAACGGTCATCAAAATATGTTGACGCAGGTGGGCTCTATAACAACTAACGGCGTTCAGCAGCAGACGATCGCCGGCGGACTCTTTGCCAATCCGACCGTTCGGCCACCTTGGCCGGGACTGGTCACTCCCGCGGCGAGTTCGTGCACTGTCGGCACGGTTACAAATCCGTTTCCGTGTTTCAGCGGTGTTCGCGTTTTTGACCGCGACTACAGGAACCCGCGCATCTATACTTTCAACGCCGGTTTTGAACAGGAGCTCGCACCCGACTGGGCCCTGTATCTCGATTACACCTATGCAAAGGGCAAGTTTCTGACCCGCTTTTTAAACTACGGGGAGATTGGGCGTTTTGCTCCGTTTTTGGGCGATACTTTTTTCACAACCTCGATTGGCAGATCCGATTACAACGGAGTAACAGTTGGCCTGAGAAAACGGTTCAGCGACAAGTTTCAGATGGAAGCGAACTACGTCTGGTCACGAGACAGGGACGACGATTCGAACGAGCGTGACCCGTTCACGGATCGCGCCTTTGACGTGCTGAATCCAAGTCTCGACTACGCGCTTTCGGACAGGGACATTCCGCACAAGTTCAATTTCTACGGATATTTTGAACTACCGTGGAAACTTGAATTTACCCCTCGTGTTCAAGCCCGCTCGGCTCAGCCCGCGACGCCGTCCACGCTGGCTTTGATAAGCCCGACAAGGACGAACCGCAACACGCTGCGTAAAGACAATCAGTTTCATACGTTCGACTGGCGGCTGTCGCGAGTGTTCAACATCACCGAGACGGTTGACCTGATACCGCAGATCGAGATGTTCAATACATTCAACAGCGACAACTTTATCAACTCGTCATTCCTGCCGGGCAACCAAAGCTCGCTGACCGCTCCGAGCCTGTTCAATTTTGACGGCTACCTGCGGCAAGGCATCGGCGACCCGAGACAAGTGCAGCTTTCTGTCAGACTTAGATTCTGAGATTGATTAAATAACCGCTAAAAACGCGAAACACACTAATTTTTTAGTATGTTTCGCGTTTTTCGCGGTTAATAATATGTTCTTATTTTCCCTGCTTTAATTCGATGCCGCTCGCGACAAACGACACTTCGCTGACTGTGCCGTCGGTATTGCGGTTTTCAAATTTGGCGCCGTCTTCTTCGATCATGTGGTCAACCATTGCTTTGGTCAGAGTTTTGACCGCGAAAACGCCTTCCGCACGCGCAATAGCACCGGCCGATTGCAGAGGGATAAAGAACGCGTGGTCTTTCATTTTCACGCGAACGCTCTTGCCGTCCTTGTTCGCCGCCATCTCAGCCCAGCAGCCTTCCATCTTGCACGAACGCACGATCACGCCCTCAACGCGAACCATTTTGCCTTCAAATTTGCTCGGGTCTTTTAACACCTTTGCAAGCGAAACCTTTTTCGATTTCCCAATCGGCGCACCGCGTTTTAAATAACCGTCCGACGGTATCGCCGCCGTCTTATCAGCCTCAGTCGGCTGAGCTTTTTCTTTCATTTCCTGGGCAAAAGCCGAGAAGGAAAGAACAAAAATGATAATTGCTACAACTATAGTTGATTTCATATTTCTCCTGATAAACTACAAAAAATTACTACTATCATCGCATAAGTTTAACCTCAGCGTGAAGAGTACTGGTATTCGAAGATCTTAAATGAATCAGCCGGTTTGCCATCAATCACTGCGGGCAAGAACTTTATTTGCGATACTGCCCTGACTGCATTGCTAGCCGCTTCTTTAGAAGGAGTCTTAACAACTATTGCGCCGGAAACGCAACCGTTGGAACCGAGCAAAACCCTCAACCGGACTGTTCCGTTACCTGGACCAGAACTCGGAGATTCTATTCTCGGTACATCTAATATAACTGCCCAGCGTGAATATCGGGGTCGATTAGATTTGTCATCCGAGTCTTTAGAATTTTCATCAGACTTTGTTGACTCGTACCTATAACTGATCTCACGCGAACACTTCTTTGAAAGAGCGTTCTCGACTATGGGACTCGACTTAAGATTGTCGACTACCAAGGATTTGCCATCTGCATTTTTCGTGTCAGCAGAATTATCGATGATAGATTTTCCATCAAACCTTAACGAACTCTTTAGTGTTGTGGCCGAATCGTCTTTGCCGGAAAGAATTTTCACAGTAATAAAGTAATAATTCCTTTTCGATCCGGCATATACATTGAATGAACGAAAATTTTCTTTGTCAACATTCACAGTCCGAATAAGAAAATCTCCAATCGAAAATTCTTTGTTATTCTTATGATCGTCGGCTTTAAAGAAATAGAGGTCTTTCACATAGCCGCGAGGATTGTCCATCTCCAATTTTTCCACTTGAATACTGAACTCGGCCTGATCGCTAACAATTGTCCATCCGCGTTGAACCTTAGCAATAACGTAGTCACTCGGCACAGAAAAACTAAAGTCACCCTTTGCGGTAGTGAAATCTACCCACTTTGAATCCTTCTGGCTGTAAGCTAAAGAAGAGAAAAGAATAATTCCAATAAAGGTGGTAACAATGTTCTTCATATTCACTCAACTTCCCGGACGGTATCTCCATTTCAATTTCCGTAAACTATCTTTCCATCAATTACGGTCGTCAAGACTTTCGCATCTTTGATCTTAACAGGGTCAATCGTAAAAATATCATCCGAAATAATTACAAGATCGGCAAGTTTGCCGACTTCGAGGGTGCCTTTTGTTGTTTCCTGAAATTCGGCATATGCCGAGCCGTAGGTGAAGGCGCGGACGGCTTCGTCAACTGTGATCTTTTGTTCGGGTATCCAGCCGTTTGGGTTTTTGTCGTCGAGGGTTCGGCGGGTGACGGCGGCGTAGATGCCAAATAACGGGTTCATCGGAGCGACTGGCGAATCGGAACCAAACGCCAAAACCGCGCCCGTGTCGAGTAAAGTGCGGAACGCATAAGTTCCTTTCAGACGCTTTTCGTCAATGCGTTTCCCAGCCCAGCGTCCATCATCGGGTAAATGAATCGGCTGCATTGATGCGACCACTTTCAATTTACCAAAACGCGCGATGTCCCGCTGACGCAAATGCTGCGCGTGCTCGATGCGAAATCTGCGGTCGCGCGCTCCATTGACCTTTCCCGCGTTCTCAAAAAAATCCAGCACCGTTGCATTTGCCCGTTCGCCGATAGCATGAATGTTAACTTGCAAGCCGGCGTTGTCTGCGTCAACAATAGTTTGCTTCATCGTCGAAGTAACTTCAGCGCGAGGAAGGCCGCTTGTATTTGGGGCATCCAAGTAGGGTTCAAAAAACCACGCAGTCGTCGAGCCGAGGCTGCCGTCGGAATATGCTTTCAGACAGCCCACTCGAAGCATCGAAGAACCAAAGGAATAACGCACGCCAGCATTCACACAACGTTCGTAATCGTCAAGCGTCGAGCAAGCGTAAATTCGCGTCTTCAATTTGGATTGCCGCAGGAGTTCCTGATACACGCCGACATCGGTTCCGGCAGACATATCTTGCACGCTGGTCACGCCCAAACTCGCCGCATGCTCGCTCGCAGCAAGCGCGGATTCGAGCTTTTGCTCAAAACTCGCCGCCGGTATTACTTTCTCAATATAATTCTGAGCAGTGTCCTTAAAAACACCGGTCGGATTGCCGCCCGCATCACGCACGATTAGCCCGCCTGGAACTTCCGGTGTATTTTTGTCAACGCCTGCAAGTTTCATCGCAAGGCTGTTCGCCAACGCCATGTGTCCGTCGAGGCGATTTACAAATACAGGATTATCCGGTGTGACGGCGTCTATCATCGCGGCGGTCGGCAGGTTGTTCGGCTTCCAGTTTTCGTGATCCCATTGACCGCCGAGTATCCAACGGCCTTTTGGCAGCTTGGCTGCAAATGCTTTTATCCTCTCGACAAATTCCTCAGGCGTTTTTGCGCTGCGTAAATCAACCGA
>JAYVFJ010000458.1:0-6306 GCA_043773225.1 Chloracidobacterium sp.
AGTTTTTCTGCGAAAGAGATTGAAGCATTTTTTGCCGCGACGGAAATATTAGTTGAGCCGAGCGTTTCCTACGACAGCGTCGCAACCGACACGGCGAAAGCGACCGCAGCCGAAAACATTCAGCCAAAAATCATTACGCTCAAACGCGGGCAAAAAATCGCCAACGACGGTGACATAATAACGCCCGACATTCTTTCAAAACTCGCAGCCATTCGTGATTATAGTTCGTCATCGCGTCAGTTGAATCGCTTTTTTGGCTTATTGTTATTTATCACCAGCCTGTTTTGGGCGGCGTGGAAATTTGTGGAGAATCGCGGCATGCTTCCGCGGCTCGCGCTTTCAGCTGAGAAGACATTTGCCCTTTTTGGGTTTATTGTTCTTGTTCAGACGGCTGTGATGGCCGTGTTTTTCAGGCTCGCTGATTTTACGGCGATCCAGAATGTCAAAGCTCCACTCAACGATCCGATGTTGTGGGCGTTTGCGATACCGTTTGCGACCGGCAGCCTGCTTATGACGCTGCTTGCCGATCGGCCGACGGCGCTATTTACAGGATTGTTCACTTCGTTTTTGGCTGGGTTTCTCGCTCCACGCGGATTGGAATTTACGATATTTGCTGCACTCGCGTCGGCGGTTGCGGTTTACGGCATCGGGCCGTATCGAAGCCGCCAAACGGTTACGATCGCGGGCGGTTTGGTCGGCGTCGCAAGCGCGATCCTTGCGTTGGCGATGATTGCTTACACACAGCAGCCGTTTATTTTGAACACGATTTTGCTGGCGATCGCGTGTGGGCTGGCAAGCGGAATATTCACAGCCGCAGTGACGGCCGTGCTGCTGCCGATCTGCGAAACGTTTTTTGGAATTCTGACCGACGTAAAACTGCTTGAACTCTCAAACGCAGATCTTCCGGTGCTCGGACAACTTGCGATGCGCGCTCCCGGAACAAATCAACATTCGCACGCCGTCGGCCAACTCGCCGAGGAAGCATGCCGAGTTGTCGGCGGCAACGCTCTTCTCACGCGCATCGGAGCGCTCTATCACGACATCGGCAAAACGGCGGCGCCGGAGCATTTTGTCGAAAATCAACTGGCCAAAAACCCGCACGACGCTCTCAAACCGACGCAAAGCGCCAAGATAATAATCAGCCACGTCACTTACGGCACAAAGCTCGCAAAAGAAATGGGACTGCCACAGCGGATTATAGACTTTATCCCGCAGCATCACGGCACTCGAACCTTACATTATTTTCTAAAAAAAGCGCAGGCCGAGGCTCACGATGCGAGTGAAATATCGGAAAATGATTTTCGTTATCCCGGCCCGAAACCGCAATTCAAAGAAGCCGCGATAATGATGATTGCCGATTCATGCGAAGCCGGCGCGCGGTCATTGGCGGAACCGAACCCTGAAAATATTCGATTCATCGTCACAAAGATAATTGACGCGATACTTGCCGACGATCAACTAGGCGAGTGCGACCTCACACTGCGCGAACTCACCCAAATCCGCGAGTCAATGATAAAATCGCTCGTCGCGATCTATCACTCACGCGTTGACTATCCGGGCTATGTTCCGCCTGCAACTAGCTCCCCTCCCTACGATGGAGGGGTCGCAGGCGCTTCGGCTGACGGGGTGGTTCTCTCCGACGGAGGCGAACCTCGAACAATTAAATACTCAAATCCCGCCGACATCCCCATCAGCAAAGGCGGCGAGATCGAGGACGAAGCTATCGACCGTTCGCACGAACCGGAAGTTGACCGCTAAATACACGAAAAATACTAAAGAATTTTAGTTTATTTCGCGTGTTTCGCGGTTAAATCTTGCCTTTCAGTTTTTGGTAGGTTGTTTCGAGCGACTCGGGCATCGTGCGGGTTTGGCTTATCGCCGTCATAAAATTTACGTCGCCTGACCAGCGCGGCAACACGTGCATGTGAAAATGATCGGCTACGCCCGCGCCGGCCTGTTTGCCGAGATTCATCCCCATATTAAAACCTTCGGGTTGATAAACTTCGGTGAGGGCTGTTTGAGCGCTCTTCATTAAGGCCATCATCTCATCGGTTGTTTGTTTGTCGGCTTGGTTGAGGTCGGCGATGTGGGCGTAGGGCAGGATGAGGAGATGGCCGGTGCCGTAAGGGTAAATATTGAGGATGACAAAATTAAACTCGGCGCGTTTGAGGATAAATTTCTCCTCGTCGCTTGCCGAGTTGTTTAGAATTTCGCAGAAAACACAACCGTTGGTGTTGGCGCTGCCGGTTATGTAATCATATCGCCACGGACTCCAGAGAATGTCCATATTCTTGAGTCGAGAGTCAAGAGGGAGAGTCAAGAGTCAAACGGAACTGTAAAAAAAACTATTTGTCGCAAGATTCAAATCTCTCGACTCTCGACTCTTCACTCTCGACTCACTCGCCTTTGTTTATCAATTCCTTCAATTCCTTGCCGGGTTTGAAATATGCGACGCGTTTTGCGGGAATATCAACGGCGGCGCCGGTTTTCGGGTTGCGGCCTTTTCGCCCGTTGCGCTCGCGAACACGAAAGCTGCCAAATCCTCGCAGCTCTATTTTCTCGCCCTTGTTCAAGGTGACGGTAATGCTGTCAAAAATAATCTCGACGAGCATTTCGGCGTCCTTTTTTGTCATGTCTGCGTCTCGGGCGACTTTTTCAACTAGATCCGCTTTCGTCATTTCTTTTATCTCACTCCCAAGCCAATTTTCTTAAAAAATTCCAGCATCAAGCAGTTTTAACTTCTGCATCTTCAACGGGAGATTCATCTGTTTCAGTTTTCTCTGCGACAACTTCAGCGTTGGGAGCGGATTCCTGAGCGGGAGACTCATTGGTATCTGCTGTCTCGCTTTCGGCAGCAGGTGTTTCATCTACTGATTCCGGTGCAGGAACTGCCTCCTCAACCGTTTCAGTGACCTCTTCGGAAGCAGCAGGTGCTTCTTCGTTTTCGACAACAGGAGCAGATTGTTCGGCAGCTAGTTCCTCAACCGGTGCTTCTTCTTCGGCAACAGTTTCCTCGGCAGGAGCTTCTGCGGTCTCAACGACAGCTTCAGCTTCGCCAACAGTTTCCTCAGCAGGAGCTTCTGCGGTCTCAACGACAGCTTCTGTTTCGGCTACAGTTTCTTCCGCAGGCGCCTCAACTGTTTCAGCGACGGCTTCCGTTTCAGCAACAGCTTCCTCAGTTGGTGTTTCGCCGGCTTCGGCCTTTTCTGCTTCGGCTTTTTCTGCTTCGGCCTGTTTTGCCGCAAATTCCTCAGCCTTTGCTTTTTTCGCAGCCTGTTTTGCCTTTTTCTTTTCTTCCGGATCAATTTCAACGGGAGTTTCTTCAGCGGCTGTGCCGAACTTCAAACTTGCAAGCTCGCCGAGGCTGGCCATTCCGCCTTTTGCTTCGGTGGAATACATCTTTGTATCGGCGACCGGTTCTTCGTCTTTGCCGACAGCACGATGCGACAGGCCAATTTTCTGATCACTCGGCTCGATGCGCAGGATTTTGAAATCCAGCTCCTGTCCCATTTTGACGATTTGCTCGGCTTTTTCGACACGCTCCTCGGAAAGCTCTGAGATATGGCAAAGGCCTTCGAGCCCTTCGCCGAGTTCGACAAAAACGCCGAAGTTTGTAAAGCGCGAAACCTTGCCGCGCACCACATCGCCGGGGCGATGAGTAGCGACAAAACCTTCCCACGCGCTCGGGGTCAGGTCCTTCATCGAAAGCGAAAGCCGCTGGCCGTTACGATCGATGCTGGTGACGATGGCGTCAACTTCCTGATCTTTTTTGAGAACATCTTTTGGATGCTTGATCTTTTTCGCCCACGAAATATCCGAGACGTGGACGAGGCCGTCAACGCCTTCCTCAAGCTCGACAAACGCGCCGAAATCGGTCAGATTGCGAATGCGGCCGTGAACTTTTGAGCCGACCGGATATCTCTCTGCGACAGTGTCCCAGGGATTTTCCTGGAACTGTTTCATGCCCAAACTGATGCGTTTTTCGACAGTATCTACGCCGAGCACCTGAACCTCGACTTCCTGCCCCTTGTTGAACAGACGCTTTGGACTCTGAGCACGCCGCGACCACGAGATCTCAGAAACGTGAACCAAACCCTCGACTCCGGGTTCAAGCTCGATAAAGACGCCATACTCGGTGACCGAGGAAACGATTCCCTTGAGTTTTGTGTTGACCGGATAGGCCTCTACGACGGTTGACCACGGGTCGGGCAAAAGCTGTTTGTAGCCGAGAGAAACTTTCTCGCGTTCTATATCGAGCTTCAAAACCTTGACCTGTAAATGCTCGCCGACCCTAAATTTATCAGCCGGATGATGAATCCTGCCCCACGACATGTCGGTCACATGCAAAAGGCCGTCAATGCCGCCGATATCAACAAAGGCTCCATATTCGGTGAGGTTTTTGACCGTGCCTTCGACGACGTAGCCGAGACCGATCTTGGAAAGCGTCTCAGCTTTCTCGGCATTTACGACCTCGTCGGTCAAGACCTTGCGTGACAGGACGATGTTGTTTCGCTTGCGGCTGAATTTGATGATCTTCGCCTCGATATCCTGGCCGATGTATGTGTCAAGCCCGCGGATCGGACGCGAATCAATTTGTGAACCCGGAAGAAAAGCCTCAATTCCGTTGAGGTCAATACGCAGGCCGCCTTTTGTTTTATCAACTATGCGGCCGACGATAGGAGTTTCCGATTGAAACGCGGCTTCGATATCGTCCCAAACCTTGCGGCCAAGCGCGTCTATGCGGGAAAGCTGCGGAGCGGAATCGCCGGAATGAATACTTTTGATAACAACCTCGACGGTCTCGCCGACCTTGACGGTCATTTCGCCGTCGGGCCCGGTCAATTCCTCGACAGGCACAAAACCCTCGGACTTGTAACCAAAATCAATCAAAACGCCGCGATCGGTAATGCCGACGACGGTTCCTGTAACCAGTTCGCCCGAATGATAGACGGTCTGTTCCTGCTCGAACTGTTCGAGGATCGCTCCGAAATCTATATCGCCCGTGCTTGAGCCTTCTTCGGCATGCGGTTCTTCTGAAACAGGAGCATCGGCGGGTTCCGGCACAGGTGCGGTTTCCGGAGCGAGTATTTCCGCAACAGGAGCGGTGCTCGTTTCGACCGGGACCTCTGCCGCTGCCGGCTGCTCATCCGGCAGTTCAAGGATCGGATCCTCAGCCGGCGCGGCGAAAGCATCATGTTGCGGCGCGGGAGTTTCGACTGCTTCTGCTGTCGGCGTTTCCTCTGGTTGTAAAGCGGCGGCGTTTGCTGTCGCGGTTGTTGATTCTGATTGTTCAATCGCTGTTTTCTCGATCGTTCCCGATTCTTCAGCGTCCGTGGTTAACTCGTTTGTCATTAAGCGTGTTTAAACTTCCTTCCTAAATTATGTCTCTTCAACTATTTACCAATGCCGGCAAGCGCAAAACCCGAAAACCGACCATCTTACCTGCAATCTGCATTTTAAGAAAAACTAAATGCTGTTGCGGGGCAGAAAATTACTTCGGCCTTCGTTACCCTTCCACATCGGCTTGGTAAACGATAAATTTACACGCGAAATGCCCCTCGTGTCAAGCACAAACAGCCGAAAAATCCTTGAAAAATGGATATTTATGAGATATTAAGAGATTAGCCACGAATGCACGAATATTTCTTCATTCGTGCATTCGTGGCTAATCTCTTAGCGATCAAGCTGTCGGAACGTAATTGTGCAAACTGCTGACGCCGCTGGATTTTTCCATTTCGTCGCGCGAAGACGTGCTCGTGTTTGATATGCCGGCGAGACGCAGTCGGAATTCGTCCGGGTTTGTCGAGCCGCGAAGCGCTTCGTCGAGAGTAATTAAACCCGATTGGTAGAGATAAAACAGCGACTGGTCAAAGGTCTGCATGCCGTATTGCGAAGTGCCGGCGGCGATGGCGTCGCGGATGCTTTTTGTCTTCTCCTCGTGGAGGATGTAATCGCGTATGAGCGGCGTTGACCGCAAAATCTCGACGGCCGGTATTCGGCTGCTGCCCTTGGCCGATTTCATCAAACGCTGCGAAATAACTGCCTTTAGCAGGCCAGCGAGTTGGATGCGTATAGATTTTTGTTGAAACGGCGGAAACGCGGAAATAATTCGCGTCAAAGTTTCCGGAGCATCGAGCGTGTGCAGCGTCGATAGCACAAGGTGGCCGGTCTCCGCGGCGACGAGCGCCGTCTCTATAGTTTCGAGATCGCGCATTTCGCCGACGAGTATAACGTCGGGGTCCTGTCGCAAACTTCCGCGCAGTGCCTCGGCAAAATTGCGCGTGTCAACATCAACCTCCCGCTGCG
>JAYVFJ010000459.1:0-2217 GCA_043773225.1 Chloracidobacterium sp.
GGATTTGAATAGTAATCGGAGCCGGGTTCTTTGTCAGAATAACGGGCCTCGAATTGCTTATCGGATAGCTCGAAGTCAAAGTTGATAACCTTTTGCGGCCCGGTCTCCAGCGACAAGCCGTTGATCGCGATACCTGTCGAAATAGAGTCCGCAATTTGAACGGCAAGGATCGATTTGCCTACGTTCGTATCTGCGAACAAAATACAGATTTCGCCTTCATACCAAAACTCGCCGAATAGCATTTTCGGAGCTGGTCGCTTCTGTGAATCGGCGATCCATTGCGTCGCCGTCTGTATTTTGAAAAGACTATCGAAGCCGTTCGCTTCGCCGTCGCCGGACGCGGCCAGCATTGATTCAGCTTCGGCCCGGATCGCGTCCGCGTCGATTGTCGGTTTAGGATCATCTTCGTTTTTCATAGTGCTTTGATCCTTCCTGGCTTTTGCCTTTTCCAATCGAACCTTCGAGCCGTTCGCTGGTTGCGAAGGAGACGCGGAATTATTGACGCGATATGCTCAAGATTTGTGGTAGAATTTTCAGTAGAAAACGCCTTTTGATTGTCCGCAAAATAATCATCTGTTTTCAGTTCTAAGCCGATCCCGGAAAGGTCGGCTTTTATTTTTGTTCTCATTTTGTCACCTCACTATTTCGCAGATTTTGCTCAATGAAGGCGATCAGGTCAGTTCGTCGATAGAGCAATTTTGTCGCAAGCCGGACAAACGGCAATTCACCTTTTTTGCGCAAACGCCAAAGGCTTAGGGTTGAAAGCCGCAAGAATTGAGCGGCCTCTTTGTCGGTTAGTAATTCGCTTGTGTCTGTCATATTTTCCTTACTCCTAAATAAAAAAAGAATCAGAGATTTTCTCTCTGATTCAAACGCTAACGATTTCTGTCTAGCTATTTAGGCAACAAACTAAAATCAGTTTCTTACACTTTTTGTCCTTTGTATTCGTTCAAGATGGTCTGCCATTTCAGGTCATATTTTCGGCATCGATTTTTCATAAGCGATTGAATATCCTCAGAATCTTTATCCTCAAAAATGATTGTTCCTACGTCGAGCTGCGTTCGTTTTCCACCTTCTGATTCGATTTGCTTCAGGGCCTCGAACACGTCCGAAATGAACTTTCTCTTTTCTTGTTCGATTTCGGCTTCGGTCTTTGGTTCGCGCCCGGTTTCGATTCGTTCGTATGACGTGATCTTTAAGCCGTCTGACTCTTTTGATTCAATCTCTCTTTCGCGTTTTGGTTTAAGAATATTTTTGAAATAAATCTCAAAATTCGCTGTTATCTTGTCGTAGGCTTCGCAGCGTTTATCTTTGTCGGTTTCTTTCTCACGGTATAAAGCCCAAAAAAGCGGATACATTCCTTTCTGAATCAGAAAGCGTGAAAGCCGTTGCTCAAAGTTTGGAGCGATAGAAAATAAATCCTTATATTCGATCCCTTTGAACTGGAAACTATAAAACGATTGATGCCCTGCTTGATGAATCTCAAGATAAGTTACGCCTTTCTGGTCGCAAGTCACGCGAACGACAAAATTCAAGTTCAATTCAACAAACAACTGCCTGTCGGTCTTCCAATCCGGCAAGCCCACGCCTTCACATTCGCCATAATCAAGCGAACGACCAACGGTCACACCCTGTCCGTCCGTAGCCGCGAAGAACGGCGAATCCTTTCCTTCCGGCGTGTCCGCAAATTTCGCGATGTCCGCCGGATCAGTTTGCGTTATGTCTATCTCGTATCGTTTGCTCGAAACCGTCGGCTTACGTCTGTTATTTGGCATCTTGATTGATGATGAAATGAAAAATTTCTACTGATTTGTTCTTCATATTCGTCTCCGTTTGATTATTTTTGATTATTCAATTAACAAGCTCGCTTGCCGCGTCCGGGATTATTTCCGCGTGTCTGCGATTCATTGTTTCGGCGAGTGCTTGGACTATTTCAGCATCCGCCGAAGTGTAGTATTTCGCGGTTGTCTTTGTGTTCGAGTGTCCGGCGATCTTTGAAGCGATAGCGAGTGAAAGGCCGTCTCGCTGCCAGCGTGTGATTGCCGAAGCCCTTAGATCGTGAAAATGCAGATCCTCGATCCCGGCGATACGCTTTGCCGTCTGCCAGCTATGCTTAAAATCGACAAATGGAAAAGGCCGCGATTCGCTGGAAGGTGTAAACAGTCGGACGCGATCAAGCTCGCGTTTCGCTCTGTCGGTCAAAGGCACAAGCCTTTC
>JAYVFJ010000460.1:0-8354 GCA_043773225.1 Chloracidobacterium sp.
TGATTTCGTGTTTGCCGGAGCCCAGTCACTATCGCTCCCGGTTCTGACCTACTGCTCAAATTGTGCCTTCAAACTCTCAGTATACGGTGCTCTCGCGACGCCTTTTTCGGTGATTATGGCGGTTACGAGGTCGTTTGGGGTAACGTCGAAGCCGTAGTTGCTGACCTGGGCGTCGTCTGGAGCTAATTGAATGCCTTTGATGTGTGTGACCTCGCGGATGTCGCGTTCTTCGATGGGGATCTCTTCGCCGGTGGGGCAG
This sequence comes from Chloracidobacterium sp., assembly GCA_043773225.1. Classification (GTDB taxonomy): domain Bacteria; phylum Acidobacteriota; class Blastocatellia; order Pyrinomonadales; family Pyrinomonadaceae; genus OLB17. Next base: position 260 of record JAYVFJ010000460.1, read on the forward strand.
TTTAGGTCGACGGTGGAGAGCGGGGCGGCGACGTAGAATGGGATGTTGTGGCGGTGGGCGAGGACGGCGACCATGTAGGTGCCGATCTTGTTGGCGACATCGCCGTTGGCGGCGATGCGGTCGGAGCCGACGACGACGGCCTGGACGCGGCCTTTTTTCATCACGTGGCCGCTCATGTTGTCGGTGATGAGCGTGACGGGGATGTCGTCCTGCATCAGTTCCCAGGCGGTGAGGCGTGCGCCTTGGAGGTATGGGCGCGTTTCGTCGGCGATGACGGAGATCGTTTTGCCCTGGTCAACTGCTCCGCGAATGACGCCGAGCGCGGTGCCCCAAACGCCGCCGGTTGCGAGAGCTCCGGCGTTGCAATGCGTCAGGACCGTCGAATTGTCGTTTAACAACTCGCCGCCGAATTTAGCGATAAGACGCTGCGATTCAATGTCTTCGTCGTGGATGGCTTTGGCGTCCGCTGCAAGTATCTGCTTGATCTCGCTGACCGACTTCCCTTCCGCTTTGGCCTTTTGGAATGTGCGGTTCATCCGGTCGATCGCCCAGAAAAGGTTGACTGCCGTTGGCCGAGTCTTGCCCAAAACATCGCTGACAAACTCGATCTCGTCCGCAAGATCGTCAATATTTGTCCCGACAAAATTCTTTGCTCCGAGAGCGATTCCGTATGCAGCAGAAACGCCGATGGCCGGCGCTCCGCGAACGACCATGTCTTTGATGCCGGCGGCGACCTCGTCATAGGTCTTGAGCATCAGCCACTTTTCCTCGGTCGGCAGCAGACGCTGGTCGAGCATCGCCACGCCTTCGTCGGTCCATTTAACAGGAATTATGTCCAGTTTCATAAAAATTGTCGTCAAGTCAGAACTTAACTAGAGAACATGCGGTTTTGATTGGCTAGCAACTAGCAGCTAGTGGCTAGAAGCTGGAACAAACCAATCATTGAAAATCTATCTCAAACGCGAGTTCTGAGTAGAATAATGCTTTGGATTCTAGCTGCTGGCTGCTAGCTTCCAGCTGCTAGCCAGTCAAAAAGCTCGTGCCAGCCTGAGAACTTGAATTATAAATCTAACGGAATTGTCCGCATTGCTCAAGATGAAAACAAAAAACGTTTGATACTGTGCCGCTTATAGTTTATATTCATTTGATACCCATTCGCCTGATTTATCGCATTTATGACGGAGGCCTCGACAGATATCGCATCACAAGCCGTAAGCGCACAGAATTTTAGAACAGATTTTGACCTGAACCGCGAATTGCCCGAACAGCTAAAACCGCTGGCTGATATTTCGGCAAATTTTTATTGGTCGTGGCAGCCTGAGGGCGTTGCGCTTTTTCGCGAACTCGACCCGGCGCTTTGGGAAAAATGCGAGCAAAATCCGAGGCTGTTGTTAAAGACGATCAGCGGGCTGCGGCTGTGGCAAAAGGCAGCCGATGCTGACTATGTAAGCCGTGTCGGGAAATTTAATGATCGTCTGCGATCTTATCTGACGACGGACAACCAACAACTGACAACTGACAGGATCGCCTATTTCTGCGCCGAATACGGCGTGCATAATTCCCTGCCGAATTATTCCGGCGGCCTCGGCATTCTCGCGGGTGATCACCTTAAGTCGGCAAGCGATCTTGGGCTCCCATTGACGGCTGTCGGGCTGCTTTATCGTTATGGTTATTTTCGGCAGAACATCCGCCACGACGGTTGGCAGGAGGAAGCGTATCACGACGTTTTTGAATCGGAACTTGCATTGACTCCGGTGTTTGAGTCGAGAGTCGAGAGTCAAGAGTCGAGAGATACAAACCATTCTCCGCGAGACTCTCGACTCACGGTTTCCGTTCATGTTCGCGGGCGCGAGGTCGTCGCACAGGCTTGGCTGGCGCGGATTGGGCGGATCTCGTTGTATCTACTTGATTCAAATGTGCCGCAAAACAGCGATGTTGACCGGCTCATTACCGGACATCTTTACGGCGGCGACACCGAAACGCGCATCGTGCAGGAAAAAGTGCTTGGAATCGGCGGTGTTCGGCTGTTGAGGAAACTTGGCATTGATCCTTCGGTTTTTCATTTGAACGAAGGCCATTCGGCGTTTTTGACGCTCGAACTCGCCCGCGAATATCTTGGAATTTACGCCGACGATTCGTTTGCGGACGCCGCCAAAGAGGTTCGCAAAAAATGTGTTTTCACAACGCACACGCCGGTTGCGGCCGGCAACGACGTCTTTTCGCCAAAGCTGCTGAGCGAATGTTTTAGCAAGAAGTATATCGAGTCGCTGAAGCTCACTGAGAATGAATTCCTTGCTCTCGGCCGCGTTGAGCTTGGCGATCATGAAGAGTTTTTTGGCATGACGCCGCTTGCGCTCCGCATGACGCGCTCGGCTAATGGCGTGAGTGCGAAACACGGTGAAGTTTCGCGCAATTTGTGGCGCAAGATGTTTGAAGTTCAGAGTGCAAACCGTGAACAGGCTGAAGCCTGCACTCTGAACATTCCAATCACATCGGTGACCAACGGAGTTCACGCGCCGACGTGGGTCGCACCGGCGTTTCAGACGCTTTTTGAGGAGCACATCGGTGCGAATTGGCACGAGGCTGTTCGTAATGGTGACGCTTGGGCCAAAGCGATTGATTCTTTACCCGATGCCGATATTTGGAACACGCACCTGACATTAAAAAACCTCCTCGTTGCGTTTATCCGCGAACGGACGCGTTCTAAGGAAACCGGCACGCGGGACACTATAAACGAGCGCGAAAACACGCAGAATTTATTCTCGCCAGATATTTTAACGATAGGGTTTGCCCGCCGTGTCGCGGCCTATAAACGATGGGATCTGCTTTTTTCGGACATCGAACGGCTGCTCAAAATGGTTGACGCCTCAGAGCGGCCTGTGCAGTTTGTATTTGCGGGAAAAGCTCATCCACAGGACCGCACTGCAAAGTCAATTTTGCAGGAATTGATGAGCATCAATCACGAATCAAATTGGCAAAAGCGTGCTGTTTTTATTGAGGATTACGATCAGGAAGTCGCGCGTTATTTGGTGCAGGGCGTTGACGTTTGGATGAACGTTCCCCGCCGTCCGATGGAGGCCAGCGGCACGAGCGGCATGAAAGCGGCGATGAACGGCGTTCTAAATTTTTCGATCCTCGACGGCTGGTGGATCGAAGGTTTTAACGGCGAGAACGGCTTTGCCATCGGCGAGCTTTCGGCCAAAGGCACCGACAAAGAAATGGACGTGGCGGACGCCGAGTCGCTTTATGCCACGCTCGAGAATGATGTCATTCCGGCATATTATTCGACGGATGAAAACGGCCTTCGGATGGAATGGATGCGCCGGATGAAAAACTCGATCGCAACCCTCACGCCGCAGTTTTCGAGTGACCGTATGGTCGGGGATTATTTGAAAAATATTTATTCCGTTTAGCTAAAAGCTGTTGGCTTTACTGCAACTTGATAAGATGATAGAACCCACGCAAATAATCGAGGAATCTAACTCGCGCGTTTTGATCAAATGGTCGGACGAGAGAGAGACTTCGTATTCGGCTGCCGTGCTGCGTCGTGCCTGCCCGTGCGCGACCTGTGTCAATGAATGGACGGGCGAAAAGATACTGCGCGAAGAAAGTATTTCTGATGATCTGACCTTTGACCACCTATCTATCGTGGGCCGTTACGCTCTCACTTTCCACTTTTCGGACGGGCACGATACCGGGATATTTAGTTTTAATTACTTAAGAAAACTGCCGGCATAAATGCGCAAGCCCGCGCGTTAGCAAGGGCGATACATTCAACGTGGCATTTATCGCGCTTGCTAACGCGCGGGCTTGTGCATCCTGTATAATGCTGACTATGCAGGAACGCGATATTTTTGACGAGAAGCAGGAAATCAAGACGGCGAGTTTTTCTTGTCCGAATTGCCGCGAGCGGAATGATTACGACATTCGCTGGCTCAAACGCGTTAAGCGGAAACAGGCGCCGCGCAATCTGAATGAGCAGGAACGCGCTCAGTATCAAAAATCACGCGATTACATGGTGCGTGTTGACGATATGCTTATGTGCAAAAATATGCGCTGCCGCAAGAGATTTGATATTCCGTCGTCGCAAACGGTGGTTTTCATCTGAGGCGTTGTTCCGTTCCGGAACAGATGGAACAAAAAAAGAGACTGCTTTTTGGGCAGCCTCTTTTTTATTATGATACTGAAGTTCTGGCTTAATATAAATTAAACCCGTAATCAAATGTTCTGGTAATAGTATATGGAACGCCGTCACGTTTGGCAGGTTCAAATCTGATCTGTCTCGCAGCCGCGATCGCCTGGTCCGTCAAGCCGTATGGAAGATTCGATACCGCCGTAACCGAACCAATTTGGCCCGATGCCAGAAATGTAATACGTAAAAGCACACGCCCCGTAAAATTATTTTGACGAGCAGCATCAGTATATTTGGCAGTCGGCTTAGAAATAATCTTTAAAGGTTCAGTCACGGCAGCGCGTTTTGGCGGTGGTGGCGGGCCGCCATCTCCGGGTCCACCGGGTCCCATTCCGCCGTTTCCGGGGCCGCCGATTCCGCCGTTATTTCCTAGTCCGGCGCCGGGGCCGTCGTTGTTTCCTTGGCCACCGTTCCTTCCGCCTCCCTGTCCTCCGTTCGAGCCCGGCCCGTCGGACAGCCCGTCCGCTCCAAGCTTGACGCCATACCTATCAACATTAACTTTATATTCATTTATTGGCCCTTTTATGGACATTTGAATCGGAATTGTCGGGTTAGACAAGCGATCCATAGTAACCGACGGGGCTATCTGCTGTTCAGTCCGCATCGGAGCTCGTTCACCTTTTGAGGCCGGGTTGGGGTCGTTATTACCACCGCCTCCGCCGCCTCCGCCGGCGTCTTTATCCTTTTTCAGAGCCTCTTCTTCAACCTCCATCGCCACGTCATCAACCAAGCTCGCAAGCGAATTAGTGTCGCCAATGGCGTAAACACTCAGCGGAATATTGAAAAGCGACCAGATGGTCATTACTAAGCCCATCGTGACCATTAAAAGCGTGGAACCAAGTAAAAGGCCATTGCGTTGTTTGACGTTTTTTTCCTCGATAACCGTTACATAAAACTGGCCCTGCCGGATAAAAGCGTCGTGTTCAGCCTCGAACGATGCAGGTTTGCGATCGGCGTCTATAGGCGTAGTTTGAATAAACACGCTGGATGATGCGGCCGAGGCTTTCGCCGCCGCGGGTATCTCGGCAGTAAGTTTCTCGTCCCATTCTACTTCGGTGACAAGCGGAGCGGCTGTTTCGAGGATCGGTTCCTCGATCGCTTCTATCTCGTCCGCCGGTGCGGTTTCCTGAACGGTTTCGGGTATTTCCAGGAGATTCGCCTCTTTGGCGGCAATGGGAGCCGCAGCGATCTCTTCAACAGGCGAAGTCTCCTGCGTAAGCGGGTTCATCTCAAAAGCCTCAAGCGTCTGCCCGCAATCGGGGCAAAACGTGAACTTCTGGGCAAATCCTTCTTCACACGAATTGCAAAATTTAACAATCTTTCCCATTTTTCGACCTCTCAATATTTACGCTCAGAAAACGAGCGACATAATGATAAAACTATTATAACGCGAATTTTTCAGAAGTTAAGCATTTTTCAACAAAATTTTCGCGGGCTGTGGCTGCCGCCGAACTTCAATATTTATAGATGCTTTTGTTGTTTGACGCGATGCCTATGGGCATCTAATATTTTCATTTGTGAAACTAACTGGAAAGTGGAAAGTGAAAAGGTAACAGTGAAAAGTTTTTTCGGATTATTGATCCTGTCTTGGATTATATCGTCGTCTTTGTTGTTTGGGCAAACGCCGCTGCCGGCTCCGAAGCAGGAAAAGCTGCTGAACGGGTTAAAAGTGCTGATGTGGCCTGATGCGAAATCGGACAAAGTTGCGGTAAAGATACGCGTCCATTCAGGCTCGGCATTCGATCCGCAGGGCAAAGAAGGGTTGATGCAGATGCTCGCGGACAATCTTTTTCCAAACGAAGCCTCACGCGAATTTTTTACCGAAGACCTCGGCGGCAATCTTGAGATAATTGCAAATTACGATTACATCCAGATCAATGCCTCGTCATCGGCTTCGCCGGAAAAGTTTCTGACTTTGCTAGAAACCGTTGGTTTGGCGATTTCTAATCCGTCAATAAATAAAGAAACGACTGTAAATCTTCGTGCCGCGCAGTTGGCAAAAGTAGCGACGATGGAAGCCGACCCTGCATATGTCGCTGACCAAGCCGTCGCTAAACGTCTCTTCGGCACCTTTCCATACGGCAGGCCGCAATACGGCACGGCCGATTCGCTAAAAAAGATCGAGGTTGGCGATCTGATAGATGCCAAAAACCGATTTCTGACTGCCGACAATGCAACGCTGGCAGTTTCAGGAAATTTTGACAAAGCTTTCGGATATAAAGCGATTCGACGTTATTTTGGAGGCTGGTTAAAAGCTGACAAGAAAGTCCCTGCGACATTCCGGCAACCCGACGAGCCGCAAACAGATGCATTGATTTTGATGTCTCCGATCAAAGATCAATCCGCCACGCGGTATGCGTATCGCGGTGTCAGTCGCAGTGAAAGAGATTTCGGACCATCAATGGTCTTGTCCGTAATTTTGCAAAACCGTTTGAGAACCCGCGCTGCAATTCCACACGAGACAGCCGTTACCGTTAGAAATTCAGCTTATGCGTTACCAGGTATCGTGATGGCCTCAATTTCATCTGAATTGAATGGTAACGGCTCACCATCGATTTTGCTTTCGCAGCTTGAGTTCATTAAGAAGTCTATAAATGATCCAATTAGTGAGGCGGAGTTTCAGTTAGCGAGAAACTCGAGTCACACCAAATGGGCGAACAGAGACGCAAGCTTGTTTTGGCTTGATGCCGATACCTATAATCTTGCTCCCGCGATCGACGTGAAAATTTTTGAAACTGTTATCGTGGCTGACGTAAGAGCATATTCAGAAAAGGCAAAACGATTGCCGTTGGTAAGCGTTTTAGTCAGTGCTCCGACAACTCCGGCGAACTGATCATTGCGGCTTTGCCGCTCTATTTGCGGAAAAGCTGTGCTTTTCAGGGATAAGCTACCTCTTTTCGCGGCTATGCCGCCGTTTCCGAGGTTACAGATCCAGCCTGATCCTTCTATGCAGAGGCGGCGGCGTAGCCGCAGTTTTTTAAAACCAACGGAAAAGCGCAGCTTTTCCGCAAATAGACGGGCACAGCCCACTTGGATCAATCCGTTCACGGAAAATTATATGCCTGCTGAGCAGACCCCGAACGAAATCGCTCAATCGCAATCTGTCCGCGAGATGTTCGCGGGCATAGCTAAACGCTATGATCTGCTCAACCATATACTGTCATTAAATATAGATAAGCGCTGGCGGCGGTTGGTGGCGGATGGGCTGCGCGATATTTTGGATGACGAGAATGCGACGGTTCTGGATGTAGCGTGTGGGACGGGCGATCTTTCGATTGAACTCAACAGACGCGCAAAAGCACGGATTATTGGGACTGATTTTTGTCGTCCGATGTTGAGTGTAGCGAATGAAAAAACTTTAGCCACGAATGCACGAATTCCATATATAGAGGCGGATGCGATGCGTTTGCCGTTTCCTGATGGAGAGTTTGATGCCGTTACGATAGCCTTCGGGCTTCGCAATCTGCCGAATTTTGAGAACGGGCTGCGGGAGCTTAACCGTGTTCTCAAACCCGGCGGCACGTTGGCTGTGCTCGAATGTTCGCATCCGCCGCTGCCTGTTTTTCGACAGCTTTACAGTTTTTATTTCAATCGGGTTTTGCCACGCATTGGCGGGATCGTAAGCGGTTCGAGCGGAGCTTATCGTTATTTGCCGAACAGTGTTTCAAAATTTCCGGAACAACAGGCTCTCGTCGCACTTATGGAGCAAACCGGATTTACAGACGTCAAATATCAAAACCTCACGGGCGGCATCGCCGCGATTCATACCGCGATAAAGGCATGAAAGTTTGTCATCGTCAACAGCAGGTTATAAAATTTGTTTGCCGTGTTGCAGACGGCCAGGTTGCAGAAGCCCGCACGAAGTAAGGGCATCGGCCTGGGTTAGAAGAATGCCCTTACTTC
>JAYVFJ010000461.1:0-15478 GCA_043773225.1 Chloracidobacterium sp.
GATCAGCGCAATGGCTCGACCTTTCTTTTGAATTGAAAAAGAAATCTGTCACGGCGAAGTATTTCGACGCGGTTGATGGCGTAAAGATCAAGTGTGTCATTCGGCCCAAAAACGGTTGAAAAGGCGGCGATATAACCGGCGTCTTTAACCATTTGCCGCGACGCTTCGGAATAAAAACCACCCGGATAGGCAAATGTTTTGCATGGCTTTTGCAGAAGTTCCTCGAGATGCTTTTTCGATTCCTCAACTTCGTATTTTACTTCCTGCTCAGTTACTCGATCAAACAGTTTATGATTCATCGAATGCGAGCCAAATTCAATTCCGTTCGCCGACATTTCCAATATTTCTTCACGCGAAAGATGCTCGCGTTCGATCTCACCTTCGGCCATCACTTTTGAAGATGTCGTGCCTATGCATGACGGGACGATAAAGATCGTCGCTTTTATGCCGAGGCATTTTATGACCGGCAAAGCGTTCATATAATTATCACGCCAGCCGTCGTCAAAAGTTACTGCGATACCGTTTGGCGGGAATTGATTATTTTCCAGATAAAACTCGATCAACTCTGTGGCTGTGTAAAAAACAAATCCGCTCTTTTTTAAATAAGCCATCTGCCGGGCAAAGCGCGAGGGCGGAGTAAACCCGCCGCGCACGAGCACGCCTTTTCCCGGTTTATCGATCTTGTGATATTGAATAACAGGAATCTTCATTACACATTCGGCATTTCAAAAATGCTGACGTCTGAGTCTGCCCTGGTCAGAAACCAATTTCGTGCGTCATTGATCAAATCTTTGTGTTCATTCGCGCTTGCCATAAACTGCGGAGCGTTCTTTATCCTCCAAAACCCAAGCGTTTGAAGCCGTTTTTCGATTCGCTCGTCCAATACGTCGGCTACTAAACTGCCCGCTCGTCTTTCAATCGCGAGACGGATCGCCGCCTTTAACAAAATATCTATAACGTCGAATGAGCAGCCGCTGTCATAGATCATATCGGTGATGGCCGCTTTTTCCGAAGCGTCACCGTGTTCCGGCTTTCTAAAAAATAATACTATGCAGCCGACCAATCGTTCCTGCTCATAAGCACCCAATATCTCAAATTTCTTTCCGGGCTGCTTTATAAACTGCCATTTGAGAAAAGCCGAATCGCGACCAACCGCGCAACGCCATTGTGACCTCGCCCTATTCCAAAGGTCATCAAGCGAGGCGTCGAATCTCGTAACCGGAAGAACGCATTTAGATTTATCGTCAGTGCGGCTGACAATACGACGGTGAAAAGGCGTGTAAATAAAATTAACGATATTTCTTAAGGCTCTATATTTTGAAATTTCGCGCACGGCATTGCCGGGATAAAGCATCAGATGATAACGATGAAGCCCGCCGATGAATGAGTAATTCAGGCTGCGGAGAATGGCTCCGGAAAGCTCATTAAAGCCGAGAGCAATTACCGTCGGACAATATTCTTTGGCTGCAAGCATGAGTCGCTTTCCGAGCCCTTTGCCGCGATGCTCGGCTGATACTATCAGATCCACGATCCATATAGCCTGAGTTTCCCGATCGGCGATCTTGAGCACCACAGGAATCGCCGCTATCTGCCCGACTATTTGTTCGCCGAATTTAGCGACCCATACCGGAATCTCGCCGCTCTGAATATTTGGATTTTCCAAAAACTGCCAACGCCAAAATGCGGACTCACATTTTCTCGCCTCTGACGGATACGCAGTGCGAAGAAACGAGAGCAGTTGTTCGAGGTCGGCAATTTGGAACTGCTGGATATGAATGTCGTCGGTCATCTCAGGATTTTTTTGCGCTTAGAAGTTGATGGTAATCCTTTCGCGAACTTCGAATCCGTTATATCATAACAAAACAAAAGCCAACGGCTTGATGGAGGGATCTTATATGAAGATTTTTTGGCTCGTAATTGTATGTATGTCGTTTTGCGTAGCGGCAGTATTTTCTCAGGATAAAACGCCCGCTCCTACCGCCACGCCCTTGGACGACAACGATGTCGTCAAGATCTCGACCAACCTGATACAGATCGACGTGACGGTCACCGATTCCAAAGGCAAGCCCGTTGCGGATATAAGGCCCGAAGAGCTCGAGGTCTATGAGAACGGCAAGCGGCAGAATGTTACAAATTTTTCATTTGTTTCAGACGCTCGGGAACGAACAACCAACACTGCTCCGGTTGACAAGAAGAACTTGCCGCTCCTTCCGCCGCCGGAACTCAAGCGGGAAAATATAAAACGCACTATCGCGCTGGTCGTTGATGATCTGACCCTTTCCCTTAGCAATACTGTTTTTACGAGGAAGGCCTTGAGAAACTTTGTCAACCAGCAAATGCAGGACGGCGACATGGTTGCAATTATCCGAACAGGCGGTGGAATAGGTGCCTTGCAGCAGTTCACGAACGACAAGCGACGCCTGCTTGCAGCCATAGATAAGCTGCAATTTAACATGATCGTTTCATCCAGAAGCAGTGCATTCAACCCAATCGAGTCCACGCTTACGGAGGAGGCCAACAACAGCAGAGGGAGAGGTGAAAACACAACCGGCAAACCCCAATCGGACAGGGACTTAGAAAATGAAGCGAACGACTTCCGCGAATCAATCTATGCCTCCGGCACGCTCGGAGCGGTCAATTATGTGATCCGGGGAATGAGAGACCTGCCGGGACGAAAATCCATAATGCTGCTGTCGGAGGGTTTCACGCTGCTTGAACGTCGCGCCGATGGCAGGGCGGGCCCGTCTCGTATTCTCGATCCGCTCCGTCGGCTGATCGATCTGGCGAACCGCGCGTCAGTTGTAATCTACACGATCGATGTCAGAGGTGTAACATTCGACGGTTTTACCGCTGCAGACAATATGTCCGGGTTGACCGATGAACAACTAAACGATCGTTTGCAGGGGCGTAGAAATGAGGCGTTTGATACGCAGGACGGGCTTCGTTATCTTGCAAAGGAAACAGGCGGGCTTGCTTACTTTCAAAACTTCATCGAGCGTGGAATACGCAAGGCTCTCGACGATCAAAGTTATTACCTGATTGGGTATGAACCCGATCCGGAAACATTCGATCCGAAAAAGAATCGTTTTAATAAAATTCAGGTGAATGTGAAACGGGACGGCGTAAAGGTCCGTTATCGAAGCGGTTTTTTCGGTTTTACGGAGGAACAGGTTGCAAAGCCGACAGTCAGTCCTAACCAGGCACTTTATAACGCGCTGACGTCTCCCTTCGCGGTGAATGATATTTCTTTGCGTCTCAACACATTATTCGTAGCCGACGAAAAGCGGACAGAGTATCTGCGAGCTTTTCTGCACATTGGGGCAAAAGATTTAACGTTCGTCCCGGAACCGGACGGAAACTATAAGGCATCTATCGACTTGATTGCGTCCAGCTTTGGCGAGAACGGCATGCTTCGCGACGGGTTTCGCAGCACCTACACGCTCAAACTCAAAAAGCAGGGATATGACAGTATGCTCAATCAGGGCGTTGTTTACGATTTTGCTTTCAAGCTGAAAAAACCCGGCGCCTATCAGGTTAGAGTAGCGATTCGCGACAACGCCACTAACCGGGTGGGCTCGGCAAGCCAGTTTGTCGACGTTCCAAATATTAAAAAGAGGAGACTGACGCTATCAGGTTTGCTGCTTGAGAATATTACGTATGCCGACTATCAAAAAATCGACACGCTTAAGCCGGCGGAGGCATTAGCACTGATTAACCCGCTCGCGGATACATCGATGCGCCGATTTCGGCCGGGAACCGTTTTGACATTTAGCGCAAATGTTTATAATTCAAAATTCGATTCCTTCGGAAAACTAAATCTAACGACGGAAGCCAAGATTTACAACGACGCTCACGAAGTAGTGTTTGAAGGCAAAATGTATTCTAAGGAATATTCGGCCCAGGAGGCCGCCGGCAGCATCACGGCAAAGGGAGCTATCCGTTTAGCTGGCAATCTTGGGCCGGGCAGTTATACTCTGCAGTTTATTGTGACGGACAATAATGCTGAAGAGAAACGGAAAGTGGCAAACCAGTTTGTATCGTTTGATATAGTCAATTGAAGAAAAACTAGATGATCGCATGAGAGATATTTCAGCCAGACAATCTTGGAGTTCACGATTCGGCTTTTTTGCCGGTCCGATGGCGATTATTATTTTCGTGCTTGCGTTTTCGCAGTTCGCTTACACGCAGTCGCCCACACAACAGCTAACTCCGTCGCCCGAAGACAATGATGTCGTCAAGATCTCGACGAACCTGATACAGATCGACGTTTCCGTTACGGATGCAAAGGGCAAGGTTATTACTGATCTCAAACCTAACGAGATCGAGATCTACGAAAACGGCGAAAAGCAAAACATCACAAATTTCTCATTCATTTCGAGCGTCCGAGCAACCACCGAAACGCCGAAGGTCATTGATAAGAATGCGATCCCTGTGCCGCCGGTCGCGCTCAGGCCCGAGAATGTCCGGCGAACGTATGCGCTTGTGGTTGACGATCTCTCGCTGTCGTTCGAGAGCGCGTATCAGACGCGGCGGGCGTTAAAGAAAGTTGTTGACGAACAGATGCAGGACGGCGATCTGGTCGCGATCATCCGCACCGGCGCCGGCATCGGCGCGCTGCAGCAATTTACTTCGGACAAACGCATTCTTTACGCAGCCATCGAAAAAGTGAAATGGAATTTGCAAGGCAGCGGCGGCATCAGCGCGTTTGCTCCGATCCAGTCAGCACCCGACAGTTCGCTTGACGTCGATCCGTCCGCAACGGCCGAAGATTCCGATCCGACATCGGGCGACGGCCAAACGCTCGACGATTTTCGGACGAGGGTTTTCGCTACCGGAACGCTCGGCGCTTTGAAATACATCGTCACCGGAATGAGCGAATTGCCGGGCCGCAAATCTGTGATCCTTTTTTCGGACGGCTTTAGGCTGTTTGAAACTGACGAAAACGGCAGTCAGATCGGCGGCGAAGTCTTGGATTTTCTAAAGCAGCTTGTAGATTATGCCAATCGCGCGTCGGTCGTGTTTTACACGATTGATGCCCGCGGCTTGCAATACACAGGCTTTACTGCGGTTGATGCGATTTCAGACACAGGCCCGGACGCTTTGAACGCTTTAAGCCAGAGCCGCCGGGATCAGCTACACGACACGCAGGATGGCCTCAGCTACCTTGCCGAAGAAACCGGCGGCCTTGCAATAACGAACGACAACGATCTCAGCGGCGGCGTCCGCAAAATACTCAACGATCAGAGTTATTATCTCGTCGGCTACGAACCGGATTCAGAAACGTTCGACCCGGCGAAGCGCAAATTTAACAAGATCGCTGTCAAAGTGCTCAGGAAAGGTGCTACCGAGCGTCACCGCAGCGGATTTTTTAATGTCGCCAACAGACCGGAAAAACCAGCTTCTACACTGTCGCCTGCCGCTCAGATCGAAACAGCGCTGGTTTCGCCGTTTGCGGTCAGCGGCATCAACATGCGGCTCAACGCCCTTTTTGGCGATGACGACAAGACAGGCGCGTTCGTTCGCTCGCTGCTCCACATAAACGCAAACGATCTGAAATTCACCGACGAAAAAGACGGCACTAAAAAGGCTGTGATTGATGTTCTCGCGATGAGCTTTGGCGACAATGGGCAGATCGTTGACCAACTTGCGAAAAATTACTCGCTCATTCTAAAACCTGACGGCTATCGCAAAGCTCTGGCCGACGGCATACTTTATCAATTTGCATTTCCGGTTAAAAAGCCCGGCGCTTATCAATATCGTGTCGCTATCCGCGATGCAAGCGGCGGCAAGGTCGGCTCGGCCAGCCAGTTTATCGAGGTGCCTGATCTTAAGAAAAATAAACTCACTGTATCGAGCATCGTGCTCGAAAATCTGACCGTAAAATCAAATGCACTGTCCGACACGGCGCTCAGACGCATAAAGAGAGGCTCGCTGCTGAGCTACAATTATTTTGTTTACAACGCGAAACTTAATGCCGCAAAACAACCTCAATTGCAGGCGCGAATACGCGTCTTTCAGGATGGCAAACTGATTCTCGACGGCCAGCAAAAACCGTTTACCCTCCGAGGCCAAACCGATATGCGTCATTTGAAATCGCGCGGCGCTTTGGCAATCGGCGACAAATTTCCGCTCGGTGATTATGTTCTACAAATCATCGTTACCGACCAGCTCGCCAAAGCCAAACAGCAAATCGCTACACAGTTTGTGCAGTTCGAGATAGTTGAGTAACAGTTTGTGTCACGTAAATGCTATTCTAAGTTGATATGGGCAGGATAAGGCAATCAATTGCAGTTGACGGTAGAAAATGTTGGACGTTATTCGACTCCGGAGCAAGGAATACTTACGTAACGACTTCGGTTGCCGAGGTGCTGCAAACGGTAACTACACCGCGAACGATTAAAATGGCTCTCGGCGGAAGCATCAAAGAGACGAATACCGAAGCGCTTCTTCATGCGGATATCGACGGACATTTCATATCGGCACATGCGCTGGTTGTCCCAAATATTGGCAACGATGAGGATGGCAATCCTATCGAGATTCTGTTTGGCGCTCTTGCTATGCAGCAATGGGGCATCAAACTCGACCTTCCCGAAGAGAAGCTTGACCTGACTCACTATCCTGACGAGTTCGTCGAATTCTAAGACGGATGTTTCAAATTCAAACTGTAGAACTTATTGAAATCAACATGCCGCTTGTCCATTTTTTTGAGACGAGCTTTGACCGGACGTATGAAAGACGGATAATTTTGGTGCGTGTCGAAGACGCCGATGGTGTGGAAGGCTGGGGCGAAGTGACATGCGGCGAGACGCCTTCGTATTCGGACGAATGGACCGACTCGGCATGGGTGACGATTGAGAAAATTCTCGCTCCGATGGTTGTCGGAAAGTCGTTTGAACGAGCCGCCGACATTTGGGAAGCGTTCGCGAAAGTTCGCGGCCACCGGATGTCAAAGGCAGCTATCGAAACGGCTTGCTGGGACCTCGAAGCCAAGAAACTTGGCGTCCCGCTTTGGAAGCACATCGGCGGCACCCGAAATGAGATCGAATGCGGGGTTTCGATCGGGATTCAGGACAGCGTCGAGCAGCTTTTTGAAAAGATACAAACGGAACTCGACGCCGGTTACCGCCGCATCAAGATCAAGATCGGGCCGGGTTGGGATTATGATGTAATACGGCAGGTGCGTGAAAAGTTTGGCGATATTCCATTAATGGCTGATGCGAATTCGGCATATACTCTCAATGACATTGACCTGTTCAAACGCCTGGACGAATTCGACCTGATGATGTTCGAACAACCGCTCGCTCACAACGATATGCTCGACCATGCTAAGCTGCAGCGTGAAATAAAAACCCCGATCTGCCTCGACGAGTCGATCAAATCGCCCGAAGATGCCCGAAAAGCTATCGAACTCGGAGCGTGCCGCATCATAAACATAAAACTCGGCCGCGTCGGCGGCTATACTCAAGCAAAGCAGATCGAGAAGATCTGCCGCGAAGCAAACATACCGGTCTGGTGCGGCGGCATGCTTGAAAGCGGCATCGGCCGAGCACACAATATAGCAATGTCCACACTGGCAGGATTTACACTGCCCGGTGACGTATCGGCCAGCAAACGCTACTGGCACGAGGACATTATCGAACCAGCGGTGGAGGTTTCGGCTGATGGCACGATTACAGCGCCAGAAAAGTCGGGAATTGGGTTTGAAGTTGAAAGAGATCGAATTGACAGTTTAATGGTTAATAGAAAAATCTGCAAAAGCTAAATTTTGGGCTGTACATTTGCCTTGACTAACTGTACAATTAGCTTAATGCGGATATTCCTATAACATTTTATGAACTATCAATCGAAAATTTATCAAGGCGACTGCCGCGAAAAACTCGGCATGTTCAACGCTGAAACCTTCCAGTCGATTATTGCCGATCCGCCTTATTATCAGGTTCTGCTTGGCGAAGATTGGGATAATCAATGGCAGACTCAAGAGGATTATTTAGTTTGGACTGAAGATTGGATCAATAAATCTGCACACGTGCTTAAGAATGATGGTTTGTTTTTTATCTTCGGGCAACTAGGAAAGCGTGAACATCTCTGGCTTCACCTGTGCTCGATGGCAACGAAGATTTTACAGTTTCACGATATGCTGATTTGGGACAGAGCTGTCGGCTATAACGAGCGATACGACAGTTTTACGCCTTGTTACGAGATGATTTTAGTGCTCCGCAAAACAAAAGCCAGTACTCCTTATTTTGACAAAGATGCTGTGCGAGTTTCTTACAATGATGAAACCATCAAACAGTATCTCAAGGACAAACGTTACAAAGATTTAGACGCTCGCCGCGAGCACCTTGAAAAAGGAAAATACGCTACTAATATTTTGCGTGTGCCAAGTCTTAAGGGCTCGTCTAAAGAAAAAGTCGGACATCCCTCGCAAAAACCGATAAAACTCATCGAAATGTTGATTCTTTCTTCTACGCGCGAAAATGACTTTGTGCTTGATCCATTCTTAGGTTCAGGTACGACAGCTTTAGTTTGTCAAAATCTGAACCGAAATTTTGCCGGAATTGAGGTTGACTCAAAATATGTCGAGATTTCCGAAAGTCGTTTGCGGCAACCTCAAACAAATTTGTTCAGTCAACCTTTGGTTTCTGCTTAAATATTCTCTGTCCTGAAAGAAAAGGATTCGGAACCTTGGTTCCAAACAACGCACAGTCGCTGTTTTCATATGGCTCCTTTCCGGCAAAGTTTTCCCAAAAAACACTGAAGGGAAGACTGCATTGCAGGCGGCGCTGTTTTTTTGAATCAATTTTACGATTCAGAACTATCTTGGTATGCCGAAATCTATCTGTGATAACTATTGTTCCTGCTTGCTTTCTTGCCTCGGAGTAATGTAATTCGGGATTCTTGATCGTAGTGACAAGTAAATTCAAGTCATTTGCGTCTAAAGGTGAAAAGAGATTTCTCCAATTACTTGCGTGAATCTTTATGCCTTCTACAGCAACGAAATTTTTGTATTTACCGTCCTGTTTCCAAAATCCAACGATGAGCAAAAAATCCTCATCGTTATTGTACTGACGAAGCGCGTCTCCAAAGCCAATAGGCGAGCCATATTTACATGTTTTTATCGAGACCGGCAGGTTGCGAAACGCTACAGGAATTTTTTTCAAACAATTTGATTCTTTGGGGATGTCCCATTTTTGTGTATAGTTGGCGTCAAACTTTGAAAAAAAATTGTCTTTTACCCAGTTTTCGAAATCAAATCCGTGTCTTTGTACTTCCGGCATTTGTTGTTTCTCCTTTACGTTTAGTAACTTTTATGTTTTGTGAGTGTTTTGACAGTAATGTTTGTCAATTGACAACATACCGCATTTTGAAAATCAATGAGCAATCAAGAACTAAACAAGATCATCTTTTCGATGGTCAAGGTCAGTAAGTTTTACGACAAGAAACCTGTCCTGAAGGACATCTATTTGTCATTCTTTTATGGGGCGAAGATCGGCGTGCTTGGGCTTAACGGCTCGGGTAAATCATCCTTGCTGCGGATAATTGCCGGAACCGACAAGGAATTCAATGGCGAAGTCGTTTTTTCACAGGGCTACTCTGTCGGTTATCTGGAACAGGAGCCGAAGCTCGACGAATCGAAAACGGTCAAGCAGATTGTCGAGGAAGCAGTCCAAGCGACCGTCGATCTGCTCAAAGAGTATGAGGAGATCAACGCCAAATTTGCCGAGCCGATGGATGACGACGCGATGAACGCGCTTATCGAACGCCAGGGTGCGGTGCAGGAAAAGCTCGATCATGCGGATGCTTGGGATCTTGACTCGCGGCTTGAGATGGCGATGGACGCATTGCGATGCCCGCCGCCGGAAACGCCGATCACAAATCTTTCAGGCGGTGAAAAACGTCGTGTTGCGCTCTGCCGCTTGCTGCTGCAAAAGCCCGACATTTTGCTGCTTGACGAGCCGACCAATCACCTCGACGCCGAGACGGTCGCGTGGCTCGAACAGCATCTGCAAAAATACGAAGGCACGATCATCGCCGTCACGCACGACCGTTATTTTCTCGACAATGTTGCCGGTTGGATACTCGAATTAGATCGCGGCGAGGGCATTCCGTTCAAAGGAAATTATTCGTCGTGGCTTGAGCAAAAAAGCGCGCGGCTCGCGCAGGAAAAACGCAGCGAAGACAAACTGCAAAAAACGCTCGAACGCGAACTTGAATGGATACGTATGTCGCCAAAAGGCCGCCACGCGAAATCAAAAGCGCGTATCAACGACTACGAAGCTATGGTCGCCACCGAGTCCGAAAAACGCAGCGAGACGCTGGAACTCTATATCCCGCCCGGCCCGCGTCTCGGCGACATCGTTATCGAGGCTCACGGCGTTTCAAAAGGCTACGGCGACACGATCCTTTTCGAAAATCTCGAATTCTCGCTGCCAAAAGGCGGCATCGTCGGCGTCATCGGCCCCAACGGTGCGGGCAAGACGACACTCTTTCGCCTGATAACGGGTCAGGAAACGGCGGACGGCGGCGAGTTCAAGGTCGGCGAAACGGTCAAGCTCGGTTACGTCGATCAATCGCGCGACTCGCTCAATGCCGAGAAGAATGTGTTCGATGAAATATCGGACGGGCTGGACAACGTGACGCTCGGCACGCGCACGATGAACGCGCGAACATACGTTTCGAAATTTAACTTTTCCGGCGCCGACCAGCAAAAATTTGTCGGCCAGCTTTCCGGCGGCGAACGCAACCGCGTCCACCTCGCCAAGATGCTAAAGACCGGTGCTAACGTGCTGCTGCTCGATGAGCCGACCAACGACATCGACGTAAACACGATGCGTGCACTCGAAGAAGCGCTTGAGAATTTTGCGGGCTGCGCAGTCGTGATCAGCCATGACCGCTGGTTTCTCGACCGCATCGCAACACACATTCTCGCGTTCGAAGGCGACAGCCATGTCGAATATTTTGACGGCAACTACAGCGAGTACGAAGAAGACCGCAAACGACGTCTAGGCCACGACGCCGACCAACCGCATCGGATAAAGTATCGCAGTCTGACGCGCGCGTAAACAGTTATCGGGCTTTGCCCGTCTATTTGCGGAGAAGCTGTGCTTCTCCGTATGCTTTAGATAGACCGCGGCTATGCCGCCGGCGGCGGAGCCGCAAGATGATGGAAACCGGATCGACGGAAAAGCAGAGCTTTTCCGCAAATAGAGCGGCAGAGCCGCACGGAACAAAAGGTCGATGTTTTACCTTTTTGGTTGTTTTTCTAGGTATTTTATTGTCGTCTTGTCAATCAACCGCGACCAATCCAAACGCAACTACTCCGCAGTCAACCGAACCACCGAAAACATTGCCATCGCCGTCACCAACGCCCGCGATACCTAATCTCCAAGCCGCACTACTCGACGACCGCAACAAAACGACCAACGCACCTATCGGCAAATTTGATTTTAAGAATTACACCTACGAACTCCCGCGCGGCTGGCAAAATCCGGACGGGACGGCAGAGATCACTTTGACAAACGGCCGCGTCGCGCCCGTGCAGGGCAAGGTCATAAAAGAAGAAATGACTGACGAGGAAAAAGCCGAAGCAAAATCAGGCCGCCGGATTGGAATGTCGTATGTCACGACAAAATTCATGGACGCGACCGGCGACGGACAAGACGAGGCTGTTGTGATCCTCAAGATCGAAACCGGTGGTTCTGCAATACCGCAGATCGTTTATGTTTTTACGTGGAAGGACGGCAATCCGGAACTTATATGGCCGTTTCGCACTGGCGACCGAGCCGACGGCGGATTAAAGGATATTCGTGTTGAGAACGGCATGTTCGTCGTCGAGCTTTACGGCCAGGACCGTTTTCTTCTCGGCCAAACCGAGACCGGCAAAATTACCGGCGACGAAGATCAGCTTTGCTGCCCGACATATTGGACGCGATCGTTCTACAAATGGAACGGTAAGAATTTTTTGATGCAGGGCAAGCGTCTGACCTATTCCGTTGCCGATCCACATTCACCACCGCTGGAAAATCTGGGCGACAAGGTCAATAATCCACAGAAGAAATAAGAAGTTCTATAACCGCCGAAACACGCGAAAGAACACGAAAAAAGAACTTCGGATTTTTTCGCGTCTTTTCGCGTGTTGTCGCGGTAAAAAAAATCTTTCACTTTATATCATAAAGTTCTTGACAAACGATATAACTTGATATATTCTCGCTTTACTATGGCAAAAACGAATGCTGTCAGGCGAGACGAACACACAACAGACGAGCCGGTAAATCTCGGCGACCGTGCGATAGATAACCTCCAATTTATCCGCGAGACAATGGAACGCTCGACGGCGTTTACGGCTGTGCCGGGCTACGGCGGCATTCTGATGGGCGTGACTGCCTGTGTTGCGGCATACATTGCTAATGCGCAGGTTTATCTGGTTGATTCACTCGCCGTCTGGCTGATCGAGGCATGTCTTGCTTTTGCCATCGGCCTGCTTGCGATGTGGCAGAAATCGAAGATCGCCGGCCAGTCGCTCGTCTCGGCCCCGGCCAAAAAGTTTGCGATGGGTTTTGCCCCGCCGCTCGTTGCCGGTGTTATTGCCGTGCTCGGCTTGTGGAAATACGGCCATTATTACGAAATGGCCCCGGTGTGCATGTTGGCTTACGGCGCAGCCGTAGCAAGCGGCGGAGCGTTCTCGGTTCGCGTAATTCCGGTGATGGGCTGGTGTTTTATGGCATTGGGTGCCGTCGCGTTCGCTCTGCCGACAAACTACAGCAACCTGATGATGGCTCTCAGCTTTGGCGCACTGCACATTATCTTTGGTGCGATCATCGCCCGACGCTACGGTGGATAAGAATTGTAACCGCGAAACACGCGAAAGACGCGAAAAAAAGAAATTTAGTTTGATTTATTTTCGTATGTTTAGCGTTTTTCGCGGTTAAAAAAACTACAAATGGCAAAGAATTTAGCATTAAAAAAAGAAGAAAGGACAAACGGCCTGATCGTCGCGCGTGCCGCTGAGAAAGTTTCCGGCGAACTCGATAAGGTCATCCACGAGCGAATGCGCCTCGGCATAATCAGCGCGCTCGCGGCGAACGCAAAACTGAGCTTTACCGAACTTAGAGATTTGCTCGCGACATCGGACGGCAATATCAGCGTCCACGCCCGCAAACTCGAAGAAGCCGGCTACGTCACCTGCGAAAAATCATTCAAAGGCCGCATGCCCCTGACCGAATACGCGATCACAAAAGACGGCCGAAAGGCGTTGACAAGGTATCTCGATCACATGGAAGCGTTGATAAACGCGATGAAAGGAAAATGATGAACGAGAAAATCGCCTACAAAATTTTGACGATGATTTTGTTTGCCCAAATGTCAATTTTTGCCCAAACGGCGAATTTGAAAGACACGCGGGAATTTGAAGTTTGGTTCGATGATTTTGTCGCGAAAAATTTCTCAGCTGATAAGTCTGGGCAACTCGCTTTTGTAATTGTTAAAGACGATAAAATCTTTTTCCAGAAAGGTTACGGTTTTGCTGACACGGAAGGAAAAATCCCTGTTTCGCTCGACAAAACGGTTTTTTTCGCCGCTTCGGTCGCCAAACTTTTCACAGCGACAGCAATTATGCAACTCGCCGAAAAAGGCCATATAAAATTGGACGCGGACGTTAATCAGTATCTCAAAGACTTTCAAATCGCATCGATTTTTCCGCAACCGTTGACGGTAGCTAATTTGCTTACGCACACAAATGGACTTGACGAAAATCTCATTGGCGCATTAGCCCCAAACAATGCGACACCGATGACGATGGCCGAGTATTTTTCGCGAAACCGGCCTTTACGGGTGACTCCTAACGGAGAGCAAATTACCTATTCAAATTTCGGAATAGGCCTTGCGGGACACCTTGTCGAACAAGTTTCCGGAAAATCGTTTGATGAGTACATTGAGCAAAATATCCTTTCGCCGCTGCAAATGTCGCAAAGCAGTTTTCGACAGCCTTTGCCGACCGAACTTTATGAAAATCTCACCGGAACTCGAGCCAAACAAACGCCCTTTATCATTCTTTCGCCCGCCGGATCGCTTGCGATGACAACTGAGAATATGGCGCATTTTCTTATCGCTCAATTGAACGGCGGAAAATACGGTGAAAACCAAATTTTAAGACCCGAAACGCTAACGGAAATGCAGCGACAGCATTTTTCCGCAAATCCGAAAGCGCCGGGCGTGGCTTACGGATTTTTTGAAACGTCGGCAAACGGCAAACGCGCACTTTTTCATACTGGCGACCGCGGGCATCATTCGCTTTTATATCTGATTCCAGATGAAAAAATAGGGTTTTATCTCGTCGCCAACAGCTCAGACACGGACGCGGTCGTGCTTCGTGAAACTTTCACCGAAGAGTTTCTTAATCATTATTTTCCAGCCGAAAAATTTGAATTGCCGAGTCCGCCCGACGATTTTGCGACGCGTGCGAAAAACTACGTCGGAACTTTTCGAATCGGCAATTATTCACGCACAACGCTCACGAAAATTGCCGGATTGCCCGGTCAAATCAAGGTTAGCGACGATGGCGACGGCGCATTGTCGGCGGAACTTTTCGGAGGCGAATTAAAGACAAAACTCGTCGAAATCGAACCGAATCTATTTCGAAGCGAAGACAAGGGTTATTTCACTTTTCAAACGGGCGTGGACGGATTAGCGCAGAGTTTGATCATCACCGGCGGGATTTCCGACCCGATGACCGCCGAACGCATCGCTTGGTATGACGACGCTACTCTGCACATAGGTATAATCGTTACGGGGGCTTTGCTCGTCATCTCCCGCCTACTACTCATCCCGTTTGGCTTCTTTTGGAAACGCTTTCGCAAAACTAAAACCGAAAACAAATCAGTATTTTTACAAACAGGTTGGAAGCTGTCAGGCGTTTTCGCTTTTCTAATTGCGATCACGCCTTTGATTTTGATCGCATGGCTTTTCACACGCGAAAACGGAGCGATTTACGAAATCCCGGCGGCGATCATGGCTATTTTAAGCGTTTGGCTGATTGCAAGTTTGATCGGTTTGGTATTGCCTATTTGGGCTTTTGCCGCTTGGCGGGAAAAGTCTTGGACGATTGCCGCACGAGTTTACTTTTCACTTTTGGCAATCGCGGCGTTTGTCATGCCATTCTTCTTAAACTACTGGAATTTGTTAGGTTTTAGATACTAAAAAGGATGAATTATGGGTGTGCTTTTGATCTTAATGACAATCGTCTTTGAGCTTCGGGAACAAAACGAGACGGCGGGGACGTAAAGATGAACATCACCGAAGCCATCGATGGCTACAGCGGTCATGAGCACACCATTCCCACGTATCCGCTGCAGTCTGACGTCATCAAGTTGCTGGCCGAATCGGGTATTGCTTACACACCTACGATCATCGTGGCGTACGGCGCCCCGTGGGCCGAGAACTATTGGTACGAGAAGTCGGACTTGCTGCACGACGCGAAGCT
>JAYVFJ010000462.1:0-8665 GCA_043773225.1 Chloracidobacterium sp.
CATCGCCAGATCAACCGCCCATCGCCTCCACAAAAAATGGACAAAAGCGCTCGAAAAAGACATGTCAGAACCACCTGCGGTAGCGGGTGGTTTAACGCAAGATCCCTCAACCGCAAACGCGAATAACGACCTAAACCATGCCGAGTTGAATAACGGCAAACTTCAACCACCCGCTACCGCAGGTGGTTCTGACTTGGACACCGCCGGCGGAACCGACTGGGCCGCAATGCCATTCCTAGCAGCGCTAAAACGCATCCACGTAACCGACCTCAAACACGGCCTCGACGGTTACGGCCGCGAGATATTTATCGAGGAAGTACAATTCGACGGCAAGCCTACTCTCTGGTATCAGTTCGATAAAAAAGGCATTCTCTATCGCAAGGTGCGCGACTCACTGGGCATCAGCATCAAGCGAATGGAAACGCCTTGGATAGCAGCGTCGGTTAATGACCTGCGTGACTGAAAAGCATGAAAAGTCGCGTTTCGGTGCGCGAATAAGTATAATATCTGCGTTCTACATCTGATTCTTTTGAACGGGGAAACATTATGAAAATATGCCCGCGATGCCAGAAGACTTACGCAGACGATAATTTGAACTTTTGTCTTGAGGATGGAACCGCGTTGGCTGCGGCTTCGGCTCCTTTGATGCCGGAGACGATCGTTATGGGCGAGCCGCGCATGACTCAGCAGCAGCAGCCCGCGCCGAGCCAGCCGGGGTCGCAGCCGAGTTGGCAGCAACAGCCTCAGCCTCAACAATATGCGATGCAGCCCGCGAAGAAATCTTCGAAAATGTGGGTATGGGTTTTGTTGATACTTGGCGTGTTGGTTTTACTGTGCGGCGGCGGCGGCATTTTAGGCTATTTTGTTTATAAGTCTGCCGAGAACGAAATCGTCTCGACACTCGCCAATGCCAATATTAACCTTTCGTCCTCACCGACCCCTTCCGGAACGCGAACTTCGACGACGACTACGACAAGCACTTCAGGCCGGTCGGAAGTCACTACTGTTGATCTAAAGATGTTTGTCCAGAAATTTTCGATCTATGGCACGACCGAGATGAACGGCGACGAACTGACGATGGGTTCGATAAGCAAGGACTTTTATTATGTGCTGGTCGCCCCTGACAAAGACACCGATGATGAGCCGGTTGATACATACAAAACTGAGGATGCCGACACGCGCGTGACGGTGCGTAATTTTGCGGACGCCGATTCGAGCTTTGGTTACGGGCTGGTGTTTCACAGCAAGACGCCGCCGCTGCAGCAGGGCTACGCATTTCTGATAGACACAAAACGCAAAAAATACAGGGTCGTCCATCATGAGCCGCAAAAGGAAATTCCGGTCGTCAAGTGGACGGCTTCGACGGCGATCAAAGGCGGCAGCGAAGAAAATGTGCTTGAGGTCCGCGATATGCCCGACAAGATCGAGCTTTATATCAACGGAACAATGGTCACATCCATCACGAACATCTACGGCTTCGCGGGCGGCGTCGTCGGCCTCTATTCCGGCGACGGCGTAAAGGTGGCGTTTAAGGATCTTGAGATCAGGCGATGATTGACGTGAGAAGTGAGAAGTCGGAAGTCTGAAATCAGAAGTCGGAAATCTGAAATCTGAAATTTGAAATTTGAAATTTGAAATTTAAAATCAGAATCCTGACTTCTGACTTCTGACTTCTCTCTTCTTAATTATTTATGAAACAATGTCCGCGGTGCCGGAAAAATTATGACGACGACGGGTTGAATTTTTGTCTTGACGACGGCGAGCTGCTGACTGATTTTGGGCGGGAACGCACGCCGACGCGTTATGGTGACGAGCCTCCGCCGACGCTGATTCTTGACCAGTCGCGGGCTACTAATCCGGTCGGCTGGCCCGCCTCGCCGCCGTTATCGCCGATCGGCCAGTGGCAGCCGCAGAATATTGAACACCGGCAGTTTGGATCGCCGCAATTTTACGGTTCGCCTGACCAGACTATACCGACCGTTGCGATGATTCTCGGCATTTTGAGCCTTGCGATGGTGTGCTGTTACGGTGGGCTGTGGCTGGGTTTGCCGGCTGCGATTCTCGGCTTTGTCGGCATGAAAAATGTTGATAAAGATGGAGAACTTTACGGCGGGCGCGGAATGGCGATCGCCGGGGTTGTCATGGGCATTATCACTTTTATATTTTCTGTTATCCACATACTCCTGATTATTTTTTCGGTTATTGCCGGATGATAATTTAATATAGAGATCGGATGCGAGTTACTTTACATGTTGCGGCGGGGCCGCAGACGGGCCGCGATTTCTGCTTTGACGAGCACGATACGTTTATGATCGGGCGGAGCGAGGACGCGGCGTTTTGCCTGCCGCAGGATCGTTATTTTTCGCGGCATCACTGCCTCATCGAGATCGCTCCGCCGCGCGCTTTTTTGCGCGATCTTGGTTCGACAAACGGGACTTACGTCAACGACATTCGTGTCGAAACGGCGCATCTGAAAAGCGGCGACAGGATTCAGGGCGGCGAGACGGTGCTCGAGGTCGAGGTTTCGTCGGGCGTTGACGAGTCGGAAGGGAAGTTCATAGACTCGCTCGTCTCGATGGTCAACGTCAAGTGTCTAAATTGCAGCGCGCCGTCGGCGTTTGAGGCTTCGCACGCCGAGGCGCAGCTTTCGTTTATCTGCGACGATTGCCGCGAGGAGCTGAAGAAAAATCCGCAGCAAATTCCGAATTATCAAACGATCCGCGTGATCGGCCAAGGCGGCATGGGCAGCGTGATGTTGGCACGTTCGGAACGTGACGGCCAGGCGGTCGCTATCAAGACGCTATTGCCGGAAGTTGCGGTGAGCGAGCAGGCGTTGAAGCGTTTTCTGCGAGAGATCGAGGTTGCATCGTCGCTGCAGCACACCAACATCGTCAGATACATCGAGCACGGCAAACATGAAGGCATCGTCTATCTTGTCACAGAATATATTGCGGGCACCGACGCTTCGCGGCTGGCGAGAAATCGCGGCGGCAAACTCGGTTACAGGGAAGTCGTGCGGATAATCGAACAGACGCTGGCCGCGCTCGACTTTGCGCATGAGCGCGGATTTGTGCACCGAGACATCAAGGAGCAGAACATTTTGATCGAAGGCGAGTATCCCAACAGCGTGGCAAAACTCACTGATTTTGGCCTGTCGAAAAGTTTTAAGGAAACGGGCATGAGCGGCGTGACGATGGTCGGCGACGTCGCCGGAACGATTGCCTACATGCCGCCCGAACAGGTGCGCGATTTTAAGGATGTGAAGCCGCCGGCGGACATATACGCGGTCGGGATGATGGCTTACACGCTTCTGACCGGAGCGAACGCGCTCGACATCAGCTCAAAGGCCGGCATTGCTGAGACAGTGAAGGCGATATTTGAGAAACAGATCATCCCGGTGAGAGATCGCGTTCCCGATGTGCCCGCAAACCTGGCATCCGTGATCGAGACCGCCCTTGCGAAACGAGTCGAGCAGAGATGGCGGACAGCCGGTGCCATGCGGCAAGCCCTGCTCAGCGCGGCATCTTGATCGTGTTCACATTTTTTCAGGCGTGTTCGGGCGGTGTTGAACTCTTTGTCCTCAGCTCGTGCAAGACCGCATTTATCGCTCCGCCGATCATTAATGCGAGGGCGGTCAGATAGAGCCAGAGCATCATGATCATCACGGCGCCGAGCGAGCCGTAGGCTTTGTTGTAAGTGTTGAAATATCCTAAATAGATGCGAAAGCCGTTTGTCAGCACCAGCCAAAGAAGGATAGCTACGATTGATCCGGGCGTGATCCAGATCCAATGAAATTCTTTAAAATCCGGCAGTAGATTGTAAATCACCTCACAGGCGAAAAGCATGACCAGCAGCATTGCGATCCATTGAATCGCGACAAGCACCAGAGGTGAAGACACCTCGAAGCCGATGCTTGCCAGAGCGTAGCCGACAAGTTGCCATCCGTAAAAAACGATCGCCAACACGACGAAGGTTAGCACGGCGACAACCAGCGTATAAATCAGCGACTGCATCTTGGTGCGCCAGACCGATCGCGTTTCCTTTAGTTCATAGACGGCATTTAGAGCGCTTCTGATCCCATCAATTCCGGCGGACGCCGACCACAGCGTGATGACCAGACCCAGCGTAAGCTTTCCGCCGGTGCTGTTTGCGACGATCTCGTCAACGGTTTTTCTTACCAGATCCAAAACCGACACAGGCAGGATTTGCCTTAAGTAAGAAAACAACTCGTTCCGCAACCCGTCCGACGAATCGAGCAGAAGGCCAAAAAGGCTGACCAGAAAATACAAAAGAGGGAATAGAGCAAAAGAGAAATAAAACGCGATCTGGGCCGCACGGCTAAAAATGTCGGCGTCGAATGACCGCTCGTAGAGTCGGATGAAAAATGGTCTCCATTCGAATTTTGCCATCGCTGTAATTATGGCCGATAAAAACGCGGCACGCGAGGCGAGATGCCGCAGGTGATCTCGTAGCCGATGGTTCCGATCTCGCGTGCAAGGTCGGAGGCTTTGATCGAGCCGCCTATGAGGAAAACTTCGTCGCCGGTTTCTATGTTGGGAACATCACTGACGTCGAGCAGCGTCCAGTCCATCGAGATTCGGCCGACGACCGGGACGATATGGTTTTTTACGGATGCTTTGCCGACGTTTGAAAGGCCGCGAGGATAGCCGTCAGCATAGCCGATCGGCAGCAGAGCGATCAGTGATTCGCGTTGTGTCGTGAACGTGCGGCCGTAGCCGAGAGTTTCGCCGGACGGGATGTTCTTGATGTGAGCGATATGCGAACTGAGCGAAAGCACGGGTCTTAATTCCGGCCTGTCGGTGTTCGGCGTTAGAATGTCATCTATTAGTCCATATAACGCTCCGCCGAGACGAACCATGTCTCCACGCGATGCGGGATGTCGTATCGCTCCGGGTGAATTTGCAAGGTCAAGCCATTCGGGATCGTGTCCGGCGGATCGAAATATATCGCAGGAGGCGTTGAATCGCTCGATTTGGAGATTTGTGAACTCGCTTTCGTTAGGATTCTCGGCTGACGCAAAATGCGTCAACATGCCTGTGACCTTTAGGTTTTTGAATTGTTTTAGTTTTTCTGCAAAATTGGCGGCGTCCTCAAATCGCCAGCCGACGCGGCCCATGCCAGTGTCTATCTTGACGTGAATATCGAGGGTTTTATTATGTCTGGCGGCGTAACGGTTGAGGATTTCGGCGGTTTTAAGGTCAAAAATGACAGGCGTCAGGTTGTGTTCAATGAGCAGTTTTTCCTGGCCGGGCCAACATGAGCCGAGGCAGAGGATAGGGCATTGAATGCCTGCCTGTCGTAGATCGACGCCTTCTTCGGGGATGGCGACGCCAAACCAGTCAACGCCTTCGGCTTCCAGACGCCGGGCACAGGCAGCGACACCGTGGCCGTAAGCGTCGGCTTTGACGACGGCCATGACTTTCACGTTTTGACCGATGAACTTTTTTGCCGAGTGGAAATTAAAGGCGAGTGCGTCAAGATTGATGTAGGCTTGGGTTGGACGCTTTTCAATAAGTAAGATCATTTTTAGCTCATTTGATAGATTAAGAGTTGGTCGTAAATGCGGTTGATAATAGATTTATAAAATATCTAAAGTATTACATTTAATCTAATTATAGAGGTATATTACCATGTTTTTTTGGCGGATTTGAGTCTCTTTTATTTTTCAAAAGTGAAAGGGCACGAATGAGTTTTGGCCGCGTAAACTTTGGCTCAATTATCTCGTCTATGTAGCCGCGTTCGGCGGCGACATATGGATTAGCAAACTTTTCGTTGAATTCGTTGACGATGCGTTGGCGGTTTTCTTCGGGATTTGTGGTGTCGGCAAGTTCCTTTCGGTAAAGGATGCCGACCGCGCCTTCTGCCCCCATAACGGCGATCTCAGCGGTCGGATAAGCGAAATTGATGTCTGTGCGGATATGCTTTGAGGCCATGACGCAATATGCTCCGCCGTAGGCTTTTCGTGTAATTACCGTTATTTTGGGGACGGTTGCTTCGGCAAAGGCGTAGAGCAACTTTGCTCCGTGACGGATAATGCCTTGGTGTTCCTGATTTACGCCCGGCAAAAAGCCGGGAACGTCCTCGAATGTGATCAGAGGGATGTTAAAACAATCGCAGAAGCGGACAAAACGAGCGGCTTTTACGGACGCGTCGATATCTAGAACGCCTGCGAGAAAGGCCGGCTGGTTGGCAACGATGCCAACAGAACTTCCGCCTAAACGCGCAAAACCAATTACAATATTTGGAGCGTAGTGCTCTTGAATCTCAAAAAAATAGCCTTCGTCAACGACATTGTGAATGATGTCGCGGATGTCGTATGGCTGGGTGGCCGACTCGGGGACCATCGAGTTGAGACTCTCGTCGGCACGGTCGTGCGGATCGTCAGTCGCCATGAACGGCGGATCGTCCATGTTGTTTGATGGCATGAACGACAACAATTCGCGTGTCAAACGCAGAGCGTGCTCGTCAGAATCAGCGGCAAAATGAGCGACGCCGGACTTTGCATTGTGGGTCATCGCTCCGCCGAGTTCGTCTTTTGTAACGTCCTCGTGTGTGACAGTTTTGATTACGTCAGGCCCGGTGATGAACATATACGACGTGTCCTTGACCATCACGTTAAAGTCAGTGATCGCGGGCGAATAAACGGCGCCGCCTGCACACGGGCCGAGGATGCAGCTTATCTGCGGGATAACGCCGCTTGCGAGAACGTTGCGGAGAAAAATATCGGCATAGCCGCCAAGCGAAACGACGCCTTCCTGAATGCGTGCTCCGCCGGAATCATTAAGCCCGATCACCGGAGCGCCGGTCTTCATCGCCATGTCCATGACCTTGCAGATCTTCTCGGCGTGGGTTTCCGAGAGAGAGCCGCCGAAGATAGTAAAATCCTGTGCAAAAATAAACACTTCGCGGCCATCGACGAGGCCGTGGCCGGTGATCACGCCGTCGCCGGGGAACTTTTGCTCTTCCATCCCGAAGTCGGTCGAGCGGTGAACGACAAACTTGTCAAACTCCTCGAAACTGCCTTCGTCGAGGAAAAACTCGACCCTTTCGCGGGCGGTCATTTTACCTGCGGCCTTTTGTTTTTCGACACGTGTTTGACCGCCGCCTTCTTCGGCAATGCGCGAGCGTTCCTTCAAAAGTTCGATCTTGCTTTTGGTTTTCGATTCGGGCTTCATACCGCCTAAGTTTAGCGATTTTAGGCCGCATTTCAAAACGGGGCGATAAATGATTAAATTGGAGTTAGCCACGAATGCACGAATAAGAAAATTTAACGCAAGGACGCAAAGACGGCAAAGATAAGAAAAGTTTTTGGCGCTAATTTATATTTCACTCAATGAAGGAAATAACAAAAATAACAAGCCGCAACAATCAGAGTTTGATTCATGCGAGAAAGGTGCGTGACGGGAAAGAGCGTTTGCAGATGTTTATCGAAGGGCGGCGGTTAGTTGGCGAAGCGCTTTCTTCGGGTTTGGTGATAGATGAGTGTTTTGTGTCGGACGATTTTCGTGATGCGGAAATGCTCGATGCGGTCTCGCAGCGAACAGATAGAATCGTGCAAATCCCAACGCGAATATTTTCGTCAATAGCCGATACAGATCAGTCGCAGGGAATTATTTTGCTTGCACAACGTCCCGCGGCATTGGCGGAGCAAATCGAAGCGCGTCTTGGCATTTCTTCGTTGCAAGTAGTTGTATTTTTGAAAGAGATCAATAATCCGTCGAACTTGGGAGCGGTTCTTCGGACCGCCGAAGCCGCCGGTGTTGCGGGCGTTATTGTCTCGACAAATTCTGCCGATGTTTTTTCGCCAAAGGCTCTGCGGGCGGCGATGGGTGCGAGTTTTCGCCTCCCTGTTTGGGACAATGCCGATTTTGATGATGCTCTGCGTTGGGCAAAGGCGCGGGAGTTGATTACGACTGCGGCGGATGCTTCGGCGGTTTCCAGTTACACTGACATCGATTGGAAAACACCTCGGCTCTTGATACTTGGTTCTGAGGCTCACGGCCTGAGCGTTGATGAACTAGCAAGTATTGACCAGGCAATCAAAATTCCAATGGAGAACAGTGTAGAGAGTTTGAATCTCGCAGTTTCAGCAGGAACTATTTTGTTTGAAGCAAAGAGACAGAACGATATTGTCCATTAGGGACTTGAGTATCAATCACCCATTTTCGGTCGTCCCTAACGGGACTTCGGTCAATTTTGCGATTGTTCCCAGCGATAAATCGCTGGGCTATTATCTCGAGTCCCTACGGGACATTTAGACTTCAGCCTCAACATTAAACTCGTCACGTTCGCGGTCGATGGCGTTTCGGTGGGAAAGAGCCATTAGCATCCCGAGCATGATGAAGCTGGTTACTAAACTAAATCCGCCGTGGCTGACGAAGGGGAGCGTGATGCCGGTCATCGGCAGTGCGCGGGTGATGCCGCCGATATTGACGAGCGCTTGGAAACCGATGAATGCGGTGAGGCCAATCGAGCATAACTTGCTAAACATGTCGCGCGAATCGCGGGCTGTTCTGACGCCGGCTCCGACAAAAACGATCAACGCAAAAGTTATAAGCAGTCCGCCAAAAAGCCCCATCTCCTCGGCCATTGCGGCGAAAATATAATCCGAGTCGGAGACGGGAATCAATTCGGGATAACCGAG
>JAYVFJ010000463.1:0-7744 GCA_043773225.1 Chloracidobacterium sp.
TCATAATCGCCGACTACTGAGCCATTGTAAAAAACAGAAAGTTTTTCTTGCTGAGCAACGGTCAGGCCGGCATTTCTAAGTTCAAGAACCATCGCATTCTCATAAACTTTTTCGAGAAATCCACAACCAAGCGTATTCCCGACTTTGAACGCGCATCCAATTATGGATTCGGACAGACGGTTCAACTCGTAATGCTGACTCTCACCATTTCCATCAAATAATGCACTCAAAAGACTAACTTTATTGTTTTTATCTTCATCTGTGTTCATCATCTTTATCTGTGGTTTCATCTTCTCCGGTTTTTAAGCATTGACGCGCTCGACGGCGATGACGCCGGGGACGTGTTCGATGGCACCGACGACCTTATCGAGATGTTTTTTGTCGAAAACCTCGACGGTGACCTCGATCATTCCTATATCGTCTTTGGAAACGTTGGCTCGGGCGTCGCGGATGCCGGTTTTGATGTCGGCGATGGCGTTTGTGATACCGGCGAGCATGCCGGTACGATTTTCAGTCGTTGCAAGCAAATGAACCGACTGGATCTGCTCCATATCAGTAGCCTTTGCCCATTCCACTTCGACAATACGTTCTTTGTTGATCATTAACTGCGAAACATTTTTGCAGCGCTTGTTATGCACGACGATTCCCTTTTCGAGTGAAATATAGCCGATGATCTCTTCGCCGCGAAGGGGATTACAGCATTTGGCGCGTGTTATCAAAAGGTTATCGACGCCTTTGACGACGATCGCATCCTCGCCCATGCCGATGAACTTGCGGACTGCCTTCATGCCTGTTTTCAGGCGAGTTTCTTTTTTGTTATCGGGATCAAGCTCGCTCAATTTCTCGGGGCCGAGAAACTTGCCGAGCACATTTCGCGGCAGAGTCTTGCCGTAGCCGACTGACGCAAACAGATCATCCGGCCGGCTCAGACCGTATTCATTGGCGATGCGTCTTAATTCGTTCTCGTTATTGAGAAATTTTTTGGCGGGAACGCGGAATTTTTCGGCCTCTTTTTCGAGAAGTTTCCGGCCAAGCTCGATCGACTGCGTCCGCTGTTCCAGCGATATCCAATGACGTATCCGGTTACGAGCCCTCGACGTCACGGTATGATTGAGCCAATCGCCGGACGGTTTTGAATTTGGAGTTGTTAGGATCTCAACGACATCACCGTTTTGGAGTTCGCCTCTGAGCGGGACGATGCGGCCGTTTATCTTTGCTCCGGTGCAAGTGTCTCCGACCTGCGAGTGAATGGCGTAGGCAAAATCTATCGGCGTCGATCTGCGTGGCAACTGTATTACCTTGCCCATAGGCGTAAAGGCGTAAACGTCCTTTGGGAAGAGATCGAGTTTGAGGCTTTCGATGAAATCTTCGGAATCCTCGGTGTCCTTTGTATTTTCGACCAATGGCAGCAGGAGCTTTTCAACGGTCTTTCTAAGCTCGTCAAGGCTTTCGTCCTCTTCTCTTTTGCCGAGAGCGCTTTCCTTGTACTTCCAATGAGCAGCGACGCCTTCCTCGGCGACGTGGTGCATTTCCTCTGTCCTGATCTGCACCTCGAACGACTGGCCGTCGCTGCCGATGACCGATGTATGCAAGGATTGATAAAGATTGTCCCGAGGGATTGCGATCCAGTCCTTAAACCGCTCCGGCACGGGCGTCCAAATGTCATGGATGACGCTCAGCGTCAGATAGCAATTTTTGCGGTCATTTGCGGTTATGATGCGGGCGGCGATCAGATCGTAAACCTGCTCGATCATGATTTTTTGCTTCTTTAACTTTTTCCAAAGGGAGTAGAGACGTTTGACGCGGCCCTCGATCTCAACGAACGGAACTTCATTCTCGGTCAGCTTCTCGGCAATTGTGGCTTTTATCTTTTCGAGAGCGGCTTCGAGTTCGGGGCGGCGGGCATCAACTTCTTTTGCGAGGCGTTTATATTCGTCGGGATAAAGGTTTTGAAAGGAGAGGTCTTCGAGTTCGCTGCGCATCTTTCCCATTCCGAGGCGGTGTGCGATAGGAGCGTAAATGTCGAGCGTTTCCTGCGAGATGCGTTCGCGCTTTTCGGGCTTGAGATACTGCATTGTGCGCATGTTGTGCAGACGGTCGGCGAGTTTTATAAGAACGACTCGAACATCGGTCGTCATCGCCAAAACCATCTTGCGGACATTTTCGGCCTGCTGCTTCTCTTTTGAGAGATCGCTGATGTGCGCGATCTTGGTCAGACCGTCAACAAGTAGCGTTATCTCATCGCCAAAATACGAGCGAATCGTTTCGAGATCGACCAGCGTGTCTTCAACAACGTCGTGCAGAAGGCCGGTCGAGACGCTTGTCTCATCTAGACGCATTTCGGCAAGGATCTCGGCAACCTCAAGCGGATGAACAAGATACGGTTCGCCCGAGGCCCGCGTTTGGCCGCGATGATGCAGCGCTGAGAAAAGGTAAGCGCGGCGGATGAGATCGACATCGGCGCCAGGCCGATTTGTCGAAACCGTCGAAATTACATCCTCGATGCGAATCATAATTTAAAGGATAAAGGATAATGGATAAAGGGTGAAGTATGAAGGAACACCGCGGGTAACGCCGTTTGACTTAATTTTTCTTTATCCTTCATCCTTTATCCTTAAAAAAGAGGCGATGCCCAATCAATTGTAATTGAGCATCGCCTGATTTAAAAAGAAAAATCTGACTTATTTTTTGTTCGCGGCGGCGTTAGCGTTAGCTTTTTCGCCGGTTTTTTCGGCTTGTTTTGCCGCGTCGCGCTCATCTATCTCAGCCTGGATCTTTTTGACCACATCGCTCAGTTCCAGAAAGTGTTTGCGGGCTGCTTCGCCTTCCGTCTTAAGACGGTCGCGGTCCGGGGTTCTTGCATCCATCTCGGCTAGGCGCATAGCTTGAAAGATAAGGCTCGCCTTGTATGACCTCGCCGATTCAAAAACCTTCAAAACATCCAGTTTAGCAGCCAGATCCTGATCAGACGATCCTTTAACATTAATACTTCCAGCGTTTTTGACTTCGTTAGTTTCGAGTGCCATTGCCTGATCGATCAATTTTGTTCCCTCATCGATACAGGTCTTCAAAGTTTCGTAATCCTCAGTGCTTTCGGGTTTGACGAACTGGAAAGTCTGTTTCCCGTCTTTCGTGACAGTCTTTTTGGTCTTATCAGTGTCGGTTATATTGTTGGCGCAGGTATTTTTCTTGTTCGCAAGGGACGTAAACGCCTCGGCTCTCTGCTCAGGAGGAATATTAGTATTTGCCGCTCTCGCAGTTACCCACTTTAGCCACTCATCAGTTTTCAGCAGATTTTCATAAAGGCTGGCGATCGCTTTATAAGAACTCTGGTCTTTAGGATTTTGCTGCAACGCCTTTTGATACTGGACTATGGCATCCTCTGCCAAGGCAAGATTTTTCCGATCTCCGATAAACTCCGAGTGCAAGGTTCGGGCCAAAAATAGCTGTGCAAATTTCCCTTCGTCCGTCTCGCCCTTTGGATCACGCGACACAGCATCACGGAAAAGCCGTTCAGCTTCAGGAAATTTACGATCCTTATATGCGTTCGAGCCGTCAACTAAACTTTTTCGAGCGATGATCCGGTTGTAATAGCCACAACTAGAACCGATCGAGACGGTAACTATTATGAATAAAAAAACTCCTAAACGAGAGAATTTCATCATTTGACTCCATCGCTGCCGAAAATTATTCGAGGCCGGAAATCCCAATTTCATAAGGCTCCCAACAAAGTTCGGCAAAATTATTCTAAATCATCTATCTGCAAGCCGACCGGTTCGGCACCGGCAGTTTTGACGGCATCAATCACCCTCACAACGTCACCGTATCGCACTGCCTTTGGAGACTTAATAAAAAGCGTTTTCTCCACTTCGTTTGTACCTTCGCGAAAGGCACCCTCTGCCTCTCTCTTCTTGAAAACATCGCGAAGCTTGTCCGTCAGCCTCTGCGTGTCAGATACATCGCCGAACCCTTCATTATTAAGCGTTATAGCCTTTGTTTCCCTGTTAATGGCGACCACAAGTGTCAAAGGGTTTGGCTTAACAATTTGCTGTTGCTCATCCTTTGGTTCCGCCGGCACCTTTGCCTCGAAACGGCTTGGTTTGAGCGGCGTAATGACCATAAAAATGATGAGCAGAACCAACAGCACATCTATAAGAGGCGTTACGTTAATATGCGGTGCTGCTCCGTCTGAGCTGCCGCCCGTTGACATTCCCATATCTCTACCTTCCCGTAAATCACGCGGCGATCTTAAATTACCGCCGCCGGTAAATAACTACTTCGGAGGCGCTACAGGAGCAGCCTCAATGCCTTTTTTCTTGTCAGCAACAAGCCCGATCTTGTCTATATCCTGCTTTCGGATAGTATCAACGGCTTGAACGACTTTGCCGTAATCTACATCGACATCGGCCTTGATATACACGACACGCTTTTCGGGGGTTTTGCCCTCCATGCGTCTCTTAATAACATCACCGAGTGCATCTATTGGAAATTCCTGTTTGCCGATATTAAAATTTCCTTCCTTTGTGATCGCCACTACAACAGATGTATCCTTGGCGATCTCCTCGTCCGGATCGGGGCTGATCATATCGCGCGGCAGATTTACCGATACGCCCTGCTGCAACAGCGGCGTGACGATCATAAAAATGATCAGCAGCACAAGCATCACGTCCACCATCGGCGTGACATTTATCTCGGAGTTAAATTCATCGGTTCCACCGATCTTCATGCTCATGGCAATACTCCCAAGTCAGAGAAAAATCTTAAAATTCGCCTCTTATGCACGGAGGCTCTTGGCACGCTGTTTAATGAAATAATCAACCAGCTCGGAGGCCGAGTTTTCCATTTCGACGCCAAAGCTCGTAACCTTCGTCGTGAAATAGTTAAACAGCCAGACGGCCGGCACGGCCACCAAAATGCCAAATGCAGTCGCGATAAGAGCTTCGGAAATAGCACCGCCGACGGCGCCGATTCCGGCGTTCTCGTTGGCCTTCAAAGCCTGGAAAGCACCGATGATGCCGACGACAGTTCCAAAAAGTCCCACAAACGGAGCCGTCGAACCGACGGTCGCCAAACCGCCAAGGCCGCGTTTCAATTCAGCGGTTTTGACAGCAATGGCACGGTCGAGAGCGCGTTCGGACGCCGACATCTCGTCAGCCGAAATATCCGAGTTGCCCTGATGGGCCGCAAATTCCTTGAGCCCGCTTGAGACAACCATTGCGAGGTGCGAATCTTTATGCTTGTCGCTGATATTGATGGCTTCGTCAATGTTGCCGTTCTTCAGAGCCTGGGCAACCTTTGGCGCATATTGCCGCGATTGCTGCTTGGCCTTGTTATATGTCAGCCAGCGTTCGATACCGACCGCGATCAGATACACCGACTGGATCAGAAGCGTGATGATAACCGCCCAGCCCGGAATCGTCAGGCTCTTGGCGATATCGTAAATTCCAAATCCGCCTGCGTCAAAGAAAAGAAGTGTCATGATTTTTCCTCCAAAGAAATCAAAAAAAGAATCTAATAATTGCGATACTTAATAAATTGCGGGCATGTGTAAACATCCCCGCAAAACCCGCGTCAATATATTTATTGCGCGGTAAAATTATATGTGATCAAGCCGGAAACTTTAACCGGCTGACCTGTCAAAAGCGTCGGGCTGAAACGGGCTGATTGTGCCGCCGACACGGCTGCTGCCCTCAAAAGCGGATGTCCGCTGACGGCGGTTGCAGAAATTACGCGTCCGCTTTCGTCAATCAAAACCTGAACATTTACCGCACCGCTGGCGCGGATTGCTTTCGCTGCCGGCGGATATCCCGGTTTTGGCAAACTCGTCGCCTTGCCATTCAAAACACCGCCCGAGATCGTTTTGGGTTTAGGCTTCGGCGGCGGCGGCGGGGCTCCCTCGTCGTCCGTGTTTTTCTCCGGGCCCGTGCTAGCCGTAAGTCCCCCACCGGGTCCACCCTCATTAACCACGCGCCCACCGCCTTCGGGCTTAATGGTTGCATTGGAGTCGGAATCTCCAAGCCTTACGTTAAACTCGGGGCGAATAGTCGCTTTCGTATTTTTCTGGACGCTTATCGGAGGCGGCTCTTTTGGAGACATGTCTATGCTTGCGATGAGTTCCTTACGCGTATCGGTCGCTACCTCCTTATCAGGTTGCTTCTCCTCCTTTGGCGGAGGTTCTTCATCGGCAACCGGAACCGGCGCGACCAGCGAGGTCAGGTTTAGGCCATCGCTGCCCATATCGTAATCTTTTGCAAAAAGACTGTAGGTCCAACTGCCAAGCAGAATTGAAACTACCACGATCAAAACCACGACGAGAAACTCGCTGCGTCTTGTATTTTCTCTTGAATTGCTTTTCGATTCTACTAATTGATCAAGCATTTTACTATCCTCCCTTTTTCCGGTGCCATTTCAGGTCAAGGGTTACGAAGCCTTATAACATAAGATGATACACAACAACTTCAAGTTGTAACAAAGCGATGAGCCGAAATCTTGTAAAATACACAGTTTGCTTCTTTTCCCGAGTAACACAAAACAGGGCGATAACCTACCGGTCGAAATTCCGAGAAATCCATTCCCGAATCAAACTTCAAAACGGAAAAAGGCAAAAGCAAAAACAAATTGACCAGCAACGAAAAGAAGTCTAAAAGTTTAACCAGCGAAAGTCAAGAATAATATCTTTAATTTCCGAGACAAAAAATGCGATTGTGCTAGAGTGCGTTTTCTGCCAAAAGTCCCCCTTTTAGATGCTCATTATTTGCTATCGGGTAACCGGCCTTCTCGTCACAGTTCGACGCGAGGACGACGCCAGCTTTTCTCCGACGGTCTGCGGAGCAAGAACATCCTTGATCTCTGCTTCGCCAAGCTTAGTCTGCCACCAGATTGCGATTGGACTGGCGATCGCTATGGTCGAGTAAGTTCCGGAAATGACACCGATAAGCAACGCCAAAGAGAAACTTCTGAGAACTTCGCCGCCAAAAAGCACAAGCGCGAGAACCGACAAAAGCACAAGCCCGCCGGTGATGATCGTGCGTGAAAGCGTCTGATTGATCGCTTCGTTTGTGATCGCAAAAAGCGAATCGGTGCGGTTCATGAGCAAGTTTTCCCGGACGCGGTCAAAGATAACGATTGAATCATTGACAGAAAATCCGACAATTGTCAGGATCGCCGCGATCACTGTCAAATTGATCTCCCACTGAAACAGCGAAAAGAAAGCCAGTGCCATCAAAACATCGTGAAACACTGCAATCACGGCACCCGCGGCATACGTCCAGTCGTAGCGGAAAGCGATAAAAAGCAAAATGCCTACAAGTCCGAAAAGCGTTGCCGTGACAGCCTGATTTCGGAGTTTCGCACCCGCGACCGCGCCAACCGAATCGGTTCCGACAATCTTGTAAACCGCATCTTCCGATGATTCAAGCGTCGCCTCGCCTTCGGCCTCTTTGCCAAAAGTATCGAGTGCCGATTTCACAATACTTCGTCCGGCCTGCACCTGCGCTTTCAAGGTCTCGCCCGCCTCAGGACCGCCAGCCTCAGGTTGCGGTGCGGGAGATGTCGTCCCTTCGACCAGAGGTATCTTGATCAAAACCTCGTCCGTCTTATCGGTCGAGGCCTGAATCTGCGGATCGGTTACGTTTGCATTATTTAGCGCCTCGCGGATCGCCTCGTCGGTCGGCCTTTCGCCTTTGAATTTAGCAACGACAACCGTGCCGCCGATAAAATCAACGCCAAGGTTAAATGCATTTGT
>JAYVFJ010000464.1:0-3391 GCA_043773225.1 Chloracidobacterium sp.
TCTAGCTCTTTGACAATTTGAGCCGACATTTCCCGCGGGAAAACCTGACGCAGCGCTTCGGCCAATTCGCTCGACACACCGAGGTGATCGGCGATAGTATCACCCATGCCGAGAACGGCATCATTTGCTCGTGTAGCGGTTTTTGGCAAAACGATCATCGCCGTGCGGCCGATGTCGTTATTCTTTAGCCACGTCGAAAGCCGTTTTGCATCGTCCAATGATTCGACGACGACCGCTTCGAGAAAATTGCCAAACAGCGTCTCGACGGCTGTCTCGGCTTCTCTCGTGACGTTCAGGCGGTCAGCCAAAACACCAGCCAGACGCACGCCGATCTTTTCCTCTTCGGCAAACAGCTTCTGCACCTGCGGAGTGTAAACGGCGCGCTTTTCCTCGAGTTCGAGCAGCGTAGAATGGCGGTGTTTTTTTGCAGAATGATCTTCCTGCAAAGTCTGCAATTCGCTCTCGGTCGTCCGCAGAGCATTGCGGGTATCAACGGTTGCGGCGAGAAGCAGTTCTTTTTCGCTGTTGAGTTCGGCGAGCTTTTTCTCTTCGGCGGCGAGGGTTTCGGCCAGCGATTCTGCCTGCTGTTGATTTGCCGAGAAAGTTTCGTCAGCCCGAACGCCTTCTTTTTCGAGGCCGTTGGCACGTTCGGTAAGCTTTGCAAGATTATTTTCGAGCTGACGTCCGATCTCGTCAAAACGCTCAACCGCGCCGGTGTGCTGCATGAGCGAAGCGCGTAGAGTTTCGATCGACGATTCGATCGTCGCCAAAGCCTGGGCCTCGCGGTTGTGAATGTCTTCAGATTCGCGTAGAGCGGATGCAGCCTTTTCGTGCTCGGCGGTCTCAAACTGCTCTTCCTTTTGCAAACGCTCAAGCTCTGACTTGAGTAGTTGGAGCCGCTCATCACTCGCCGCGATCTCGCCGCGCAGGGTTTCGCAGCGATTGTTGAGATTTACTATCTGATCGGATTTGTAAATGTGCTCACGCTCGGCACGGTCACGCTCAAGGACGTTATTGGCATGGATCTTTCGCAGTTCGGCAAGACTTTCCTCGGCGTTGCGAGCAGATTGCGTGGCTTCGCGGGCGGCTTCTTCCTTAGTTTTAAGCTGTGCTTGAAGTTCAGTTTCGATCTCAGCCGCGCGGCCAAGCTGGAGTTTTAGATCTTCGGAAAGATCAGTCAGATACTTGCCCTCAGCCGCATAAAGCTGGCGCAGGAGCGTTCGGAACTCCTCTTGCAGGATCTTGAAACGACGAGTCTTGGCAGCCTGACGGCGAAGCGAATTTACCTGCTTCTCGATCTCGGAAACGATGTCGGAAATACGGCTAAGATTTCCCTTTGCGGATTCGAGACGCGATTCGGCGGCACGTTGGCGAGAGCGGAATTTTGAAATGCCGGCGGCTTCTTCGATCAGATTACGGCGGTCGGCGGGTTTGGCAGAGAGAATCTGGCCGATGCGTCCCTGTTCGATTATCGCGTAATGCGCGCCCGACAAACCGGTGCCCGCAAACAGATCGGTGATGTCACGGAGCCGGCACGTTTTACCGTTTAGCTGATATTCGCTCTCGCCCGAAAGATACAGCCGACGCGTGACCGACACTGCCTCGCCCGGTGCAAATTCCAACGCGAACGAGCGCGGCCGCCAGTGGCGTTTTGTTTTTACTTTTGTTTCGAGAGTCTGAGTCGAACCGACGGCAGCGACCTTTACGGTTTCGATTTCCGATTCGATAAAGTCGTCGTGAAAACCATTTTGCTCGACGGCAATTTCCGAAATGACTTCGACTGGCGCAGCCTCAACGGCCTCGATCTCGTCCATATCGACGGCACTTTCGTCAATGCCGGTCAGGGCTTCGTCAATGTCTTCGAGTTCGGATTCGTCAATGTCAAAAACCGTGTCGTCGCGCACGAGGTGCAAAACGACTTCGGCCATGCCGCCCGGTTTGCGGTTTTTGGTTCCCTGAAAGACAACGTCCTTCATCTCGCCGCCGCGCAAGGATTTGGCGCGTTGTTCGCCGAGGACCCACGCGATGGCGTCGGACACGTTTGACTTGCCGCAGCCGTTCGGCCCGACAACCGCAGTGATGCCGCTGCCGGTAAAAACGATCTCGGTATAGTCTGCAAAAGACTTGAATCCGGTAATTTCTAAACGCTGGAGCTTAAACATTCTATAGTGCCCGGAAATTGGGAAAGCACTATATTTTGTTGTATTTCGATTGTGAAGTCAAATAAAAAGTGGTCAGTGGACAGTGATCAGTGGTCAGTTTTTTTCTGATCACCGAACACTGACCACTGCTTAGATTTCGTCCCCGACATTTCTCAGGCCCTGTTTTTCGGCGCGTTCGTTGTCGAGTTCTGTAAGCACATCGAGAAGGAAATTGGTGTTACTTGAAACTGTAATGACGACGGGGAATTCATGATCCGAATTCGAAAATTCAAACGTCCCGTGATTGATCTCAATAATATCGCGAAATGCGGTAACACCATTTTTTTCATTGCATTCGGCGTCAACGATCTTTCCATCGTTAAAGGATACGTTGGCAAGGTGCAAGTCCGATTTTATGACGAGCAAGCCGGTCATCTTTGCGCTCTCGATAACCTGAACGGCATCGAAGATGCTGACGAACGCAAGATTGCCG
This sequence comes from Chloracidobacterium sp., assembly GCA_043773225.1. Lineage (GTDB taxonomy): Bacteria > Acidobacteriota > Blastocatellia > Pyrinomonadales > Pyrinomonadaceae > OLB17. Next base: position 2,635 of record JAYVFJ010000464.1, read on the forward strand.
GCGAACGTTACGTCTGTGCGGATCTTTTGTGGCGAACGGTCGCGATGAGTAGCAAAATCGGGTCGTCGGGCACGTCGGATAGCCTCAAGGCCGGGAGCAACCGAGATTCGCGGATCGAGCAATTTTGCTTCCTGCAAACGGTCATAGGCGAGGTCAAAATCCTCACGGGCAATGTAAAGACTCACCAACGCAAGGCACTGTTTTGCGGCTTCGTTAAGATTCTTTTGCCTGACGCAAATGTCACGCATCTTTTCGCGCAGCGGGATCGAACGTGGCGAACGTTCAAGCGAGCTGCGAAGCAGCGCAAAAGCCTTCTCCGGCGAGCTGTATTTTACAAAAAGCTCAGCATCCAGCAAGACCGACTCGATCGTAATCTCGCTAACCGGCAATGTTCCCGTTTCTAAAACCTGGTTCATAAATTGCAATGAACAAAAATGTTCAACACTTTAATCTATCATATTGCTACCAACCAAGTCATCAAAAATTTCCTTTGTCTAATAAAAGAAGGCCGCCCTTGCGAGCGGCCTTTAAATCGAAAATCAGGCGGCAAGTATTAGAAATCGAATCGAATACCCACCCTCATCCTGCGAGACAATCCTGTCCGCGTCGGTGCCAGAAATCCATTGCAGGTATTCTGTTGGGCCGTGGTCAGAGTTCCCCCTGTTGAACACAGAGTAACATTGTCGAAATTGATAAAATTCGAGCCGAAACTAAAGACGTTCATATTCAGGGGATTTGTCACTTCTAAAGACGGCAG
>JAYVFJ010000465.1:0-2073 GCA_043773225.1 Chloracidobacterium sp.
ATACAAAAATTTGACCAATACGTCCGGCGCGGCGGAACGCTATCCGGTGATCTCGCCGGATAACAAATCGGTTGCTTATATTTCCGATGAATCCGGCGAATACGCACTCCATATCCGCTCTTTGGAAAACGATTCGGTCAAAAAGATCTCGATAGAAAAACAGCCGTCTTTCTATTGGGGGCTCAGTTGGTCGCCTGATTCGAAAAAGCTTGTTTTCGCCGACAGGCGTTTGAATTTATGGCTCGCCGACGCCGAAACGGGAGTTTCGGCAAAGGTCGATTCGTCCGTCTACTCAGCGCAGTATGAATGGTCGGCTAATTTCTCGCCCGATTCGCGGTTTCTAACTTATGCAAAACGCCTAAAGAACCGAGTTGGAACGACGTTTATCTACGATCTCGCGCAGAAAAGATCAGTTCAGGTAACGGATGGCGTAACGCACACCCAGATGCCGGTTTTTGACCCGAACGGCAAGTATCTCTATTTCGCATCGAGCCTTAATGCAGGAACGAGTGAGTTTAATTGGGGTGTTTTGAACGGCGCGTTTGCTCAGCCGCTCGTGACACGCCGCCTTCACGCCCTCATTTTGGCTAAAGATACGCCGTCTCCGCTTTTACCGAACGGACAACCGAATCCGGACGCAAAAATCGCCGAAATCCTGTCGCGGGTTGTGATCGACTTTGATAATTTGCAGGGCCGTTTTGTCAATCTGCCGCTGCCGCAGCGTGATTACACGCAGCTTGCGTCGGGCAAACCCGGCAAGCTCAATCTGGTCGTCGGCGAGTGGTCAAAGACGCCCGGAAATCTCAATGAACGGCAGCAATCGCAGGCGGTCTATTTTTACGATCTTGCAAAGGCTGATGGACTGCAAAAGATCGTCGACGAGGTCGATGCGGTTGATATTACCGGCGACGGCGGACGTATTTTGTATCGCAAGGGAAGAGATTATTTTCTGACCGGAGCACAAACTCCTCCAAAGGCCGACGACGGTAAACAGAATTTCAACAAAATGGAGGTTCGTGTCACTCCGGCGGACGAATGGAAGCAGATGTTTCACGAATCGATGCGGATCATGCGTGATTGGTTTTACGATCCAAACCATCATGGACAAAATCTCGCCGCGCTCGAACGCGAATATGCCGCTTATTTGCCAACGACCACGAGACGCGGGGATCTGAACGGATTGATGCGCCAGATGCTCGGCCATGTTTCCATTTCACATCTCGGCGTCAATGGCGGCGACACGACCCCGGCGAGCGGCAGCGGGCTACGCGTCGGACTGTTGGGCGCGGATTATGCGGTCGAGAAAGGAAAGATCCGGTTCAAAAAGATATACCGCTCGACTTCTTACGCTTCGTCGAACGGCTCGTTTTCCGCACCGCTCGACCAGCCCGGCGTGGACGTCCGTGACGGCGATTATCTTTTGGAAGTGAACGGAAAAAGAATAGAAACGAGCAAAAATCTTTATAGCTATTTCGAAAACACAATTGGCAAGCCGACGCGCATTGTTGTAAGTGCCGACGCAGGCGGAGCCGGTGCACGAACGTTCACCGTTTATCCGGGTGCGGGTGAAAATCGTCTTCGCCGGGCGAATTGGGCGGAAAATAACCGCAAATATGTTGAAAGAGTATCGGGTGGAAAACTCGGTTATATTTTTATCGAAAATTACGACCCTGACGGGATCGGCAACGCGATCCGCGGGCTTACAGGATACGCCGATAGGGCGGGCGTTATCGTCGACCAGCGTGATAATGGCGGCGGCATCACGCCGGATTATTTAATCGAGTGGATGAAGCGAACGCCGCTTTATTCATATCATTTTCGCGGCGGTGATGATATTGCCGTCCCGGTCAATCCGGCGCCTCCGGTCAAGGTAATGATCATCAATGAATTAAACGGCTCGGCGGCTGAAACCGGTGCGTTTATGTTCAAACTGGGCAACGTCGGCCCCATAGTCGGAAAGGCCACATACGGTGCGGGCATCGGGCCTTATTTTTTTACGCCGCGCCTCGTTGACGGCGGCGGCATTCAGCTTCCTAATCGCGCCGCTTATAATCCCGACGGCAGCAGTTGGGG